>LUQO01000060.1 GCA_001627865.1 SAR324 cluster bacterium REDSEA-S27_B3
GGATAGGAACAGGCTTTCTGTCTGTTCTGATTCCCTTTTCAAAGAACTTGCGTTCAGCTCCTGCAAACCCTACAATGCTAGCTCCTCACTCGATGACTGTCAATACTTTTATTTTCTTTCAAACTTTTTTATTGTCTCAATCTTTCAGTTTTGACAGTGCATTTTCTTTGATCTCCGGCAATATTCTTTCGATAGTATGGACAATTACTTTGACGGAATGGTCAAATTCAAGATTCACCTTTTCACTTTCTGTCTTCAGGCCCAGGACAGTTTGCTTTAAAGTTTCAGGAATCAGTGAAACAGAAAACCAGTTTTCTCCGATGTCAACCACTGTCAGACTGGCGCCGTCTATGGCAATCCATCCTTTTGGAATAAGATAACGCAGCCATTCTTTATCACAACCAAAAACAACATCATGATTATTCGGAGTGCTTCTTATTTTCCTGATGATTCCCATGCAGTCAACATGTCCTGAAAGATGATGTCCGCCTACTTCATCACCAAAGCGGGACGCGCGTTCAATATCAACATGATCACCGGATTTGAGAGTGCTGAGATTGGAGCGGTTGAGAGTTTCCTGTATGACGTCGAATTCTGCCCAGCTTTCGCTGATATCTACAGCAGTCAAACACACTCCGTTGACCGCTACACTTGCACCCTTCTGCAGATTTTCAGATAAATCATCCAGTTGGATTCTAAGCCTTCTTCCACCTTCAAAATCTGTAACAGACGAGATTCTTCTTATTCCCTGTACTATACCTGTGAACATAATTTAAGTTAATTTGAAAAATTCATTGCCAGAAGTCACTTCTCCAGTGCAGGGAGGTTCAAAGTCTTCCTCATACGATTCCGTAGCAATCGGATACTTTCCTGCCTGACCGCCGGAATAAATATTACCAGCCCAAGCGCGTCTGTTAATAATCCCGGAACAATCAGCAATACTCCTCCTCCCAATAGCAGCAAATCAGCGAGTACTTCTTCAGCAGGAAGCCGTTTGTTACGCAGCTCACTTTCGACAAGAGACCACAAGGAGAAATTTTCACCCTGCATCAACCACACGCCAGCTGCCAGTGTTACAACGCACTGCAAAAAAATTGTGCTGAGCGGCATAATATAAGTCAATTCCATGAGAATCCAAATTTCAAGAACAGGAATAATTAATAAAATAAAACTTAGAATCCACCACATTATTTTTGCAGGTTCTGTTGGTAAGTATGTAAATCATTTGCGGAAAAACAAACAAAACTAAGCTGTTTGAAAAATGACTTCTTTGCAAGAAAATTCCTGACCTCCCTTATGGCAATTTGACTGGCCTGCTGAATTGGATAACCGTAAACACCAGTACTGATAGACGGAAAGGCAATGGTTTCGATTATATAGTCTTCAGCAAGCTGAAGACTGCTGCGATAACAAGAGGCCAATAGTTCTGGTTCTCTATTTACTCCACCTTCCCAGATTGGTCCGACTGTGTGAATTATGAATTTTGCTTTCAGGCAATACCCTTTGGTAATTCTTGCTTCACCAGTAGGGCATCCTCCTAAAGACCTGCACTCTTCCAGCAATTCTGGACCCGCAGAGCGATGTATTGCTCCGTCTACGCCTCCTCCACCTAACAGTGTAACATTAGCTGCATTTACAATCGCATCCACATTCATGGTTGTAATGTCAGTCTGAATTAATTGTATTTTTCCATCACTCATGGTTTGCTCAGATTTGTTTCAGCTCAACTTTCATGCCCGAAAAGATTCCGGAGGAATTGAATATGTACATGTTGCATGCGCCACGGGTTCCGGATTATCTTCGGAATAGATGCTGACTTCCCCCACTATCAGACGTTTGCCCACTTTCATCAGGGTTGACTCTCCCACAAGGCTTTTGTACGGTTCAGGTTTTTTCAAAAAATTGATATTTAGATTTGTAGTCACTGCTAAAACAACTGAACCGATTGTATTTAAAATTGCAGCATACATTGCCAAATCGGCCAGCATCATCATCGTTGGGCCAGAGATTGTTCCTCCCGGACGCAAATGGGTATGGTCAGTGTAAAGAAGAATTCTTGCGGTCCTGTTTTTACATGATTCAACGTTCATCTGGTAACCTGGGAATTCTTTCTGCAGTAATATTTGAATTTCAGCTGCTGTCATCAGATTGTTTGTCTGGAACAAATTAAAAAAATCAGTAATAAAAAGTCTTGCTCAAACAATTAAGTTGCGCAGACAATACCTTATCACAAACAGACTAAATTTTTTATTGATCTTTTAATTGTTGAATGGGTACTCAATTCTCTTTTTTCTTAAAAAAAAGTTTTGAGGATGAAGTTTAAAATGAAATTTGTGTGGAAAAGAATTATCCGGCAAGGACTGCTTTTGTTTACTGCAGTGGTTTTCTCAGGTTTTGCAGCTGCTCAAACATTAGTAGTTGCGCTTGGAGATTCATTGACAGAAGGATTTGGAGTTTTAGAGGAGGAAGCATATCCTCATTTACTGGAGCAGAAACTGTTGAGTAAGGGTTACAATGTAAAAGTGATAAATGCGGGAATAAGCGGTTCAACCAGCGCAAGCGCTCCATCCCGTCTGCAATGGTATGTGCGTGTTAAACCAGACATAATTATAATAGCCCTCGGAGGAAATGACGGCCTGCGAGGTTTGAGCGTGGAACACATGAAGAAAAATCTGGGGAAAGCGATTGAAATGGCCCGGTCTGAAAAAATTCAGGTACTTTTGGCAGGAATGCAAATACCTTCAAACTATGGACGGGAATATACCAAATCTTTCCGAAAAGCTTTTTATGAACTGGCAGAACATTATCAGCTGCCAATGATTCCGTTTCTGCTGAAGGAAGTAGGTAATGTTCCGGACTTAAACCTGCCTGACGGCATCCATCCAAATCCTGAGGGGCATAAAATAATCAGCCGGACAGTACTTGAACATCTTGAACCGCTTCTTTCCAATTAAGTTATTGCTTGGTCTCTCAGAAAGTTCCAGGTCAAATTATGCAGGGATATTTACAAAACAGCGTCTGTTCTCTTCAGCCATATTTTTTCAATGACCCAATGGCCTTGATGATTTGCTTCTGCTGGCCGAGATAAACTCTGTTGTTCGGCACAAGTGCATCCAGGGCTTTTTTCCCCATTTCCAGTATTTTCAACACCCCATGATTTGCCAGATTCAACATTTTGCGATGCTGATACGCATAAAAAGATATCTGAGCAAATTCCGCCAGTACAGTGATGTCTCCACGTTTGGGATTTGCAAAAGAAGATCTTTTTAATGCTTTATGGTACGCCACTATTGCCTTGTTGAAAGTAGGTGTCATGGCAGGCCGAGCAGAATAATCGTCCATTATCACACGCAGAGAAAGAAACCGGAGTGCCTGCATATGTAAACGGGCTTCCATTAAGTGAGGCAGGGCAAGCTTGCTGTCGAATGCCTGAAGTTTTCCCACTATCCGTATTCCAATTGGATGCAGTACAGGAATTCGTTTAATCACTTCCACTGCAGCCAGGGTTTTGCGGACAATTAACAGATGCTTATTTTTAACAGTATCAGCATTGGAGTTGCCTCCAAACAGACTCCTGACCTTGTTTTTAGAAGAGAGCGCGTCAAGTTCATCTATGTGCATGGACATTGTTATGCTCCCCCGAGTATCCTCATCAAGGGTTTCTGAATATTCCTGCAATTTAAGAGTTAACTTCATTTCCTGGATTGCCTTGATCTCGTGTTCCTGAAGTTCTTCCTCATCATCTTCCTTGCTGATCAAGTCATTTACTGAAATAACATCCAGATTCACATTCTTGAGCTGTTTTGATTGAACAACAAGCAGGTTTTTTTTATGAGTGCTGATAATTTTTTCCAGATACAAACGGTAGGTTTGACCGGCTATTTGCAGTGTAGCGGGTGTTATGTCTCCCAAATAGATAGTAATAGCGGCCTGAATCAGCAGGTTACGGTAAAGAGACAAGGGGAGATCACCTTTGTCTTCCAGCATTACTGCTCGGACCAGTTTGACTCTCTCAAGACTTGTTTTTGGAGCACTGCTAATTTTGGAAACAATAGCATAAACAGAGGCACTTTTTACCTGATTGCCAAGTATGCTTGCATCTACATGGCTCCCTTTTTCATCAGAATCAGCGGGTATGATTTTTTTGCGCATCTTGAGAATGAAGGAGGCCCGGCTGAGTTTTTTGATTTCTTCAGTTGCCAGTATAATTTCCTTCTCGATTTTTATAAAATCAAGTGCTGGAAAGGGGTTGGTTGTCAAGGAATTTCCTTTCATGGCATTGTTCGAACCGCCCTTACTTGATCGGGTACCTGAAAATTCTTTTTCTATTTGATCTTTCTTTTCCATCTCTAAAACCTTATGGAGAAAACAGCAGTAGAAAAGTGATGACCGGTGTGTTCATGATTTGTCATTCGGGCAGTATGTTCCAAGAAATTACTTCATCTAATAATCAAGCATAAATCAGGTCAAATTTAAAGACGAATCTTTTATTATTTCATAAGACAAATCAAATGATAATCGCTCACTCCTTAAGATTGAGCAATTCAACATACATAACATTATACCTTATTTGTCGAATCGAAGAATGCTCCGCTTGAGTTATGCATTTTGCAGGCTTTTGAAACATGCATGGAAAACGTTAATTCCTTATTCAAGGATGATACCTATTGACGGCAAATCATCAAATGCTGTCTGTTTGGAGAAATGTTTGTGATTATTTCACACGAAGCACTCGACGTTTAATTTCAAAACTAGTATCTTTATCAGCCGAATAATAAACATTTCCATTTGTATCTCTATGTTGTTAAAAGGATACACTGATTAAATGGAAAAATTAGCTGAACATCAATTCCCGAATAAAAAAAATTGTTGTGCAAAACTGCATACAGCAGCCTTCTGTTCAGCAAACATTTGAGATTGTTCTGATTTAGTCGATTAAAATCCCACACAAGTGGTTTAAGCATCCATGTCACAAACTTTTCATGCCGTTAATTTGGGAGGTACTACAGATGGTTTACTTGTTTTAAGTAATGGGCGATTTTTCCGTGGTAAATTAAGAGGTGCCCCTGTTGAGGCTACTGGTGAAGTCATTTTCAATACATCAATGACAGGTTATCAGGAAATACTGACAGACCCGTCTTATACCGGCCAAATAGTCACCATGACTTATCCCCACATCGGCAACTATGGTATCAATCAGGATGACATGGAATCAAAAACAATACATGCTTCAGCTCTTGTGGTTCGCGAACTCAGTCAAATAAGCAGTAACTGGAGAGCAACGCAAACACTTGATGATTGGCTGATTGAAAACAGAATTCCTGTACTTGAAGGAGCAGACACACGTTCTCTGGTAAAGACAATTCGCTCAAGCGGCGAATGCTCGGGACTGCTTGTTCCATCTGACTCCAGTCACACTTTAGATATTCTGCGTGAAGAGGCGATAAATTTGCCTTCAATGGTTGGACAAAATCTGGCAAGACAGGTATCCGCCAGGGAGTCTTATTTTTGGGCATCTGAAGCGGAAACAAAACCCATGATGGTGATTGCTTATGATTTTGGGATAAAGTACAACATTTTAAGGAACATGAACAGTTTGGGTATGAATGTGACTGTAGTGCCCTGGAACACTTCTGCAGAAGAAGTGCTGGAGATGAATCCTGCAGGTGTTTTCCTGTCAAATGGTCCGGGCGATCCAGCAGTAGTTGATGAGGCAATTCAGGCAGTAAAGAATTTACTTGGCAAATTGCCCATGTTCGGAATTTGCCTTGGACATCAGATTTTGTCTCTTGCATTAGGGTGCCGCACATTCAAATTAGATTGCGGGCATCATGGGGGCAATCATCCTGTGATTGATTACGCAACAGAAAAAATTGAAATTACCAGTCATAATCACGGCTTTTCAGTAGATGAAAAATCTCTTCCGGAGAATGTCCGGGTGACGCACAGAAGCCTTTATGATCAAACTGTTGAGGGAATAGAATCATTGGATCATCCTGCTTATTCTGTGCAATATCATCCGGAGGCTGCACCAGGTCCAAGAGATGCTTCTTACCTGTTTGGCCGGTTTCTTGAAATGATGAAAAGCTGACGCAAATTAATTATATTTGAATTGGTGCTTAAAACATTTCAATACGATATAATAAAGAACCAAATACTGTAAGAGTGAGGTGATATGGCTGTAGGTAAAATAACAGGCCCTAAAAAGGCCGCAATATTATTACTTGCCCTGGGCGAAGATGCGGCAGCGGATGTGATGAAAAATTTGGAGGAGTCTGAAATCCAGCAGGTAGGTTATTACATGAGCCGCTTTACGGATGTGGCTCCAGAAGAACTGGACCTGGTGCTTGAGGAATTCTATCGGAACTCGATTATGACTGATGACGGTGTGAGCATAAGTTCTTCGCCTGATTTCGTTAAGAACACCCTGACAAAAGCTTTAGGGGCAGACAAGGCAAAGGAGCTCGGCGAAAATCTCAGAGTTGGCGAGGATGATGTCGGACTTGATGCGTTGCGATACGCAGAACCCATAATGATATCAAATTATATTCGAACTGAACATCCCCAGACAATTGCACTGATTCTTTCTTATTTAAAGAACGTTGAACAAGCGTCAAATGTACTTCGTGAATTACCTGAGAGTTTGCAAGCAGACGTTTTGTACCGAATGGCAATGATTGAAAGCATTCCTCCCGGGGTTGTTTCGGAAATGAATGAGGTGCTGACGGAAGAAATGAAAACAGCAGGAAGTATGGCAACGGCTGTGGGTGGAATTGAACCTGTGGCAGAAATTATAAATGCGGTGGATAAAGCCACTGAAACTAGAATTTTGGCTAGCATAGAGGAAACAAATCCGGATCTTGCAGAACAGATTCGTGAGCTGATGTTCACCTTTGAAGATTTGGCCCTGATTGATGCCAAGCAGATGCAGATTGTGATGAAAGATGTTGATCAGGCAGACATGGTGCTTGCACTGAAAACAGCCAGTGACGCGGTTATGGATCTGATTTTCAGCAGCATGTCTTCCAGGGCAGCGGAAATGGTAAGAGATGATCTGGAAAACCTTGGACCGGCAAAAATTTCTGATGTAGAAGCAGCCCAGCAAAAAATTATCAAGGTTGTCAAGCGGCTTGAGGAAGAAGGTTCCATCGTTATAGCCGGTGCCGGCGGCGGGGATGTGGTTTAATTAAACAGATTTGATGCAGCCATTCAGTTATTCGTTATAATTATTCAATACTGAAAAATATGGTAAATTAAAGCGAAATATGACAAACTGCTTGTTACAGTGCGCAAATTCTTTATTTAAAGTTTTTTAAGTATTATTTCATCCGGCCTGCTTGATTGATTATCAGTAAGTTCATGATGCAGAGCGAAAAGTGATAATCAAATTACTCTGTTAAATCTAAGTTTGAATAGAATGTATTGAGTTTCGAAATGCCAAAAACAATGTTTGAAAAAATCTGGGACGCTCATCTTGTGCATGAACAGGACGGAAACTCGATCGTTTATATTGATCGACACCTGGTGCATGAAGTGACTTCCCCGCAGGCATTTGATGGATTACGCATGTCCGGTCGTGCCGTGATGCATCCGGAAGCAACTTTTGCTGTCCCGGATCATAATGTTCCCACCAGGAATCAGGATAAACCGATTGAAGATCCAATATCCGCTTTGCAGGTTGAGACCTTACGCAGGAACTGCAAAGAGTTCGGTATCACGTTGTTTGATTTGGGAGATGAGCGCTCGGGAATAGTGCATGTTATTGGTCCGGAGCAAGGACTGACACTTCCCTGGTCAACTATCGTTTGCGGAGATTCCCATACAGCGACTCATGGAGCATTTGGTGCGTTGGCCTTCGGAATCGGCACTTCTGAAGTTGAGCATGTGCTGGCCACGCAAACATTGCAGCAGAAAAAGCCTAAAACCATGCTGGTTGGAGTTGAAGGAAAGCTGCCGGAAAATGTTACTGCTAAAGACATAATTCTTGCGATCATAGGGAAAATCGGAACCGCCGGTGGAACAGGTTATGTAATTGAGTATGCCGGAGAAGCGATTCGAAGCATGTCCATGGAAGGACGCATGACCCTGTGCAACATGACAATTGAGGCAGGAGCACGGGCAGGCATGGTTGCTCCTGATGAAACGACATTTGAATATCTCAAAAATCGACCGTATTCCCCGCAAGGGGATGCTTTTGATGAGGCAGTTTCAGTGTGGGAACAGCTCCCTACTGATGATGGTGCTGAATTTGATTTAATCGTAAACATAAACGCAGACGATGTTTTACCTCAGGTAACATGGGGAACAAGTCCCGGAATGGTCACAGACATTAACAGCACAGTTCCGGATCCGACAAAAATACAAGATCCTGCTGAGCGCAAATCAGTGCAGAAAGCATTGAATTACATGGATCTTAAAGCAAACCTGCCGATCAAGGAAATAAGTATTGACCGAGTTTTTATCGGTTCATGTACAAATTCGCGTATTGAAGACCTGCGTTCTGTGGCAGAATATGTTAAGGGCCGTAAAGTACATGAAGATGTCTCTGCCATGATTGTACCCGGAAGCGGTCTCATCAAGCAGCGGGCAGAGCAGGAGGGACTTGATCAAATTTTTATTTCAGCAGGATTTGAGTGGCGTCAGCCGGGATGTTCCATGTGCCTGGCCATGAATGATGATATTCTGAAGCCCGGAGAGCGCTGTGCTTCTACCAGTAACAGAAACTTTGAGGGACGCCAGGGAAAAGGCGGCCGCACACATCTTGTCAGCCCACTGATGGCAGCTGCTGCAGCAATTGCCGGACATTTTGTGGATCCGCGCATTAATTAATATTGGTATAAATGTAATTTTTTTGATATGGATGCATTTGAGACTATTTCCGGAAAAGCTGTGCCGCTTGACATAATTAATGTGGATACGGACCAGATTATTCCAAAACAATTTTTAAAAAAAATAGACCGGGCAGGATTTGGAGTTCACCTGTTTCATGACTGGCGTTATCGTGATGACGCAGGCACAGAGATGAATCCAGAATTTATTTTGAATTATGCGCGGTATCAAGGTGCAGAGATTTTGCTGACACGGGAAAATTTTGGCTGCGGTTCCAGCCGTGAACACGCGCCATGGGCTTTACAGGATTACGGTTTCAAATCCATCGTTGCTTCGAGTTTCGCCGATATATTTTATAACAATTGCAGGAAAAACGGAATTTTGGCTGTTGCGCTTCAGGCAGATGAAATTCAATCTTTGTTTGAGGAAGTTGAAGCAAATGAAGGATGCATGCTGACAGTTGATCTTCCTCTGCAGACAGTAAGCAGTCCTGAAGACAAAGTTTTCTCTTTCGAAATTGATGAGTTTGCTAAAAACTGTCTGCTTAACGGATTAGACGATATCGGATGGACCTTACAATTTGAAGAAAAAATACAGCAGTTTGAGCAACAAGCAAGGAGCGAAAACCCCTGGCTGTTTGTTAACGCGTGACATTTCTTTCCGCTTAATCTTCAGAAAAATTTTACCCGCCGCTTTTAATAACTCAATGCTCCATCACATTTTGAAATTCTTTCAGTTAAATGCTGGATTTCAGATCATCTTTGACAGCGATAACCCCATTTCAAACCATTTTTTGAAAAGACAATTTGCCACAATTGTTTTATCCTTGCCCTGAATATTCCCGCGCATGACAAGAGATAGTATCTCCACATTCTAAAAAATCTTTCGTCATATTCCTCTTTTAAAAAGTGCCAGTTCCTGGAGAAATTATCATACCAGGCCATCAGAGTATTATCATAATACTGGCCGAAGTTATGCCAGTCTTCCATTATGAAAAGGCCTTCACTTGCAGTTGTAATCTGACCTGCTGAAGGCAGCATTGAATTAGGGAAAATATACTTTGCAATCCATGAATCAGTTGATTTTCCTGAATCGTTCCTGCCAATTGTATGTAGCAGGAAAAGTCCGTCTTCGGTTAAACACCTTTTGGTTAATTCCATGAATTTTCTGTAGTTTTTGTAACCCACATGCTCAAACATTCCAATTGAGACAATACGATCAAATTTACCTGAAATTTCCCTGTAGTCTTTCAATTCAATTTTGACATCAAGTCCCTGGCATAGTTTTTCCGCAAAAACCTGCTGTTGCTTTGAAACAGTTATGCCTTCAACAGAAACACCATATTCTTCTGCGGCATATTTTACGAAAGCTCCCCAGCCGCAGCCAATGTCAAGAACTTTCATTCCAGGTTTCAAATCCAGTTTGCGGCAAACCAAATCCAGTTTTGCTTCCTGGGCCTCATCAAGTGTACTGGCCTTTTCCCAATATCCACAGGAGTAATTCAGCCTTTTATCAAGCATCAAAGTAAACAGTTTATTCCCTTTATCATAATGTCGTTCCCCGATTTCATACGCTTTAGATTTGTCTGGAGAAACAATTTTTCTGGCTTTAATAAATGAAGTCCAAAATGGTTTTCTGGATTTTGTTTTTAATTTCTGATCAAGTTTATTTTCAAATATTTTCTCAAAGAACTGATCAAGAGCATCACAGTCCCACCAACCGTCCATATAGCTCTCACCCATTGCAAGCGAACCTCCGGAGGCAATCCTGTCAAATGCTGCGGGATTATTAACCTGTAAATCCCATGGTCTTTCACCGTTTATTTCGATATCTGATAAAAGTAGATATTTCTCCATTACTTTCTTTGCGGTTTTTTCCTTCATAAGTCCTATTGCTTTAAAGGTATGAAATTATTATATATTCAAAAAATTTCGCAAAACAAAAAATTAAGATTTTTCAAAATGATTTTAAAGAGGAATCATAGCATTATGCTGTTTGAATTTCAAGAATTGGTGACTGCATTTTTTAATGGTTGCCTGAGCGCAAATTAGCCCTTTGAATTAGTGCTGTTTTTTGCTTAAAGAGCATTAATTTGCTATAGTAATAATCAGAATTAGATTTGATCAGCATACTAAATCCGAGTGTAAAAAATAACAGTACTTAAGATCAAAATTAAAATAATCAGGCATATTTACCCCGTAATTGCATTACAACATTTGTTTAGAATTGATCTTAACTGACTGACAAACAGGATACACAAAATTTCATGACTGCATTACGCTACTCACTTCTAATTTTTTTTTCAGCAATTGTTGTTGGTGCCTGCGG
>LUQO01000061.1 GCA_001627865.1 SAR324 cluster bacterium REDSEA-S27_B3
GCCATTTACAAGCGAAGACGGATTGAACAACAGACTTGTTTTAATTGTGGTTCAGGCAAAAATTTTTGCTGAATCCCCCAGGCATTTAACTATATTTGATAATCCCGTAAAAAGTCCATTTTCCGCAATTTTAACCCTTTAACATATTGATATTATTAGGTGTTGATTTTCTTATTTGGACTTTATACTAAACCATCATATTTGCTTTTTAAATACCCTTTCCGTACAAATTATCAGTTATAATTTGAACGGCATCCATCCAGGCAAAGCTGGTATCTTGTTTATATACTTACAAAGTGTTAATTTATGGAAATTCGTAAACAGGCGTTTTTCACAACTTTCAAATCTTTATCAACTTTTTCTTCACTTAACCCTTCTAAGGTGTTGCTACTGTGGACAGTGGTGCTGATGAAAAAATAAATGTGAATTAATGCCAACAATTTCAATATTTTATGGTATTACCGTGTATATGTTTTATTTTGATGATAAAAATCATCATAAGCCACATATTCACATTAATTACGCGGAATATGATGCAAGTATTTCCATAGAAAGCGGTGAAATAATTGCTTGTGATTTCCCAAAGAAAAAACTGAAACTCGTTCAAGCGTGGATAGAAATTCATAAAGATGAATTGAATGCTGATTGGAAGCTGGCTATTCAAGGCGATAGTCTATTTAAAATTGCCCCCTTACAATAAAGATTAAAACATGTTACAGATCAAATCAGTGGAGGTAAAAAAAGATCATAAATTACTTGTTGAATTATCAAATGGTAAAACAGGGTTATTTGATGTTAAGCCCTACAAGGACAAAGGTATTTTTATAGAATTAAAAGATCCAGTTTATTTCAAACAAGTTAAACTGTGTTTTGGTGGTGTTGCCTGGCCAAATGGTCAGGATTTTTCTGCTGATACTATCGAATATGAATTAATCGAACAATCAGAATCCAGACAGCAAGCTGTTGCTGAACCAAAAACAAAATATGAGAAGAATTGAAAAGCCCATGAGTCGTTGACTCATGTAGTAATTGTCTCACTTCCAATGTGGTATATACTCATTTCCTGTTGAAATAGCTCCGCATTTAAATGTGTAAACTTCATTGTTCACTTGCCTGGCAATCCGCATCTCACATGGCAGGCAATTGCAAATAACCAAATCCTATCCACCTCCAATCCAGTCGAGGTCAGCTTCTGATAAATCATCAGAATCCAGGATTGAGTCCGGAATGCCAATAAAATACTTTTTCATTTAGCTCAATTTACGTTGACTTATCTTATAATGTATGTAAGATACGCAAATGTAGGCATCAGCAGTACTAATCAGCAAATAAGCAGTATCAAACCGAAGTATTCTTAATCCGGATTACTTAGACAGAAAATCCGGGATATTACTGAAAACCCCCGGGCAGAATCTAAAGGGACGTATTCAATTTACAGACAAATGTAAGTATGTCTGAAATGTAGAAGCAGACTGATGTATCCAGCATACTGCTTGATGAAGACGGCATTATTCGAGTCAAATACATTGAAGAGGCAAATGTTACGATCAGGATAGCAGAGGCGGACATGGCTGTAATTAAACAAATCATTCAAAATAGCGGTGGGGGAAAGCGGGCCTTCCTGATCGATATCCGTATTGTCAGATCTATAGACAAAGAATCACGTAAATTTTACACAGGCAAAGAAGCCTCAGAGATTACGCTTGGCGTTGCTCTACTGATCGGATCAAAGCTGAGCAGGATGCTTGGCAACTTCTTTATTGGACTGGATCGTCCCCCATACCCAATCAGACTTTTTAATATAGAAGAGGAGGCATTGATATGGCTCAGGCAATTGAAATAGAACACAAAACTCTTCCGGAACTGTCAGAATCCGGAATAGACGCAATAACAAAAGTCATGATGGAATTTGCTTCCGGGAACCTCTCCGCGCGTGCCGCAGTTTCTCCGGATGATGATAAATCTGCAGCGCTGGCCGCCGGAATCAACATGCTTGGTGAAGAGCTGCAGGAACGTTTCATCGAGAAAAAGAAGCTGGAAAAGCAAGTCAAACAGGCCCGGGAAAATGCAGAAAGCATTACCGCATCTATGAGTGACGCTGTAATTGTGGTTAACCCGGATTCCTCCATTGAAAGCGTCAACCCTGCCGCTTGCAATATGCTGGGATATACCCCGCATGAATTGAAGGGCATGCCGATCGGAAAACTGTTTAAGGATGACATCAGAGATTTGAAGATCATTCTGGAAATGATACAGGATTATGTGGATAAGGCAGGAATCGGATTTGTGCAGATTGATAGAAACGCAAAGTTTGTCAAGGCAAACCAATGGTTTATGAATATGATCGGCAATCCACCGTTGGCGGATGATCAACTGCCTGATCCCACGAAAACTCCGATGCTGTCGGAATCCAGCATTGCTGCTGCTGTCAATCAATGCCTGGAGCATGGTGAAAAAATTAATTTTAAAGCTGAACCTTTTACTGATTCCTTTGGAAATTATTTTGAAGATCTGAACCTGAGAATTATTCCAGTTTGGGAAAATGATGAATATGTAAGCGGCGTGTATATTCTGCTTTACGATGCTGCAAAAAAACCACTCCCCGACCTTGAGTACTGGGAAAAATAATTGTCTTCCCCTGACTTTAAAACACTCTTTCAAGAAGAAGAAGAAGAAGAAGAAGAAGAATTTTTTTGGGATGCAAGAAAAACCATGATCAGCAAAGATGGGAATCATCTGCCGGTATTGGTATCCGGATCAGTGTTGCGTTCCAAAAGCGGAGAAATCCAGGGCATAATACTGGACGCAAGGGACATATCCAGACAGCTTGAGACAGAACAGAAGCTGGCTGAAAGCGAAAAACGCTACAGGGATTTATACCGCCTTGCACCCTTTATGTACCACAGTCTTACTCCGGACGGTACTATTCTGGAAAGCAACCAGACTGAGCTTGACGCGCTGGGATATTCCCATGAAGAATTCGTGGGCAAAAACCTGTTGGATTTTGTTCCTCTGGAATTGTTGGAAAATACCCGGAAAAAATTTGAGGACGGACTTAAGACAAGAAAAGCTGATACCGAACTCAGTTTTGTACGCAAGGACGGTTCTCTGATGCCTGTGTCTTTAAAGGCAATCTGGCAAAATGATGAGAATGGTCAGCCCATATTCAGCCGCTCCATGATGGTTGATATCTCGGATAGAAAAAAGGCCGAGGAACAGCGCAGAAAGAGCGAATTATTGCTGAAGGAGTCAGAAGAACTTTACCGGATGGTGGTGGATACTTCTCCGGATCCAATCATTGTGCTTGACCTCAACGGGCGCATTCTAAGAGCAAGCAAGAGAACATTCAACCTTTTTGGTGCAACTGCCAGGAAATCTCTGATCAATAAGCGTGCCATCAGGTTTGTTGCTCCGGAAGACAGGAGATGGGTAATGCAAGAGTTCCGGAATGTGCTGGAAAGAGGCAAACCTAAGACCATGGAATTTCGCATCATCCGTGCTGACGGCATACCTCATCCGATCGAAATAAATGTTTCACTGCTGAAAAACGAACAGGGGGAGGTGCTGTCTTTTATAGGAGTGATCCGTGACATCGCGGAACGAAAACGGCTGGAAAAGGAAGTTCTGATTCGCCAAGAGGCAATCGAATCTTCCATAGGCCCTATTTTGCTGGCGGACATGGATGGCAAAGTGACTCACGCAAATTTCGCTTTCCTCAACCTGTTCGGCTACAGCAGTGAACAAAAGGTGCTGGAACAAAGTATTGAGAGTCTCTGGAAAAAGGAAAAACCATCTGAAAAAATTATAGAAACTGTACAAAATGAAGGTGTATGGCGTGGTGAGCGTCTGGGGCATGATCTGAAGGGAAACGAGTTTTCTCTTGATGTACAGATTCCCCTCATCCTGGACACAAGTGATGATCCGATCGGCTTAGTTTGTTTCCTGTACGACATTACTCTGCGCAAGGAAACAGAAATCAAGATGCGTGAAACAAGCAAGATGGCGGCGCTGGGCGAATTCGTCAGCGGAACCGCCCACGAAATTAACAATCCGATCGGCATCATTTCCGGAAACGCACAATATCTTCTGGCCAAACTGGATTATGACTCTCTGAGGAAAATGGGACGTCGTGAATTCAATAAATTCAGAGAGGCTATTGAAATGATCAACAAGCACAGCCTGCGCTGTGGAGGCATTACCCAGAAATTGCTGGCTTTTGGACGAGGCGGCATAAAAACTACCATGATACCAGTCAGCATCAACACGTTTATCAAAGATGTGCTTTCTATTGTGGGCCATCAGTTTGAGCTTTCAGAAATCAAGGTGGTGCAGGACCTGAAACGACTACCCCGGCTGCAAGCCAACGCTGACCAGATGAACCAGGTTTTTATGAACCTCTTGCTAAATGCCCGCACGGCCATGTCAAAAGGCGGAACACTCAGAGTCTCCTCCAAAATAGTTGAAAGTGGTAATATCCAGGTTGAGGTGGAAGATACCGGCGAAGGCATTCCTGAAGAAAACATGGAGCGGATTTTTGAACCGTTTTTCACTACCCGTGAAACAGGCGAGGGTACAGGACTTGGACTGGCTGTAGTTTACTCCATCGTAAAAGCACATCACGGAAATATCCGTGTTCAAAGCAAACCGGGGAAAGGCACACGGGCCATTCTCGATCTCCCCCTTAAGGTTGCCTGAAAGGAGGCGAACTCTTTTAAATCCTTTCGTGACTATGACAAAGGAAGGAGGATGTGAATTAAACTTGTTGATAAGCGTTTGTGAGTCAACTAATAACCAGTAGCCAAACGAAAAACGAGAAATTACATGAAAATACAAATCAATAAAGATGGTGAAGGATTTCTGGCGAAAGTAGAAGGTCAAGATAACTTATTTGCTTTTGCTTATTCAAAACAAGAAGCCATTTCTGAATTAAAAAATGTTATAGATATGATAATGGATTTTCATTTAGAACAACTAAATATTGAGAGATTAGCTAAAAAAGCATTAGATAATCTTCATGCCGTTTAAATACAAAGATATTAATAAACGTTTACTAAAATTGGGATATACCATTGTCCGTAAAAAAGGATCTCATGTAATTTACTCAGATGGAAAAACAACTTTCCCTGTTCCTAAACATGGATCTGAGGACATTTCTATCGGTGTTGAAAAACAGATATTAAAGATACTGAAATTATCACGCGATGAATTTCAAAAGATTAATTAAAACCACAATGACTAATGATACATGCGTAAAAAGACCTAAAACCGTGTCATTTCGAGCGGAGCGAGAAATCTTGCAAAAGGTAAAGCATTGAGATCAAAAAGATTTCTCTCTATGGTGAAATGACAAATATTGGGTTTCAGATATACGAAAAATTTCACTTTCAAACTTAAAAGAGGAAAAATGCAAACTACACCACTATCAGACAAAATCATCATCGATAAATCATATTGGATTTCCATGAAAAAAAATCCTCATTATGCTGAATTGATTGAAGAAATTGAGGACGCAATGGATTTAGAAGAAGCAAAAAAAGAGGCGGCCTCTTTTAAATCCTTTCGTGACTATGACAAAGGAAGAAGGATGTGAATTAAACTTGTTGTTAAGAGCGGAGATACAAAGATGGATAGTAAGAAATTTACGGTAATCATTGAAAAGGATGAGGATGACTTCTTTGTTGCAAGTGTTCCATCTTTACCAGGTTGCCATACACAGGCCAGGAATATGGAAGAATTATATCCCCGGATTAGAGAAGCCATCGAATTATGTCTCGATGAAGAAACATAATCCATGACCGGTGAAATCATTCCACTTGAACAGATCTCAAGTAAAATCCTGCTGATTCGCGGCCAAAAAGTTATGCTGGATAGGGATTTGGCCGAGTTGTATGGTGTGGATACAAAGAGACTTAATGAACAAGTCACTCGAAATATTAAACGTTTTCCGGAAGATTTTATGTTTGAATTGAAACACGAAGAAGTGAACAATTTGCTATCACAATTTGTGATACCTTCTATGAAAGTATTGGGAGGTGCAATACCAATGGCTTTTACAGAACACAGCGTAGCCATACTTTCTTCTGTTTTGAAAAGTGAGCAGGCAAAGTAGTTAATTCATTATGAAAAATAAAACATTAAAAGGCTGGCATGCTGTTGAATATATGCAAGAACAAAAAAAGCGAATAAATAAATTAAATCTGTCATTCCAAATCAAAATCTCGCATTAGCTCCTTAATCAAGAAAATTATCAATGCAAAATATATGGAAATGAAACCAAGTCAATTCTTTAAGCTGGTTCGCTCAATTGAAAATTCACAATGGCTGAATGATGCAGTTTCCACCGGGCAAGTGAGACTGTCCCACCATCCTATTTCCAATGCATTTAATCCCCAATACCTTGGACGCTTCACCAAGACGGGATTCACTTTTTCCTGCCCTGAATTTGCGGTGCAGTTTCATATTGAAAAAGATACAGAATTATCCACTAAACAGTGGTATCTCTTGAATCACATCACCAGTCGAAACCGAATCACATCACGGTTAATGGCGATCATCGGTAATGCGCAGTCTTCATTCATCCAAACCGGCAACCCTGCCGCATTACTGCATCTGCCTTATCAATCCATCCTGGACGAATACGTCCGGAGCTATCCGGATTATCTTGATCCCTCCATTATCAGTCGGATTGTGCGGAGAAAACATGTCCAATTACCTGGTGGTGATATTATTCCGCTTTCTGATCTGTTTCCAAAACGGTCATTCCTGTTCGGCATCAAAATCAAAGAAATGATTCAGCAGGAAACGGTTTTTTTGACGGATCGGATCATCAGACGGAGACTCTTGGATGAAGGGGTGGTGAACATTTCAATTAGATATGTGACGTACTGCAGGAACAGAATGGGAATTCCTCCGGCAAGAATCAGACGGAACAATAACCCAAACTCCCAATCTGTCTGGGGCAAGCTTCCGCGTTTGATCTGGAGGTTGTATCCACAATTCCGGAGGATGCAGGAGTATATGAAGTTAGCACAAGCGAGCGTGAAATCGATTACCCGCAAGGGAAATCCCGGATTGTGTATTATGGCTCGTCAAAGAATATCCGTGAGCGTCTCTTGACCTACCTTAACGGATATGGGCACACAGATGAAATTCGTAAATTTGTCAACGAGCGCTTCTTGAACGTCCGTTACCTGAGAACAGTGAAGTACAGAGAATTAGAGGCAAGGTTTATCGCTGACTTCGTGGAAAAAATGGGGTCGCTGCCGCTGTTGAATGCGGTCAGACCGAAAATGAAATGAAAAGATATAGGACGCAGATATAGCTGATTCATATGAAAAAATAATTAGAATTATCAGGTAAATCATGAAAATCTGTGTCCCAAAAAGAAAATAAGATGAGCATCATCAAAATAGAAAATATCGAAGAATTGATCATTGACTTCAGAAATGAAAAAGTTGTTTTGGATAGCGATGTGGCAAAAATTTACCCTGTGTAATATGATGATATACTATGTTTATATATTAAAAAGCGATAAAGATGTATATTTTTACAGTAGAAACAAGAGACATAAATATGTCAATTAAAAACAATCCAGAGAAATTTCCGCACGGTTATGTTTTTGAAATTACAGATGAAGAAAAAAACGAGGTGGTCAAAAATGTTGACCACCTTGAAAAATTAAAGTTTTCACCCTATTTACCAAAAGACTTCACCGAAAAAGGGCTTTATATGCTGGCCACCATTCTTAAAAGCAAACGGACAACCAAAGCCAACATCGCCATCATCGAACCCCTCGCCCTGCACCTGTTGGCCGGGAACCTGCTTTTATCTTGCTGTGTAGAAATGGCAAGCTTCAATGATTAGTTCAATTTAAAAAGGAGTGATTATGCAAGCGACACAAATCAAAGTGAAAACTGACCATGCCGGGCATGCCTTGATCGACTTACCACTCGGTATTCCCGATTATGAAACAGAACTCTTGATTGTCTGGGATAAAAAAAGAAATGAGGATGATGACTTCTGGATGAAAGCGTCACAATCCTCGTTGGATAAAGTTTGGGATAATGCAGAGGATGATGTTTATGCCGAACTTCTCAAAAAATGAGATTATTCTCGTGAGCTATCCCTATTCTGATTTTTCGGACAGCAAAGTCCGTCCGGCTGTCATTACTTCAGAAAATACGCGCTCTAATGATGTGTTTATTGTTCCCCTTACCAGCAATACTCGTGTCAGAAGAAAAGGCGAGTTTATCTTGAAAAACTGGAAATCTGAAGGATTGAATCGTCCTACTGCTGTGAAACGTGGGATCTATACCGTCTCAAAAAATATGGTCATTCAGAGCGTCGGAATTCTTTCAAAAAGTGACGCGAAGCGTTTAGAATCTTCAATTCGCATTTGGTTCGGGCTCAATCAAAAACAATAAAAATTACCCTAAAACCCGATAACCAAAAACCATGAAAAACTTCCTGCTCCCTGCCCTCCTGCTCCTGACTTCCGGAGTCGTACTCTTCCTCATGCAGGGCACCGACACGGCTACCCGCGCCGAATTCGAGCGGCGGCTGAAATACACATGAAAAAAGTAAAGGTTAATCAGTAAATTCTTTTATTATTACATTGAATTATGACCGAGAAACGTATTCTTGTCGTAGACGATGAAGTTGATTTTGTCAGCATGCTGGTGAAAAAATGCCGGAAATGAGGGGTGATAAACTGATCAATCAAATTCAGTTTATGGATTCATCATGTAAATTCATTGTTATGACCGGTTATTCTGTAGAGGATGAGGTACAGCAAATTCTGGCCGCAAATCCCAAGGTGTTTGGTATAATGCATAAACCATTGGATTTGCGTAAACTGGTTGATGTGATTGAAAGAGCTAACAACGATCAATAGAGGGATGTGAGAACGCTGCTGATTGCACCTGTCCTTCATATCAGCGTTGAGATGGACACCATCCAACGTTTGGCCACCAAAAAGGGTAACAGCAGTCTTGGGACGAAGCTGAGTGAACAGCATCGACAAACGATCAGCGGCTATTGGGAAAACCTGAGCAACTGCTTAAAGGAAATTCCTATAGAAGGATTGAAGATCTATCAGGATGGTATGCCTACGGATGGAGATGCGGCAAAACAAATTATAGAAGAGGCAGTCAAAAATGGAAGTGAAAATTACCGCATTGTTGCTGAGCTTCTGGGGCGGGGGGCGGAAATTATGCTTACTGAAGACTTTCAACTTGTGAAACGTGAAAAGGAACTGCTGCTGGGCTTTTCCGGAAGCAGCAATGCCATCAAAAAACTCGGGGTTTATCTTAAATACTGGTTCCGAAAAAAATCACTGATGAAAAAAAGAGATGAGTTCATTGCAAACAGAATTAATAAAACTCTCGATGGAGATGAGAAGGGTATACTTTTCATCGGAGTTACCCACAATCTTATTTCCAGACTTCCACAGGATTTAAATGTTATTCCTCTCAAAGACTTCAGACGAATCGCCGGATATCAAAAAAGTGTACTGCGTGCGGCAATTTCCAGCTATGCTTCAAATGATTTTTATTCTTTGTGCGAGTATTTGACTGAACCGATAAAACTGGATTCGAAGCTTTGTCCTAATTAGTCTTTTCACAATTCCTCAACCATGCCTTCAACAGAGGAAGAAGCTTAGTGGCTGTTGGGGTTTCCCTGAATAAAAAACCAAATCGTGAAAAATAAGGGGAAGCATAAACCTGATCCGCCAATTCTTCATTTTTAATTAAACTGCGGTTTACCCCAATCAACAAAGGCATCCATTTTTGTGCATCAAGTTGAGCAAGCCTGTTTAGAAGAGGAGCCGAGTGCCAGCTGTGGAAAAGTTCGAGAGACACCTTTTTCCCGGAACTGTGTGTCAAAAGAAAATCGGGGAAACAAAGTGATTCCCCCGGAAGCGGCACAAAATCTGCCGAAGAAGACAGTTTCCAATCCGGTAATTTTTTCTCAAGTTGTTGACTTAACAACTGGATTTCTTCAGGCACATACGCCAGGAATTGTCTGTAGTGCGAACGAATGCCACAAGACTGATCTAGGTGTAAAATATGTGAACGGTTTTTACGTATTCTGATTTCTGCTTCCAGTTCCCATTCAGGCTGCTGCAGAATGGCAGGAAAAAAATTTGCCAGATTAAAACCATATTTCTGTGTGTTTAAAAACAAACTCAATGGGCCGTCAATCTTCAACACCAGCGATTTCTGCTTTTTGTGATCAAAACTGATCTTTGCCAGTAATTTGTTGAAGCGCAGATATTTCAACAATTGCCTCAGCTTTGCTGCTCCACTGTCAGGCAATGTGACTGTAATACCTTCACTGCGTAGCAGCAACCCCTGGACTTGAGCGCAATTGTAGCGATGAAGCAGTCCCTCCCCGGTTAATTTACGAAACTGCAGCACTTGCTGAAAAGGCGGCAAATCACCATAAAGCTGCCGACTCAGCTCTCCAGTTTCAAAACCAGACGAACCTGCCACAGCGCTGCGATAAGTCTCCAAAACCCCAGCATCTTCTTTGTCTAAATTATACATGTAATCCTGACCATTTCCACAAAGTAACTCCGAAGATTTCCGGAATACTTTTTCCCTCAGTTCATGTAATTCGGTTTTGGCTTCGGTGTCAAATTCTGTGCGGTCGAGCAACAACTTTTCTAATCCACGACCAACCACGACGCTTATCGGGAAACCTTCCAGTATCTGTTTTGCGCGATCTTCCAGGTTTTCACGAACATCACCCACACTAGCAGAAAACACATCAACCAATTCGGATGCAATTTCCTGAAATTTTGGTGATTCTGGATCATTAAATTTTGGCAGAATTTTGTCCCGGTTCGTCCGGAAGCAAAGCATATCCTTCGTAAGCACGGTGCTGTCTTCGTCTTTGGTTAGTAAAATATTCTCCGGTATCTTTGGAGACAAGTTCATAAAGCATTGCCTGTTTTCCAGGACGCGCGCGCAGTATTCTCCCAAGCCGCTGAACATGCTCCCTAATACTGCCGCTTCCGGAAACAATCACTCCGACATTCGCGTCCGGAACATCAATTCCTTCATTCAGTACTTTTGAAGTTATCAGCACAGGATACTCACCTGTTCTGAATGCTTTCAAAAACTCTTCCCGTTCCAGAAGTTTTGTATGATGTGTCAGCACCGGCAAAAAGAAATTTCGTCCAATGCGATAGGCCATTTCGTTGTCCTGTGTAAACACCAGAATGCGGTCGCCCTGATGTTTACGGATCAGTTTCCATAAAAGTTCTTCTTTTGCTTCAGAAGCCTGACTGAGCTTTTTTTGCAGCAAATATGCTTTGAATGCTGCCCTTCCTTCCGCACTTTCACTGGTTCTGCGTAAAAAAATAGCCCAGCCGTTTGGGTGCTGAAAACTGATGCGGGCTTTCCGTAAAAAATCAATGTAACATTTGCGGGAAATTTCATATTGCTCACGATCTTCCGGAAGCATTTCAACCTCAATAGTTTCCACAAGATATGGCGCTAATGTTTGTCCGCTTAATTCATCAATGTGTGCCTGATAGCAAATAAGACCGCACAGATCATAAAGTACGTCTTCTTTTCCGTCCGAACGCTCCGGAGTTGCAGTCAGCCCAAGACGGAATGGCGCGATTGAACCCAGCGCGGTAAATTGAAACTGCTCGCCCGGTAAGTGATGACATTCATCAAAAACCAGCAATCCGAACTGGTCACCACGATATGGTACATGCAGCAAAGCGGAGTCATAGGTGGCCACTGTAATCAATTGTATGTCATTTACCCCGCCTCCAAGCAGACCGATCGGTGTGTCAAAATATTTGCTTAGAACCTCTTTCCACTGTCCCATCAGGTCAATTGTAGGCACATGTATCAATGTTGGACGCCCTGTTCTGGCAATCAACATCACAGCCAGTATGGTTTTCCCTGCTCCGGTAGGCAGCGTCACAACTCCACGCTGTTCGGACATCCAGGCGTCCGCGGCTTCTTTTTGAAAGGATCGTGGAATAATTTCTTTTTTGAGTGGAAAAGTCACTGCAGAAAATTTACGGGCATTGTCCCGGTAACTAATTTTCTGTTTCCTCAGAGTTGTTACAAGTTTTCGATAATCAGACGCTGGCGCACGTAAACAATTCGTGCGTTCATCCCATTTCAACCCTTCAAAACTTGACAGCTGATGCTCGTCCGCACCATGAAGCAGGATAGTACCTTTGTCAAAGTAAAGGTTGAGATTCATTTAAATCTCCTCTAACGCTTGTTCCTCCAAACGAATACGATGGCGAAGCAGTATATAATTTAACACTGAGAATAGCAGTGCTGTTCCGTAGGCGGCATGTATTAAAGGCACGCACGCTATTTCCAGACTCACTCCCAGATAATTTGGATGTCGTACAAAACGATAAATTCCGTGATTTATCAGTGTTTTATCAGGAACAACATAGATGCGTGTTGACCAGCGCTCTGCAAGCGTAATGATTGCCAGATAGCGTAATATTTGTCCCGACACTAATCCTGTAATTGCAACAATCAGCAACCACAACCGGGGAGATGTCTGAAAGTACCAAACCTCTGCCAGCATCAACACAAACCAGGTTATGTGCAAAATAACGATTGCAGGATAATGTTCAGGAAAACGCTCAAAGCCGCCCTGTTCACGCATCCGCTCTTCATTGCTGCGACTTTGACGCAGTTCCCACAAACGCTGAGCTGCCAGTAAGCCAACCAGGGCAGTGAATCCCCAAAGACTCACCATTGCAGCAAAACCATTTCACCTGAAAATGCCGGTCCTAACGCAAGCATTAATCCATAACTTCCTTTTTTTGGAGCAGGTCCGTTCATACATTCATCAAGTAAAATCAGCACAGATGTGGCGGAAATATTTCCTAATTCACGAAGATTTTTGCGCGTATTATCTAGAGTTTTTGGAGCCAACTCCAGACCGGACTCAATAGTATCTATCACCTTGGGACCTCCAGGATGCGTCAGCCAGACTGAAATATCAGCAATACAAAGTTCATATTCTGCAAGAAATCTGTCCAGATGGGGACGTAACTGTGCGGCATAGCCTGGAACACCCTGTCCCAGCATTATTTTTAATCCACTGTCAGTTACATCCCAGCCCATAACATCTTCTGAGTCAGGAAAGAATATGGAACGACTGCTCAAAACCCTGGGACAGCAATGTTTATTCTGTTTTAGATTTTGATACTCTAAGGCTCTGGAATTATCTAACTCAACCTTTTTATGGGGTTTTTGATGAGTACCCTTAACCAGTGGATGCTGATCACCAGTCATTAAAACAGCGGCGGCGCCATCTCCAAAAAGTCCGCTTGAAATGATATTTGCAATTGAAATATCTTCCGGCTGCAGTGTTAACGAACAAAGTTCTACAGTAAGCAA
>LUQO01000062.1 GCA_001627865.1 SAR324 cluster bacterium REDSEA-S27_B3
GCCCCCAAACTGATAAGGATGCCCTGTGCGTATTCCTTCTCCTTAGTAAGTGTTAACAATCATGGAAAACCGAAAAATACGGTTCCACTCCTCATCGAATCTCTTCCATAAGATGATTCGAGCGTAGTAATTATTGTGACAAGAGACAATGTAAATTTTATTGTGCCACTCCCGGAATTTGCTGATAAAATCCGGTCGCTTTTTCAAAAGCACAAGCCAACTGCAAAACTCCGAGATCGTCCCGCGGTTTTCCGACCAACTGTAACAAAACCGGTAGTCCATCACTTGTAAATCCGGAAGGCACCGAAATAGCAGGCTGTCCTGTGACTGAAATGAAATAACAAGAACGCATCCAGTCGAGGTAGGTTTCCATTTTCACACCGTTTATTTCTGAAACAAATTCCTGTTCAATTGGAAACGGCGGAACCTGACTCACCGGAAGCGCCAGAAAATCATAGTTCTGCATAAATTTACGCACCCGATGAAATAGTGCCGTGCGTTTTACTTCTGCCCGTCCCAATTCCGGACCGCTCAATTTCATCCCGGATTCGATATTCCAAACCACGGTTTCTTTCATCTTGTCCCTGTGTTCCGGCAATAGCGAACCATGATTCATTTCATAAAACCAGGCTCGGAAAGTTTTAAAAATTTCATCCGCATCCGAAAAATCCGGAAATCCTTGCTCTACGATGCATCCTAAATCCTCAAAAACTTCCCGCTGAGCTTCCAGGGTTTCAGTAACTCTGGAATCGACGGGTAATCCTCCAAGATCAGCACTCCACGCGATTCGAAGTCCTTTTAGATCCCTCTCGAGAGGCTTCCGGAAAACAGCACCACTTTCCGGAAGTGAAATTGGAGAGCGTAAATCCGGCCCGGCTAAAACACTCAGCATCAGTGCGGCATCCTCAACCGTGCGTGCAATCGGACCGTCAACCGCAAAACTGTTCCAGCCAAATTCACTTGGCCAACTCGGAACCCTGCCCACACAAGGGCGTAAACCGACAACATTGCAGAAATTAGTTGGATTCCGGAGCGACCCTCCTAAAGCACTTCCATCCGCAAAAGGCAACATCCTGCAAGAAACCGACACCGCTGCACCGCCGCTGCTTCCGCCGCAGGTTTTACTTAAATCATAAGGGTTTTTTGTTACGCCAAAAACTTTATTAAATGTCTGCGATCCTGCGCCGAATTCCGGAGTATTCGTTTTGCCCAGCAAAATCGCGCCGGCTTCCCGTAAACGTTCCACAAGTAACGCGTCTTCTTCCGGAATGAAATCCTCGTAAACAAGTGAGCCAAATGTGGTACGGATTCCTTTTGTCTGCACCAGATCTTTGTGCGCTACCGGTAATCCATGCAGCGGACCGAGCTTTCCGCCTTGGGCCAGTTTTTCATCCGCCTTACGGGCTTGTTCCATTGCAAGTTCCGGAAGAAGAGTGACTATGGCATTGACCTGCGGATTGATATTTTCGATTTGAGCCAAATGCGCTTCCATTGTTTCAACTGCAGAAATCTCACCAGAACGGATTTTCAGGGCCAGTTCTGTGGCAGTTAAATAACAGAGCGCTTTATCAGTCATATATTATTATTTTGTCTTGGTTCACTTGCGTTACGGTCTGCAATTTTGCCCAGAGGAAACTTACAACACTTGATTACTCAAACGCTGCTTCCTGGTACTAAGGAGGTGCACGAACAATTCCTCCCGGGGGACTTTAACCCGATTAGACTTATCGCCGATAACGGCATACGGACACGTACCTAATTATTACTCCCCATTTATCCAATCTATCGCCCCTTAATAGTTTTTCAAAAAAATTATAAAATTTAATTAATATTCATTGAAAGTAATCGTTTTTCATGAAATAATGCTTTTTCGAGATAAACAATCTAAATTCATGAGTATGGTAAATTATAATCAAAATTCACGTTATATATCTGTTTTTCATACTTTTACAGCTTTGGAATCTGGATCGACGCTTGCGGGTTATGCCGCATTAATTGAGGGGCATAGGTTATTGGTGCCAGCGCCTGATTATTTGTCCGCAATAGGACCAAAACATAAAAGATACGATAAGGGCCGATGGCACATTTTTACGCCACGGCATAAACCTGATGACACGCTACATGGTCACCTTACATTTGCGCTGAAACATGAAGGCATTGATCTGGCTGTTCTCAAGATCTTGTTTTTATCGATTAAACAAGAGGCAATCGTTAACATTGTTCGCTCAGAACCGACAGGTGCTTATAGTCGGAAAATCTGGTTTTTATATGAGTGGTTGTGCGAGAAAGAACTCGATATTGAGAATGTGAAGCAAGGTAATTTTGTCGATCTTGTTAATGAAAAACTTCAATATCCAGGGGCGCCTCGTGATTCAAAGCGCCACCGAATTCGTAATAACTTACCAGGAACCCGTGAATTTTGTCCATTGATCAGAAGAACGGAAAAACTTGATCGCTTCATTGGTTTAAATTTGTCTCAGGTCGCTATTGATCATATCGGTAAGACGCATACCGATCTTTTAAGTAGAGCTGCGGCGTTTCTTTTGTTAAAAGATTCAAAGGCATCCTACACCATAGAGGGGGAGACGCCAGCACATAGCCGTATTGAGCGATGGGGAAAGATCATTGGAGAGGCGGGGAAACGAGCACTGACTATTGAAGAGTTGGAGTTTCTTCAACGAGTTGTTATTACAGACAACCGATTTGTTAGGCCTGGTAAGCGTATTGAGGGTGGTTTTGTTGGGGATCACGATCGGACCACCGGTATGCCAATGCCTGTGCATATTTCGGCGTGCCCCGATGATCTGGATAATCTTTTGTCTGGATTGATTAATACGTATCAAATGCTTGCTGATAGTGATTATGACGCTGTACTTATGGCAGCATCAATCGCTTTTGGCTTTGTGTTTATCCATCCATTTGAAGATGGTAACGGTCGTATTCATCGTTATCTGTTTCACCATGTTTTGGCGGAAAAAGGATTTGTGCCTAAAGGTTTGGTTTTTCCGGTATCTGCGGTTATTCTGGAGCGTATTGATGATTACAGGCAGACGTTGGAGTATTTTTCAACGCCTCGACTTGATCTGATTGAATGGCGATCTGCCGAAAAAAACAATGTTGAAGTCTTGAATGAGACTATCGATCTATATCGCTATTTTGATGCGACTAAACAGGCAGAATTCTTTTTCGAATGTGTTGAAGAGACTGTTAATAAAACTTTGCCAGAGGAAGTTGATTATTTGAAAAAGTATGACACCTTAAATAACTTCATCAAGAACTATATCGACATGCCAGATAAACTGGTTGATTTGCTTATTCGTTTTCTGGATCAAAATAGCGGTAAATTATCAAAGCGCGCACGAGAAAAAGAGTTTAGCCAGCTCACAGAGTCTGAGATTGATGCAATTGAGCATAAATACGAAAACGCGGGTTCAAACCTGCGTTTTTAGCGTTATTGCGAAGAAATTTTTCAAGAAGTTGGAGCCGGTTTGGGCGTAAAGCCAGCTATTATAGAGAAGGACTTCTGGGTGACTTGGGTACTGAATATTCTTTATAGTGATACAGTACTTGCAAAGCAGTTGATGTTTAAGGGGGGAACCACGCTCTCTAAGTGTATGGCTTGATTGAACGCTTCTCAGAAGATATCGATCTCATCCTTGACTGGCAGTGTCTGACCGATCAGAATCCAGAGGAACACCTTTCAAAAACTAAAGATCAAAAAATGAGCAGACAACTCAATAAACTGGCATTACAGTATATCGAGTCAAGCTTGAAAATCATGTTCATCCTGTCTATTTGACTTAAGCAGATACGATACTTACCAATCACTTTGCTGTTTGCCAAAAACTCTTTGGGACTGTTCAGGGTATCGCTCACAAAACACATAATAAATTCCATTCTCCACTCTCCACTCCCTTCTCTCGCTAACTACTGCCAACTTACCGCCTCCTTTTCGCTATTTTATATTACTGAATGCACAAAATGGAATTAACAATCTTTTTGTACGAAAACACGAGAATTCGCTGAAAATCCCCGCTACCCCCTAACCTCTCCATAAAATTATAAAAATACTCTTGACTGATACTAATATGATACTACAATGATATATGCCAAGAAAAATTCGAGAGTTGTTGCGAGATTTGGAAAGAGCAGGATTTCATGATAGAGGTGG
>LUQO01000063.1 GCA_001627865.1 SAR324 cluster bacterium REDSEA-S27_B3
GATTTGAAGAAAACTCACTTCAAATGCGTGTGTATTCTTCAAGGCTGCTTGGGCAGGAAACTGACCTTGTGTTGCACGGAGGCGGCAATACTTCCGTAAAGCTCAGTCACACAAATATATTTGGAGAAGAAGAACATATTCTTTACGTCAAAGGCAGCGGCAAGAATTTAGCAGCAATTGACGAGGAAGGCTTCACTCCGCTTCGTCTGAAACAGATGAAGAAACTGGCGGCGCTTGAGCATATCAGCGACACTTTGTTGGTACGTGAACAGCAACTGTGCATGACGAATCCAAATGCTCCAAGTCCATCTGTAGAAGCACTGCTGCACGCCATCATTCCTTTTAATTGGATTGACCACACTCATGCCGACGCAGTTGTTACTTTAACTAATACCCCAAATGGGGAGAAGTTAATTCAGCATGTATATGGTGATCGTTTGCTGATAATTCCGTATGTGATGCCCGGCTTCAAACTAGCCCGAAAAGTTTTTGAAATTACAAAGAATGTGGACAGGCAAATATATGAAGGCATGGTTCTGCTGAATCATGGCATTATCACTTTCGGAACAAGCGCGCGCGAAAGTTATGATCGCATGATCAATGCAGTTACATTGGCAGAAAAATATTTAAATAAAAATTCTACCTTACCAAAAATCAAAGCTAAGAAAACTTCGCTGGTCCTCAATCCGGAAACCTTACGTACACTTTCACGAATCAGACGTAAAGTTTCCGGAATCCGTGGTGCTGCTACACTTGCACACTTGAACAACAGTCCGGAAGCCCGCGGTTTTTCCGTTTTGTCCAAAGTAAAGAAAATTTCAACTCGCGGGCCGATCACCTCTGATCATCTGATACGAACAAAACCTGCCCCGGTCTGTCTTGGTCAGAAAAATATTGAGAAAAGCATTGAGATATTTGCCTCCGATTATGATGCTTATTTTGAGCGTAACACAAATGGAAAACAAATCCGATTGGACTGCGCACCCCGCTGGGCGGTTTGGCGTGAACAGGGAATCATCTCTTTTGGCCGAAGCAGCAATGAGAATGAAATTATCTCAGACATTGCCTCACATACTGTGAAAGCAGTGCAGTTGGCAGAAAATTTAAATTCCGGAAAATTCCGAGGTTGGAAGCCGCTTACAGAAGTACACCAGTTTGAGGCAGAGTATTGGGAATTGCAGCAGGCAAAATTAAAAACTGAATCTGAGCCTCCGGAATTGCAGGGAAAGATTGCTGTTGTTTCCGGAGCCGCCAGCGGTATCGGACTGGCTTGTGCTAATCTGCTTCATCAACAAGGTGCCACAGTCACTGGACTGGATATAAATCCGGAGATAAAAAACATTTTCCCAGGAAATCCGGATTCAGGTGACTCCGGTATTCTGGGCATTCAATGTGATGTGACAGACAAACAAGCTATTGCCAGGGCCATGGCAACAACTGTACAATGTTTTGGCGGAATCGACATTCTTGTTTTAAATGCCGGTACTTTTCCCTCGGGGCAGAACATTGAAGAGATTGAGGCTCAAACCTGGGAGAAAAGTCTGAAGATTAATCTGACTGCTCCACAGCAATTATTGCAGGCCTGTGTACCGTTTTTAAAAGAAGGCATTGATCCAGCCGTTGTTTTCATTGCATCCCGGAATGTTCCTGCGCCAGGTCCGGGAGCCTCAGCATATTCTGTACCCAAATCCGGACAGACTCAACTGGCTCGGATTGCAGCGCTTGAATTAGGAAAGTTCGGAATAAGGGTAAATGTTCTTCATCCGGATTGTGTTTATGATACTGGTCTCTGGACTCCGGAAGCATTGAAACGATCCGCAAAACGCTACGGATTAACTGTTGAAGAATACAAAAGCAGGAATGTTTTGAAAACAGACGTGAAAACAACTGAAGTCGCTCGAATGGTCTGCGCGATGGCCGGTTCGGTTTTCGCTAAAACTACGGGCGCGCAAATTCCTATTGACGGCGGTAATGAACGCGTGATTTAAAACTATTACTCAAATATAAGAAAAATATGGCTGATTTAGACGCATTAAAAGAAACGAAAGAATACTATTTGGACATTCCACAGAAATCAGATGCTTTTTATCTGAAAGGTTTGAACGCGCTGGATTGGGGAATGCAAAACAGGCTGGCACGTATCTTCAATCCAAAAACAGGACGCACGGTTATGCTGGCCTTTGACCACGGTTATTTTCAGGGTGCGACCACAGGGCTGGAACGGATTGACGTCAAAATTATGCCGCTTGCGCCTTACGCGGACACACTTATGCTGACACGTGGAATTTTGCGCAGTATTGTACCTCCTTCATTCACGCAATCAATTGTGATGCGCGCTTCCGGAGGGACAAGTATGCTGAAGGAATTGTCCAACGAGGAAATAGCAGTGGACATTGAGGATTCAATCCGGATGAATGTTTCTGCCATGGCTGTGCAGGTTTTTATCGGAGGTGAGCATGAAAAGCAATCTATCATCAATATGACCAAACTTGTTGATCAGGGCACACGTTACGGAATTCCAACTTTGGCTGTTACTGCTGTCGGAAAGGATATGGTGCGCGATGCCCGTTACTTCCGGCTGGCAACCCGGATATGCGCGGAATTAGGCGCTCATTATATCAAAACTTACTATGTAGAAAAGGACTTTGAAACTGTCACGGCCAGTTGTCCGGTACCTATTGTAATTGCGGGAGGAAAGAAAATTGCTGAATTGGATGCCCTGAAAATGGCTTACAATGCCGTTCAACAGGGGGCGGCTGGTGTGGACATGGGGCGTAATATCTTTCAGTCAGAAGCGCCTGTTGCCATGATCAAGGCGGTTCGCTCGGTGGTACATGAAAATGAAACTGCAGAAAACGCTTTTGAGCTTTACAGATCACTTAAAGAACAAGGGTAATTTTATTGTCTAAAAATTCAGGCAAACAGTTGTAAATAAATTGTTTTCAGATCAAGCTGAGGAATGATTCCGAATATTGTGTCCATAAAATATGACCTGCTAACAATATCAGCTTTTAGTATCTCCGCGGTTTCTTTTTTTCTTCTTCTTCTTTTTTTGCGGAATGACCATAACTCTTCGTGCCTGGCAATTGACATTTTCTAACTCAACTTCAGGCAATGCCAAAGCACCGGGAAGCCCGGAAGATCCAGGATCCTTGATTTCAATATGAGCACAGGCATACATCTCATTCATATATGTATCTAATAAAGCTGTACGTTTTTGGTGGTGAATGGCGTTGGAAAAGTTTGTTCTTTGTGTTTCAGAGATATTTTGACAATCCAGCCCCTGCGGAAAATCTTCCTGGTAAATATAAAGCAGATGTTTACCAAGCTGTGTTTCCACAACTTCACTGATTTGACCGCGCTTCAAATCATTGGTAACGTCACCGATTTCCTTAAGCAAATCTCCAGGCTTAAAAACCCCAAGCCTGCCTCCGGTTCGTTTTGCACTTGAATCTGCAGAATAACTCTTTGCCAGATCTTCAAACGAAACACCATTTCCAAACTCCTGAAGGATTTTCTCAACCTGCTGCTTAATTTCATTTTCAGATCCCTGCAAAAGGATTTGTGCTAACCCAATTTTTCGGTCTTTCCGCAGCTGCTGATCACAATAATTTACAATATCACTTGTATCTATGTTAATTCTTGAGTCCACCTCACGACTAATTACGCGATGTTTTTTGAAATCCCGAGCAAATTGCTCTTTCAAATTTTCTTCAGAATAAATTTCAAGTAAATGCGGCTGGTCCTCGGCAAGCCTGTTCAAACGAGCATCAATTTCCCTCTCCATCGGCACAATTTTCAATGCATTCGCACGGTCCAGCAGCAGCATTTCCTGCATCAGGTTCATCAGTAACTGTTTTTCCAGCTCTGCCTGCGTTTTTTCCGCTGAAGAATTTTGTGCCATAATCGCTGACTTGACATCCTGTGCCTCACTGCGTGTGAGCATCTGGCTGTTGACAATCAAATAAATGCGGTCAACCACCATCGTTTCAGCATGTGCATTGATCAAAGCAGCAAAAAATAATCCGGTTACAGCAAACAGACTTCGTAAAAATTGATTAAAGAGCATAGTCATATTTGAGGGTTGCAATTTGTTTTTGGCGTAATTTTATTGCCTGTTCTTTAAGTCTATTAATCGGCAGGCGGGACAGTGTGCGGACACTGCTCACAGAAACTCGCTTAAATAAGTGTCCGTCCAGATAATACTCTGTAACTTTCGGGTAAGTCTGCCAGCGATATGTCTCATACTTAATGAAAATGATTTTTATATCAAGCCAGCTTCCGTCACTTTTCCAAATCCTGTCATATACTGCTGATAAATCATAGGTTTTTGGATTTAGTAGAGCATAATGTCCGGAATCCAAATCTCCTATCCGGAGAAAAACATGGTTGTCTTCCCGAATGTGATAGTCAATCTCTTTGTTGACAATTCCCAGTTCCTGCAGGGCTTTGTTACGGACTTCTTCATATTTTGAACGGAAACGAATCTGAAGCGGCAAAATATCTTCTGTTTCAAAAGATCGGTTATCATTCAGGGAAACTGACAGCACATCGTCCTTGTATTCATAGTAAAAATGCAACAGCTCCCCTTCCATGCTCTGTGTTTCCACCACAAGAACTTCTCCATCTTTCCAGTGAATCAGCTGTTTGTAACCTCTTGCGGGAATTGCTGCAGGATGTTCCGGAATCCCGTTTTCTTCAGTTTTGGAGAATGGGTCAAATATCTGAACAACTGTTTCCATTTTCACACGCTTCCAGTTCATCCGCAATTCCATCTGGTACATTAAATCATCCCAGCTGAGTGGGAAAAACGCGAATGCTGTTGTAACAGTTATTAAAAAAAATCCGGCAAAATAAATGATGGAAATTCTTATCAGAAACAATTATCCCCTTTTAATTCATTATGTAAAATGTTACATTCAAGATTCACAGTTTTTGCAGAAATGCGCAATCCCGAACCGTTTAATTATTGCTGGAAAAAAAGGAGCATTCCGGCTTAGCAGTCAAGCCGTTAACAAATAGTTTTTGTCATTAAATAATATACTCCACAACTTGTAAGTAACTTAAATCATAGAACATTGTTCACGTATTCTGCCGTAAATAAGCCAAGTGTTAATGAAAAGAAATTGTTGAATTGACTTTTTACCATTTCATCAGTGATGATTAACCAATAAATTATTGTTCCTCCACACAAAACAGACAGGAGTCAAAATGCGAAACAAAAACTTCATTTTCTCAACTCTGCTGATCCTGGCAGTTCTTCTCAGCGGATGTGCTGCAAAAAAGCAGGAGCCTAAACCTGAAGAATTTCTTACACTGGCTGATTTGACCGGCCGTGTCACACTCAAGGAAGACTCCCCGGACGTCCGT
>LUQO01000064.1 GCA_001627865.1 SAR324 cluster bacterium REDSEA-S27_B3
GGCATCCTGGACAGGATTGATGGACACATGCTGGCTGCACCGGTTTTTTACTACCTGCTTAAACTTGGCTGAACGATATACAGTCAGTGTTAATAATGACTTTCAACTTCAAACTGATATAACGTCTTTTTACACACATGAAGATTAAAGTTTTTGTGGTATACCGGGAAATGTATTGATAAGGAGAATGAGAATTGCCAATCTTTGAAATATCTAAAAACAAACTTGTTACTGTTGAGAAGAAAAATTTTCCTCATGAAAAGGATTTGCAATTATTGATTGAGGACAATTTGCAGGAGGTATTTAACTGTCGTTTTGTTGCATCTGAGTTTTCAACAGGAGCTCATCATGCAGGAAGAATAGATTCTTTGGCTTTATCAGAAGAAAATACACCCGTCATTATTGAGTATAAAAAAGTTAAATCATCCGAGTTAATTAACCAAAGCTTATTTTATCTGCATTGGATTCTCCATGCAGTTCAGGTTATGGGTACGAATATTGAGTTGTGGAAATATTTGTTATTCTCAAATAATACATTGTATCTTGAAAAAGTGTTTCATGATACATACTCCAAAAACAAAATAGAGCATACCTCAGCTAAAAGTCCTGTCATGGTTGCGGCAGGTAAAAAAGCTGCACAAACCAGAGCTACTTCGACTTACACATTCGAAAAACATTTAGAAGAGAAATCCAAACAAATCCAACAACTTATTCTTATTATCCGTGATTTTGTGACTGGATTAGATACCTCCATTGAAGAAGTCCCCAAAAAATTTTATATCGCTTACAAATCCTCTAAAAATATTGTATGCATTCAAGCTGGTACCAAACAAATCAAACTTTGGGTAAGGCTTAAACCAAATGATGTAAAAGATCCTCCCAAATTCTTCAGGGATGTTAGCAATATTGGACATCAAGGAACTGGTGATGTTGAATTTTCTATCACCTCACCGGAAGAATTTGAAGAAATAAAAAAATATATTGAATACTCTTATAATAAAGTTGGGGGATAGCTTTATTAATAAAATATAACCCATCTCCAGAAAACCTCTTACCAGCCAAATTGTGCATCAATTCCTCAGTAAACATATTATGATAAGACTTCAGCAAGACTGAATTCTTGCTTCACTATTATCTTTAAAATAATACTTTAGTTTCTTGATGAAAAAACTGACTCTCCTTGGATCAACCGGTTCAATTGGTTTAAACACACTGGATGTTGTCCGGGAGTTTCCGCAAAAGTTCCGGATTGAAGCACTCTCCTGCCGCAGCTCAATCGAGCAGCTTGCTGAACAAGTCAAAGAATTTCAACCCAGTCTGGTCTGTGTAGACAGCAGTGAACAGGCGGGAGAATTAAGGGATACATTTCCGGATACAGAGTTTGTCTGGGGAGTGGATGGATTGTCCCGCATCTCCAGTGATCCGGACATTGATCTGGTGGTGTCCGGAATTGTCGGCGCGGCAGGATTGAAGCCCACATATTCCGCGGTAGAAGCAGGCAAGACAGTGGCGGTGGCCAACAAAGAACCACTGGTTATGGCCGGAAAACTGTTTATGCAAACAGCCACTAAATCCGGAGCAAAGCTGCTGCCAGCCGACAGCGAGCACAATGCTATTTTTCAGGCATTGCATAATGAACCTCCGGAACGTATTGCCCGCCTGATACTTACCGCTTCTGGAGGATCACTGAGGGATCATCCTTTGGAAGATTTTGAGCACATTACTCCCGCACAGGCTCTGGATCATCCCAACTGGGATATGGGAAGTAAAATCACTATTGACTCCGCGACAATGATGAACAAGGGACTGGAAATCATTGAAGCACACTGGCTGTTCAATACTCCTGTACAAAACATTGAAGTAGTCATGCACCGTGAGAGCATTATTCACTCCATGGTTGAGTTTGTTGACGGTTCTTTTTTGGCGCAAATGGGACTGCCTGACATGAGGGTTCCTTTGGCCCATTGCCTGGGATGGCCTGAGAGACTCCCATTGAAAATTCCGCGCCTGGATCCATTGTCACTGAACGCTCTGCATTTTGAAGAAATTGATCCTCAGCGTTTTCCCTGCCTTACCACATCCATAAAAGCTGCCCGGCAGGGCGGCGGGGCACCTGCGGTTTTAAACGGCGCAAACGAAGAAGCTGTCGATGCTTTCCTGCAGGAAGAAATCAGCTATCTCGACATCTCAAAAACTCTGCATTCAGTGATGAGTAAGTATGACCAAATAACATCTCTTCCGGAATCTCCCTCATTTCTCAAAGACATCAATACTATCGAGGGTGCGGAGCAGGCCGATCAGTGGGGAAGGGAGCAGGCCAGGAATTTCATGGCTTAAACTCCACTTTAAATTTATTAAATGCAAAAAAACCATGCTCCAGAACATCCTGCGCTTTCAGTACTTAGGGACACTTTTACGATTTATAAATTATCTCCGGATGCATCGATTCCAGAAGAAATCCGGAACTGTGATTTTTACAATGTAAGTAAATCAGCAGAAGAATTATCCGTGATATGTCCGGAACAATTCGAAGTTCAAAGCACGCATAGCAGTCCGGACTGGAAATGCATAAAAGTAAAAGGTCCGCTTGACTTTGATCTGACTGGAATTTTGGCGGGCATTTCTGATATACTTGCACAAACGAACATCAGTATTTTTGCAATATCTACATTCAATACAGATTATATTTTAGTTCCAAAACAAGCTTTGGACGAGGCCTGTTCCGTACTAATGCAGGCTGGTTATAAATTCGAATAATACACTCTATCATTTACAAGCATGCTGACAACAATTTTAGCTTTTTTGATTGTCCTTGGAATTCTGATCTTCATTCATGAGCTGGGACATTATCTGGCCGCCCGTCATGTGGGGGTACGGGTGGAAGCATTTTCAGTCGGATTCCCACCGACTCTTTGGGGAAAACAGATTGGTGAAACAGAGTACCGCATTTCATGGATTCCGGTGGGCGGTTACGTGAAATTGTTTGGGCAGAACGTCAATGATGAAGATCCGGATGATCCCACCAACTATGCTTCAAAAACATTGTTTGAGCGTCTTTACATACTTACCGCAGGACCGCTGATGAATCTATTGTTTGCCCTGATCTTCATGCCATTGGTTTTTTGGATCGGTATGGAGATTCCGGCTTATCTGGATGATTCGCCACGCATTAAGCATGTGCAGCAGGGAAGTTATGCCCAGCAATTGGGGATTCAGGCAAACGATGAAATTGTTGCTGTGAACGGAACGTTTGTTAAAAACTGGGAAGAATTTCATAACGTACTTGGACAAATCTCTCCCGCGGATTCGTTGATTTTTGACATTGATCGCGGCGGCAACTCAATATACATCGAAGGTTCCGCAATTGAAATGCACCGCGCCGGATCAATGGGCTGGTCTCCTTTCCTTGAGCCGGTTGTAGGAGGTTTCTCCGGCAAATCACCTGCTAAACTCTCAGGAATTCAGGTCGGAGACAAAATCACTGGAATCAATGGATCGCCTATTAATGACTGGAGCGACATCTCACCGACTGTTCAAAAATTAATGAAAGCAGACGGGATAAATGCGCTAAATCCTGGTTCAGGTCTTACGGTTGAACTGGAGAGAAACGCTGAGGTTGAGTTTGTGGAAGTTACTCCTTATTTTGATACAAGATCACAAAGATGGCTTTTTGGCATGAGCATGTCAAAAAATGTTCGCTCGCACTCACTAGGCGAATCAATTGTGCTGGGCAGCTCCCGTTTGTGGTTCATAACTAAGGCCACATTCAGTTTTCTTGGACAAATGTTCAAGGGAGAAGGTTCAATGGATGACCTTGGAGGTCCGGTAAAAATCGGGATGGTAATTGGTGATGCTGTCAGAAGCGGAATCTCTGACCTGTTTTTTCTGATGGCATTCATTAGTCTTCAACTAGGCATTTTCAATTTGCTGCCGATTCCGGCGCTGGATGGCGGGCATATTTTCATGCTGCTTGTAGAAAAAATCAACGGCAAACCACTGAGCATTGCCATTCGTGAGCGTACTCAGATGATTGGTTTTTCTGTGCTTATTTTCCTGATGATTTTTGTGACATGGAATGATTTGGTGAGCATGTTGTAACAAAAATTTCTGGAGCAATGAAGGTTCATTTTTGCAGGTTTGATTTTCCTGTTTATTTAACACCCGCCCACTAAAATTGGCAGAACACCTGTATACTGCCAATGAACTGACAATCATACTGTGCATTCTGTCAAGGCGCTGTTCTACCTCCAACCATAAGCAAAAGTAGCCCAATGACCAAGATCCCAACCCTTGAAACAGACCGTCTTATCCTGCGTACCCCATTGCTGGAGGACCTTGAGCCTATGACTGATTTTTTCCAAAACTCAGTTCGGGCAAAGTTTGTCGGCGGGCCTATGGACAAAGGCGAAGTTTGGCGTGCCCTGTTGCGTGCAGCAGGGCATTGGCAAATCCGCGGCTACGGATTCTGGCATATCATTGACCGTGCAACAGGCCTGATGTGTGGATACACAGGGTATCTGCATCATATCGAATGGCCCGAGGCAGAGTTGGCCTGGGGAGTCTTTGATGGATATGAGGGAAAGGGGATTGCTTTTGAAGCTGTTCAAGCTGCAAGTGAAGCAGGCCCCAAGCTGGGACTGCATGCGCCAGTCAGCTTAATAAACCCAAAAAACATCCGCTCTCGCTCTTTGGCAGAACGCTTGGGTGCCTGGGTCGAGGAAGAAAAGATTTTCATGGAAGAGCCGGTGGTGATTTATCGGCACCCTACAAAAAGCGTTTAATTAGGGTAGTTTAGATCAAACGGAGAGAGGCGCAGCTGTTCAACTTTTTTTACAACCTGTCTGTGAGTTGCACTTAAGAGTTGAATTCAAGACACAGAGAAAGATTGTCAGGTACAATATATCTTTTTAGCTAAATTCATCAGTTGTAGTAAGAACTTCTGATCGATCTTTTAGACTTCCTCCTCGAGAAGCTGCCCATTCACTTTTAGCCATTCTTTTGCTTTTTCAGCATTGGGACTATGAGTTCGCACAATATTCCAAAAGCGTTTGTTATGATTAGGTTCAATGAAGTGCGTTAGTTCATGCACTATCACATTATCAATCACATACATAGGCGCTTTGATAAGTCGCCAGTTGAAGTTCACATTGTCTTTGACTGTGCATGATCCCCAGCGAAAGCGGTTATCAACAATCTTGGCTTGAGCAAAGTGGACTCCGAGACCACGCGCCAGATGTGCGACGCGTGGCAGAATCTTCTCCTTCGCCTTCGAAATATACCAATCTCGCAACACCTCCTTTCGCTCAGAAGCATGCTTCCTTGGTACAAGGAATCTGTGGTCAAAATGAACCTCTTCGGCGTCCTCGACGATTTCGATGCGATAGTTTCGGCCGAGATAAAGCGCTGATTCACCGCTGACAAGTTCTTTTCCTGGTGGGTGCGGCAGCTGCTGGTATTTTTGCGAGTGTTGAATCTTCTCGTAGATCCATTGTCGCTTCGACCTGACCACTTCTTCAATTCGCTCTTCAGATGTACTGTCTGTCGCGTGGACTATTACTTTACGATCACGTTCCACGGTGATCGTCAGCTTTCGCCGTTTGGCTGATCTCTTGACTGTGTATTTCAGTTCCATTTGTTACTCGGCATAAAGAATGATATCGTTCTTGCTCTCCGCAATTTCCATGATCCGGCTAATAAGTTGTTCCCTATTTTGCGCGATGTTGGGCAGACTGGAAAACACTGGTGACAAAAGCACTTGCTGGATTTCAGCTTTGAGCTGGTTGCGGGCCGGGATGCTTTCCCAGAAACCGGTCAGTTTCAGTTCGCGTTCCACAATCAAGTAAACTTGTTGGGTAAGGTTGACCAAAGCAGAAAGCTCGGCGTCTTGCTCGTTCTGCTTCTTACTGTATTGTTCCGGATTCTCC
>LUQO01000065.1 GCA_001627865.1 SAR324 cluster bacterium REDSEA-S27_B3
GGAATGAGTGCGCCTGGGAAGGCGCTTAATCAACACGGTGCAAGTCCGTGTGATGGTAAACCACAGCCATGTAGCTGAAGGTAACTGCGTCGCCTTGAGGCGGGGTGGGAAGCAACTGGAAGCGAAAAGGTGGTCCGTAGGAGCACGAACCCGATTCGGCGGTATGTTAGCGACGAGCTTGCTCATTCGTGGTGAAGTCTGAAACTCACTGATCCCGTTGCAGTGGTAGTAAAAACGGGGATCAGGCGCATAACGTGGTTGGGGTCGGAACATCAAGAAGGTTAAGCGAGATAACCAGGGAGGCCTCTGTCTGAGGTGACAGGCGGAGGAGTCAGAACCCTGATAGTACCGCAATGTAGTGGAATCTCTGAACAAGGTAAGGATATTGTGACACCATCGGGAAACCAGCTGGAAAACAGGGAACACAAACACGAGCCTAAATTTAGAGAAACACCTCATGAGAAACAGGAGAAGCAAACTTCTGAATAGGGAAGCGGGGTAGGAAGCTGGATGCGAGAAGTAGAAAGAGTTGTTCCTGAGAGAGGAGTTCCCAAAGTGTCTGAAAAGGCTAGGCCAGGAAAAGAAACCACTCCAAGCCATTGGATTTGGGTAGAAGCAACTATTTGGACTGAACGCATGTTGGCGGCTCTGGAAAACGGAGTCAAAGGAGGTAAATGGTTTAGCCTGATGGACAAAGTCTATGCGATGAAAACCCTGCAAATCGCCTGGCAAAAGGTGAAGCGCAATAAGGGGGCATCCGGAATAGACCACATCAGTATAGAACGATTTGAATCGAAAGCGGAGAGCTATCTTCAGGAACTGAGCGAATCGCTGAGGGAGAGAAGATATAGTCCCATAGCAGTCAGAAGAGTGTACATTCCCAAAGTGGATGGCAGTCAGAGACCGCTGGGAATCCCCGCGGTGAAAGATCGATGATTTGAATCCTACTATGAAAGGTTGGTTTGTATACTTCAAACATGCTCATTATTATACCTTTCCCCAAAGAGACGGCTTCGTCAGAAGACGCTTGAGGGTTCGGAGGGCAGGGAGGCTGTTGCCTTCCTGACCCCTATCAAAAATTATATTATCAGTAAGCTCTAATTACACAGTGTTACTGAATCCAATTGTGAAAAAATTGATGCTGAGTGAAGGACTATGCAGATTCTTTATTTATAATCCATACCCGTGCATTCCCCTGCAAATCAGGCAGGAAACAGGAACTTTCCCATTCTGGGAATTCGCTTTGAAGTGAGGTTAAATCAGTTTGCTGGTCATAACCAATTTCCAACAGCATTTCTCCGTCTTTTTTCAAAAATCCAGGCGCTTGATCTAACAGATAGCGATAAAAAAACAGGCCATCCAGCCCACCATCCAGTGCGATATGTGGTTCAAACTCAGACACATCAGTTTGCAACTCAGCTATTTTTTCGGTTGGGATGTAAGGGGGGTTGCTGACAATAAAATCAAGTTTTGATGGAAAATCTATTCCTGAAAATAAATCATTCTCAGCAAGTTCCAGTTTATTATTACGGTTTTTCAGCAGGTGTTCGTGGCGCCGGACGTTCCGAGCCGCAACCTCCAAAATTTCTGTAGAACAATCCACTGAAATTATGTGAAGGTTGTTAAGTTCCGAACAGAGAGCCAGTGGAATAGCAGCTGTTCCGGTGCCCAACTCTGCTATGAGGCAAGTGTTTCCGGGATGTTTGTTTTGCCATTTGCGGATGTGGTCAACAGCAGCTTCAACTAAAGTTTCTGTGTCCGGACGTGGTATTAAGGTCGCTTTACTGACTTCTAAATTAAGTGACCAGAATCCCTTCTCACCAGTTAAATATGCTATAGGATTGCCTGTTGAACGCTGACGCACAAGCTCCTTGAAAGTGGACTGTTCGTCACCATTCAATGGCTGATCCGCTTTGAGAAATAAATCTAAACGGGAACATCCCAGTACATGTGCCAGTAGAAGTTCCGAGTCTAATCTTGGTGAGTCCGGATTGGTTTCTTCAAGTTGTGCTGTTGCTGACCTTAATAAACTCGAAATTGTGGAGTGTTCATTGCTCACTGTTGCAGGTTTCAGTCTTCTATTGACTGATTATATTTTTTTTAGTAGGAGGCAGCAAAAATATTACTTGGGCTATATCGGAAAATTTATAAACTGTTTTTCAGAGATTGATGAGCGTTTTGAATAATCCTGTTTGTATTTACCCAATCAAGACATGCATCCGTAATTGACACACCATATTTCAGGTTTGCTGAAATCGGCTGGTTTCCTCCGTTTATGTTACTTTCGATCATTGTTCCGATAATTGATTTATCACCGTCTTTAATTTGATGAATTGTATCTCTTAGTACAAGTTCCTGCCGAGATGGATCTTTCCCGGAATTGGCGTGATTACAGTCAATCATGATAGACGCAGGTAATCCATCAGCAGCTAACAATTCAGCAGCTTTGTGAATTGATACTGCATCATAATTTGGACCATTGTTTCCGCCGCGTAAAACCAGGTGCACATTATGGTTACCTGTCGTTTGAATCACAGAGGAGAGGCCCTCATTATTGATTCCGAGAAAATGATGTGGCTGCAATGCAGATTTCATTGCGTTTAGCGCCACACTTAATCCGCCATCGGTACCATTTTTAAAACCGACAGGCATCGACAAACCGCTGGCCATTTCCCTGTGTGTCTGGGATTCAGTCGTTCTTGCGCCGATCGCGCTCCATGAAATCAAATCTGCCAGATATTGCGGAGTGATTGGATCAAGCGTTTCCGTGGCACAAGGCATACCAAGGTTATTAATGTCCAGCAGGAGTTTTCTAGCCAACTCAATGCCTTTGTTGATTTTGTGGCTGCCGTCTAATTCCGGATCATTGATCAAACCCTTCCAACCGACTGTGGTGCGTGGTTTTTCAAAATAGACACGCATCACTACCAGAATTGTTTCTGAAACTTCATCAGCAAGTTTTATCAGATTTTCCGCATATTCAAGCGCTGCTTTTGGATCATGAATAGAGCAGGGTCCGACAATCATCAGCAAGCGGGAGTCTTTACCTGTTAAAATGCTTTTGATTACATCTCTTGCATTTAGTACGGTTGAAGCAGCAGCAGCAGAAAGAGGCAGGAGATTTTTGAGTTTTTTTGGTGATGTTAACGGTGAAAAGTCAACAATGTTTAGATTTTCAGTTTGTTTCATAAAAAAAGTTTAAACAGAGAAGAAACAGGAATTACAAACAACTAATTCCTGCATTGATCTAAAAAAATATTGTTACCTGAGTCAGTCTTAATACATAAAGAGGAGAAAAACAATTTCTCTGGAGATTGTATCAGGCAGGTGGTCGGAGCGACTGGATTTGAACCAGCGACCGCACGCCCCCCAGGCGTGTGCGCTACCAGGCTGCGCTACGCTCCGACGTAATATATATCATGGAATATGCTTTTTACTTAATTGTCAAGCTCTTTGACTATCTGCAATGAGGCTGCTGATCTCTTAGTTGCTGATTAATTATCTTATCCAACAAGATAAGACCCTGTCCCAACCGCGATTAAAGTATTACTGTCATTATGTAATTCCATTCGTGTAACCGAAACTTTATTGCCTGACCGCAAAATAGTTCCGGTTGCAATAAAATAATTTCCTAATCCGGGACGTAAATAATCCACGCGTAAATCTATTGTACCAATTTTTGCAAACCTTTGGGCAATTTCTTCGAATGACTGCCCCTCCATTTTTTTCATGATACCTGTCCAGGCGACCATACCTCCTGTTACATCCAGCACAGAAGAAATAACGCCGCCGTGCAGATTCCCACGCATAAAATTACCGATAAGTTCTGAACGCATTTCGAAACGAATACCAAGACTGTCTAAATCAAGTGTCTCTATTTTTATTCCAATTAATTGATTAAATGGAATCCTTTCTTCAGTAATTTCACGTAGCAGTTGAAAAAGTCTCTCTTTTGGCATGTCACTTCTGAAAATTGTTTGATCTATAGTTGTTTAGGTTTTATATAACTCCTGTTTAAATAACGAGAGATGTGATCAGTCCAATCATACCTCCGAAAACGCCGCCCCAGACTACCAGCCAGCCGAGGTGCTGCTGAATCATGCGCTCAATGATTTCTTTTACCATGTCTGGAGTGAGTTCATTCAGCCGCTCTGTGACTATAGCGTCAACTTTTTCCAGAATATCTTCGCTGGCAGAAAACTCTTCCTGCTTCTCACGCAGGGTTTGCTGAAATGCTTCTGATTCAGTAATTTTTTGCACTAATGTCTGCAGTTTTTCCTTAAACGGCTCACGCAGAGACTCCAGAGACTGTACGCCACCGGCCATCGATAGTAATGGTCCAAAACTGGAGTTTTGAATAATTTCCAATAACGAATCAAATGCAGGATTCAAATTTACCTTTTTGAAAACCTGTTTAAAATCCGGAAGAAGTTTTGAGCCCTCCTTACCTGAGAAGAATTTTTCTACATTTATCCGATCAAAGAATTGAAGCATTATTAATTGATGGATGCCGGTTTTGAAATCCTCAAAATGCAGTTGTACTACTCCTGAACCATATATGCCTGGAACACGTTCAAACAGCATGTAAACTGCAAGCCAGTTAGTAAGGGCTCCTGAAAGAGAGAAAAGTCCAATGTTCAAAAGAGTTTCACTCCATGGTTCAGAAAACCAAAATCCTATTCCAACCAAAGCAGCTGCTATTATATTGGTTCCAAGGCGTTTATCAAAGATTACTCCGGCAGTTCTTGAATCAGTAAGTAACAGTGTTTGGCTCATTTATTGATAAATAAGTTGGATTTAAATTTGAAGCTTTTTGAATATGAACAGTGTTAAACCATCAAAAAAGTTTAACCTGATTCACAACTGGAGGCAAGTACGGGAGAGTCTGAAATTAAGGATAAAATACGTTCTGTTGTTCGCTCAACTTCAGCAGCTGAACTATCTGAGATATGGAGGGTGCTGTCTGTATCAAAAACTTCCACGTAACCGGATTTAATTACCATACCAAACTGTGAGAATTTAGTTGAGCATCCCACAATCAGCGCGAGCGCATCTAAATGTCTGCCCTGACCTTGAGCGCTTTCTTCACGGATATAGTGCAAATTGTCTTCAAGGAACATGGAGACACGTTCTTTCTGGGGTTTGTAAAAATTTTCTGAAGGATGTCCGCGATCACAGCCTAATGTTTGAGATGAGCGCGCTGCTGCCATTACACTTCCGGAAGGGATTAGAGTTGTGCTGCTGAAAATACCCATTATACCAGGAGGGGCTGGAACTTTAGGACATTTGTGTCTGGCCCAGACAAATTCCAGGCTGCAGAGTAGAAAAAGCGATACCGCAAACACAGCCCTGACAATTGCACCCATTTTCAAATTTTCTCTCCTGAAAGCGTATGGGAGGCGGTATGGTTTAAAGCTGTAGTCTTTTTTCTGCTAGAGAATCTGACTCAGAAAGAGCTTGGTCCGCTCATGCTGTGGATTGTTGAAAAAATTATGTGGATCATTGCTTTCTATAATTTCTCCTTCATCCATAAAAATAACACTGTCTGCCACCGCAGTTGCAAATCCCATTTCATGAGAAACCACAAGCATTGTCATTCCGCTTTCAGCCAATTCGATCATTACATCAAGAACCTCCTTAATCATTTCCGGGTCCAGTGCCGAAGTAGGCTCGTCAAAAAGCATGATTCTGGGATTCATACATAATGAGCGGGCTATGGCCACACGCTGCTGCTGTCCTCCTGAAAGCTGTCCTGGATATTTATGTGCCTGCTCCGGTATTTTTACCCTTTCCAGATATTCCATGGCACTTTCTTCTGCTTCTGCCTTAGGTGTTTTTCTGACCCAAATAGGTGCCACAGTACAGTTTTCAAGAGCAGTCAGATGTGGAAAAAGGTTAAAATGCTGAAAAACCATGCCTACTTCTGAGCGAACGATTTCAATGTTTTTCAGGTCACTTGTAAGTTCTGTGCCATCCACAACTATGCTGCCCTGCTGGTGCTCTTCCAGCCTGTTTATACATCGTATGAGCGTGGATTTTCCTGATCCGGAAGGTCCGCAGATCACAATTTTCGCACCACGTTTTACTTCAAGGTTGATATCTTTAAGTACATGGAAATCGCCAAACCACTTGTGCATGGATTCAATTGTGATCATGATTTCCGATCCGTTTGCTTTAGTTCGTTCCGCAGAAGACATAAGGTTATTTGAATTTTAGTTTTTGGTTTTAATGTCCTGTATGGAGTTTCTTTTCCAGGTAAATAGAATAGCGTGACATGCCGAAACAAGTTAGGAAGAAAAACAGGGCTACAAATATATAAATCTCGTTTGCAAGTCCAGCCCACTGGGCATCTGCCAGCGATGCATCTCCTAATCCCAGCAAATCCAGCATTCCAATAATCAATACCAGGGTCGTGTCTTTGTAAAGACCAATGAATGTGTTGACAATACCAGGGATTGAAATTTTCAATGCCTGTGGCAGAATAATCAATCTATTAGCCTGCCAGTATGTAAGGCCCAGAGAATCACCTGCTTCATGCTGTCCTTTTGTTATGGCCTGTAGTCCGCCGCGAATAACCTCAGCCATATAAGCCGAAGCAAACAAGGTTACAATTATCAGAACTCTTGTCAATAAATCAAAAACGGTGCCCGGAGGAAGGAAATAATTAAGCATTGTTGAGGCCACAAAAAGCAGCGTGATCAAAGGTACTCCGCGTATAAATTCGATAAAAAGCACACATAATATGCGCAACACCGGCATATTTGATTGTCTTCCCAGGGCCAGCATTATTCCAATGGGCAGAGAAAATGAAATTCCCGTCACTCCTAAAATTAGAGTAAGCATAATTCCGCCAAACTTGTCTGTATCTACCGATTCCAAACCGTAACCGCCCACAAGCAGCCAACCGGTGATGAAAGGAAAAACTGCTGAATAAATCAAGCCATATTTTCTATATGGCAGCTTCTCATAGAGTAAAGGAATCAAAGCAAACACGAGCAGTATAAAAGACACATTAACACGCCAATGAAGGTGTCCGGGATAAAATCCATAGGTGAAAAGAGAAAAACGATTTTCAATGAATGCCCAGCAAGCACCTAATGCTGGTGAGGCCATCTGATCCCAGCATTCCTGACGATTTCCAGCAGTCCAGATTGAGTTAACAAATGCCCAATCAAGAAAAGGTGGAATTATGGACCATAAAAACCATATCGACAGCAGGGTCAGTACGGTGTTAAGAGGTGAGGAAAAAAGATTTTGTCTAACCCAGGCCACCGGCCCTGTTGTTTTAACAGGAGGTGGCATATCCGGGTGTGTCCCCGGCATGTATTTTTGGTGTGCTTGATTACTCACAAAAATTTAAATCATTATCGCTCAACCAAAGCCATTTTACGGTTGAACCAGTTCATAAAGGCTGAAATGACCAAAGAAAAAAACAAATAAGTTAAAAGAACTATAATCATGGTCTCCATCTCCTTGCCGGTTTGCATAAGTGTGATTCCACCAATTGTTGCAACAACATCCATGTATCCAATTGCAATTGCCAGAGAAGAGTTTTTAGTCAGGTTAAGATACTGACTGCACAGTGGAGGAATGATTACACGAAGTGCCTGCGGAATTACAATCAACTGCAGGGTCCTGTTAGGCCTCAGGCCCAGACCGTGTGCTGCTTCAGATTGTCCTTTACTGATAGCCAAAATTCCACCTCGTACAATTTCCGCAATGAAACAGGCAGTGTAGTAGGCAAGCGCAAAGGTCAACGCTATATATTCTGGCTTAATAGAGGTACCGCCTTTGAAGTTAAAGCCTTTAAGTGCGGGCATCTCCCAGGAAAGAGGAGCTCCTGAGAAAAAAAATGTTAAAAGCGGCAGACCGATCAAAATAGTAATTGAAATCGTAAATACAGGATAAATTTTGCCTGTAGTGTCTTGAACCTTATAAGCCCAGCGTTTGAAAAAAAATACAATCAAGATGGCTATCAGAATTGATGTCAATACATAGTTAAATCCATCTTCAAAAACAGGTGCGGGAGTATAAAATCCTCGGTTGGTTAAAAAAACTGTATCTGAAATACTGATTGCTTTTTTTGGAACAGGAAGTGTGTAGAGGAATATGCCGTAAACAAACAGAATATGCAGAAGGACTGGAACATTTCGCGTGAATTCAAGAAAAACATAAACAATCCTGTTTACCAGCCAGTTGCTCGATAGCCTCAGGATCCCCATTGTAAAGCCCAGAATGGTAGCTATTATAACTCCTGAAACTGCAACTAAGAGTGTATTTAGAATTCCAACTATTGCAGCGCGTGTATGTGTGTCAGTAGGTGAATAAGATATGAATGGCTGAAAAGTTATATCATATCCGGCAGGATAGTTTAAGAATCCGAAGCTGAATTCTTTTCCAGCTTTTTCCAGATTTGTTGCAACGTTGTTGCCGATCATCCCCAAAAGTGAAAACAAGATCACCATTGTTATGATTTGAATCGCAATGGAGCGATGCTCCTGGTTACGCCACAGACGCAGCAAAAGGGAGGGTTTTTGAGTAGATACTGATGGTGAGTCCATATTGAGGAACTCGTGTTGATTCAAATGAAAAGTAGATTATTCAAATCTGAAAAAGCGTACACGCTCACGTAATGAGAGCATGTACGCATTTAAACATCAACGTCAGATAATAACGAAGATTAACGGAAAGGTGGTGAATACTGGAGACCACCACGCGTCCAGAGGTCGTTCAACCCACGCGCCAAGCCGATTGGTGTATTTGGACCAATATTTCGCTCGAAGATCTCACCATAGTTTCCTAACTGCTTGATGATCTGGTATGCCCAGTCTTTGCTCAAACCGAGTTCTTCACCTTGACTTCCCTCAACACCGAGCAGACGCAAGATTTCCGGATCATTGGAATTCTTCATGCTGTCAACATTTGAGGATGTAACGCCTTTTTCTTCAGCAGTTACAGTAGCGTTGTAAACCCAGCGGATAATGTCGGCCCACTGATCGTCACCTTGACGTGTAGCCGGTCCCAAGGGCTCCTTGGAAATAATTTCCGGAAGGATCTTGTGGTTCCCTGGATTCGGGAAAGTGGAGCGGGTTGCTGCCAAACCCGAGGCATCTGTTGTGTAAATATCACAACGTCCGGACAGATACGCCGCACGTGCCTCTGAGTTTTTCTCAATTGTAACCGCTTCATAGCTCATGTTGTTGGCACGGAAAAAGTCGGCAAGATTCAATTCAGTGGTGGTTCCGGTTTGAATGCAGACCGAAGCACCGTCCAACTCTTTCGCGCTGTTAACACCAAGGCTCTTGTTGACCATGAAGCCCTGACCGTCGTAATAGTTAACACCAACGAAAGTCAGCTTCACACCCACATCACGGGAAAAAGTGATGGTTGTGTTACGCCACAACACATCGCCCTCACCGGAATTCAACTTGGTGAAACGTGTTTTACCTGTTGAGGTTACAGCTTTAATTTTGGACGCGTCACCCAAAACTGCTGCTGCGGTAGCACGGCAGAAATCAATGTCGAAACCTTTCCATGTTCCGCCTTCGTCCGGATACGCGAATCCGGCAATACCTGTGCTTACCACACAGCGAAGCTCTCCACGAGACTTCACATCTTCAAGGGTTCCGGCAGTAGCCGTGAACGCCAAAGCACCGACAGCGATCAATGTCAGTGCTGCTTTTATTAGTGCTCTCATATACATCTCCTGTGAACACGTTTAGAAATTTCCACCCCATGGATTTGGGACAGACCTTATCAACGGGATTAAGTGTTAATGAAAATAATGTGTGTGTCAAGTCGAAAAAACACATAATTAATTTACATAAAGAAGTTTATTTAATCGAACAAATCATCTTATTTATCGAACAAATTATCAATTTGACTTTGGAAAGCCGCACGGCGTGTACGTTCCTTTTGCGGAGTGTTAGCCTGCAGGTAATCATCCGTGTTAAATAATCCGGATTGCTGAAGCCATGCTTCCAAAGAGTTTTCTTCTTCCAGGCTTATCTCCCAAAACGGATTTTCATGGTTTTCAGATTTAGAGAATTCTCTTAAAAGTTGAACTTTCCAGCCGAGGAATTTTTTCGCTGAATCAATGCGCCTGTAAAGACAGCGCAGCAAATACATTCTGTTATATTCTGGCAAACAGATTCCGAATTGAAAAACTGCTTCCGGAAACTTCCATTCCCATCCGGTATTAAACTCAGTCAAAAAGTAATTCATGTACATTTGGTCAGAAGAAAATTCTTTGGCGCTTGTAATCGGCTCGTTACTCATTTTTTTCTCAGGCAAACAAAAAGTTTTAAATTCCCCTCGATCACCGGCGTCATACATAAAATATTTGTTTTCCGGAAGTTCATCTTCAAGTATCCGGATGATCTCAATACTATCCCGAGCAGCTTTGCGTTTTGTATCAGCAGCATTGAACCATTTGATTTTTTGATTTTCTTCATTTTGCTCTTCAAGCAAATTTCTGTTTTCACTTGCCAGCAGCCATTCCATCACTGCCTGGCGAGATGAGGCGAGAACATATAAACACCGGCTTTTGTACTTATTTCTATAGTCAATTACCTTAAATACCTGCCGACCATTGCTCACCGCTATTGGCAGCCAGCCAAGCGGGAACTGTTTCAGCCAGTTTTCAAAATCAAGTGAAGGCTGCTGGGCTGAATTTAAATTTTCTTTTTGCCAAAGATCAAAATGTGACTGGGCGATGTTTGTAAGCTCGTTTCTTGAGGGCTTCAAACCGGCTGGAGTTAATTCAGGCCATGGCAAAAACAATTCAGGAACTTTGAAACTTTGCAGACGATTTTCCAAAAACTTCCGCATTTCAGATTCTGAAACATTGACAGAACTTTTCACAAATGCAACAGGTCTTTGTCCAAATTCTGTATCTTTAACCGCGACCACAGCTGCTTGTTCAGTATTAGGAAACTGAAGCAGACAACCTTCGATTTCTTCCGGATGGATATTTTCTCCTCCGGAAATGAACATGCTGTCCATGCGGCCGGTAACAATCAGGTAATCGCTTTTGGATGCAGTTTTTGAATTAGTTGCATTTTTTTCATCAATTATTTTACGGTCGTTTTTTTCTTTCTCTGAAAACTCCCAGTATCCGGAATCACCGCCGGCAAACCAGCCTCGGTCGTCAAAAGGACGCTGAAATCCGGATTCAGTGAGATAACCGCAAAAAAGTGTTTTACCACGTAGTTCAATTTCGTTTTGTGAAGAAATCCTTACTTCTCGAAATGGCAAAACTTTCCCTGCGGCTACCCATCCTTTTTTTGTTTTTAACGGATGTGATGTAGCAATTTGTGATGCCATTTCTGTGGAGCCATAAGTGGTTTGCAGATTCAATCCAAGCTTAACTGACTGTTCCAGCAAAGGTTCAGGAATTGCTGATCCTCCCAGCAAAATCAGTTTTAACTTCTGCAGGGACTTTTTCCCTTTTTCTGACTGAAGCAGACGATAAAGTTGTGTAGGTACAAGCGAAAGATGAGTGATTTGATTTTTCTCGATATTTTCGTCCAATGATTTTTTTTTTGAAGAAATAACCAGTGCAGCACCGGAAAGCAGCGTTCGGAACAAAATTGCCAGCCCGCCTACGTGAAATAGTGGCAATGACAACAGCCAGCGATCTCCAGGTTCCAACAGCATTATCCGGTTCGCGCCAAGTGCGTTGAACAAATGGTTTGCCAGTGTATGCACCACTGCTTTTGGATAACCGTTGCTTCCGGAAGTAAAAAAGACTGTGCTCCATGCTTCCGGATTCAAGGGGGGCAATTTTCTAATGACTTGAGAACTGCGAATTGCCTGAAGGGAATCTTCTGATAATGTGCTTTCACATTTAATCTTTTTGAGTAATTCGTTTTTTTGCGTGGAAGGAAATTTTGGATTCACCGGGACGGCGACTGCTTCTCTCATCCATAATGCCAGCATTGCTTGAAGCAAAAATTCTGAATCCTCTGAACATAATCCGATACGTTTTTGTGGAGCAATATTTAAAGAATTGCATAACAGATTGGCTTCATTCAGAAATTCAGCATAAGTCCAGCAGTGATTTTCATTGATTACAAGCGGCAAATCATTGAAGCTTTCTAATAACTGATTCAACAAATTTTGATGAATTTCAAGCATCAGCTTGTGCAGTATCCTTCCGAAATTTTTTGCAGATAATTCATGTTTGCTTCAGGCCGTGAATCAGGCAAAACATAATTTCCCTGAACGATAGTAAATGGCGGGTCAATCAAATCATTCTGCAGCAATTTTGCAGTATCAAGTCCTGCAGGAATTTGTACAGTCAGCAGTTTTGAAGCAGTGAAGGCCAACCAATTCAATCCGAGTCCACTTTCTATGCAGCTGCTCAGCACGACATGAATTTTATTTTTTTTTGCGTATCTGGTCCAAAAACCGGTGTTTTTCCATCCACCCAAAATCCCAGGTTTCAATATCAATGTGCTAATTCCGGATTTTGGCAATTGTTTTGGATCAGGAATTTTCCAAAGTGTTTCGTCAAGTGCCAACGGCATTCCCGTCTGTTCATGCAGCTTTTCCAGCAGTTGAATATCTCTCAGCGGTTCTTCGCAGTATTCGATTCTGCAGTCTCGCACTGACTGAGCAAACTCCACTGCCTGTTTCCATGACCATGAGCGGTTTGCGTCAATACGCAGAGAAATTTGATCGCCAAATATTTTTTTCGCCAGTTCTACCCGCTTAACATCTTCCTGAATTTTCAGTCGGCCGACTTTTAATTTAACCGCCTTAAAACCATCACCAAGTAGTTGCTCACATTCCTGCCGCAGGACATCTCCTGATCCTGTAGCCAAACCGTTCACAGGAATTTTCCTGCGTTTAATCTGGTTATGCTGCTTGTTACTGTCAACCAAATCTTCGGCTTTAAAGTGTACCTGCTCTTCAACGTCAAACTTTTGATATAAAGTTCGCCATGCCATCTCAAATCCGAAGCGAACTGAGGCAGGTAAAGAATTGAATGAATCAGGATTTTGTTGAAAGGAAGTGCTGATGAATTTTTTTATTTCATTTTCTGCCTGTGAGACAGACTCCGGATGCAACCCGGGAAATGGAGCAATTTCTCCTTCACCACAATTTTCGGCCTGATCGAACAGGCGCAGAATAAGCCCCTTTCTTTCCCTCAGTTCCTGACCGAGCATCCGCAGCGGTTCTATTAATGGAAGGGAATAACTGAAAAGTTCCCAGCGGAAGGAATCCATTTTTAACCGATCCACCAGCCCAGCGAAAAAAGGATGCTGTACAAGATCATCATTTTACCTGTGGTACTTAAAGTCTGATTCAGCTCCCTGCCTTCAGCTCCGGACAGGATTTGACGAATTGCTGAAAAGCCCGGAATTAAAATCAGTGCCACTATGGTTGCGTACCAATGCGAGTTCGACCAGACTGCCAGAATGATGGGAAGCATCACTGCAAATGCAATGACCACCAGATATTCAGCGCGAACAAAAGCAGGGCCAAAACGCACTGCTAATGTCTTTTTACCAACTTTCCTGTCGGTAGGTTCGTCACGTAAATTATTGACTGCAAGCAGGGATGTTGCTAACAATCCCGGACCAAATCCGGCAACAATCACAACGCTCGGAACCTCTAATGCCTGAACATAATAAGTGCCGGCAACAGCAACCGGGCCAAAAAATATCAGCACAAATAAATCTCCCAGTCCCAGATAACCAAGCGGCCATGGACCGGCTGTGTAAAGTATGCCGGAAGCAATGGAAAGCAGCCCGATTATTACAATCGGCCATCCTCCACGATAAACCAAATATGATCCCACTATAGCTGCCAGTCCGAATATCATCATAAAATTATGAAGCATCGTTTTCGGTTCAACATAACCTGCTTGTGTCACCCGAACTGGGCCCAGACGTTCTTCATTATCCGCGCCCTTGATATAATCAAAATAGTCGTTAGAAAAATTTGTTCCGATTTGAATCAACAGCGCACCAGCGAGCGCTGCCAAAGCTGCTCCAACGTGTCCATTTCCCCCGTTGTAAGCCATGGTGGTACCGATTAGAATTGGGGCAAAAGCCGCAGCCAAAGTTTTGGGACGTGCTGCCAGAATCCAGACCCGAAGTTTTTGTCTGGAGATCATGGCTGGCGGGTAAATTTACTAAAATCAGGTTTGCGCTTTTCCAGGTACGCGTTACGTCCTTCCTGTCCTTCCTCTGACATATAAAAAAGCATTGTAGCGTTACCTGCCAGTTCCTGTAATCCAGCCTGTCCGTCACAATCAGCGTTCATAGCAGATTTCAAACAGCGCAGTGCCATTGGTGAATTCTTCAGCATCTCCCTGCACCACTGCACTGTCTCCTGCTCCAGATTTTCCAGGGGTACCACTGTATTTACCAGTCCCATCTGTAGTGCCTGCTGGGCATTGTATTGACGGCAGAGGAACCAGATTTCCCGCGCCTTTTTCTGGCCAACTATTCTTGCCAGATAGGAAGATCCGTAACCGCCGTCAAATGAACCTACTTTGGGGCCGGTCTGTCCAAAAATTGCGTTATCTGCCGCGATCGTCAGATCACACATCACATGCAAAACGTGTCCGCCGCCAATGGCATAACCTGCCACCATGGCTACAACAGGCTTAGGACATGATCTGATTCCCCGTTGAAAATCTAAAACATTGAGTCGTAAATGACCTGTTTCATTATCCTTGTATCCGGCATCTCCCCGCACACGCTGATCACCTCCGGAACAGAAGGCTTTCTCACCTTCTCCTGTTAGTATTATTACACCTGTTTTAGTGTCCTCACGTGCATCTTCCAAGGCGCTGTGCATTTCACGTACTGTTAATGGACGGAAGGCGTTTCTTACTTCAGGTCGGTTGATGGTGATTTTCGCGATTCCTTCTTTAGACTTTTGAAATTTGATGTCAGTGTAGTTCCCACACGATTCCCAGTAATTTTCACTCATTCTACTCCATTCTTGAAATAATTGGTTATTCTGAAATTAAATTTTCATCCTACCACACGTCCAGCCTCAAGACGATAAAAAATCTGTAAAGGACTATTTACAGTCTGTTTTTATGAAAAAACTTGCTTTGGTGCATAAAATAATGTGATAATTCACAGTTAATAAAAATTCAGAAAAATTATAAATCAGATTATGTTTGCAATTATACGCGCGGATGGCAGGCAGTACCGTGTTGCACAGGGAGACATCATTCGTTTTAATCGGATGAGTGCTGAGCCTGGAGACGCATTTGAATCAAATCAGGTGCTTGCCCTGGCAGAAGAGGACAACAAACTTAAAATCGGCAGTCCAATTATTGATGGAGCAAAAGTTGAGGGCACAGTTCTTCAACATGGAAGGGATAAAAAAATAGTCGTTTTTAAACGTAAACGCAGAAAAACGTACCGTAGAAAGTATGGTCATCGACAGGACCACACTTTGGTAAAAATAGAAAAAATCAGTGCCAAAGCTCCGGCGGCAAAGAAGGCTGCGCAAAAAAAATCGTCCTCAGAATCATCTGTGGCTGAAAAAACCGCAACCAAAAAAACCGCAGTAAAAAAGACTACTGCTGGGAATGCTGTTGTAAAGAATACCGAAGAAGATAAACCTACTTCATAAATATATCATGGCACATAAAAAAGCAGGTGGAAGCAGCCGCAACGGCCGGGATTCTCAGGGGCAGAGACGAGGTGTAAAAAAGTTTGGCGGAGAACTGGTTAAAGCAGGGAACATACTGGTTCGTCAAGTCGGCTCGACATTCCACGCAGGAACAAACGTGGGTACAGGAAAAGATTTTACGTTGTTTTCCAAGGTTTCAGGTCAGGTACAGTTTAGTCAAAAGGGAAACGGGAAACATAAACGAAAATATATCAGTGTAGTTCCACAAGAAGAAGCTGTTTCCGCTTCTGTGTGATATATGGGTGCAAAACCCCGTTCGCTTTCCGGCATAAAGCCTACCGGCACTCCCCATTTAGGAAACTATCTGGGAATGATAAAACCGGCGATACTCATGCAGGAAACGCACGAGACGTTTTATTTTATCGCTGATTATCACGCCCTCACCTCCTTACGGGATTCCGAACAACTCAAGGAGAACGCCTACGATCTCACTGCCATTTTTGCCGCAATAGGAATGGACTTTGAGAATCATGCCTTTTTTCGTCAATCAGATATTCCGGAAGTTACAGAGCTGACCTGGATTCTTTCATGCATCACCCCAAAGGGTTTGATGGAAAGGTCGCACGCGTTTAAGGACGCGCTTTCCAAGGAACAGGAAGTCAATATGGGATTATTCAGTTATCCTATTCTGATGGCTTGCGACATCCTGATTTATGACTCAAACTATGTGCCTGTAGGACAGGATCAGCGTCAGCATCTTGAAATCACTCGTGACCTTGCCGTTCGTTTTAATCTTCTTTTTGGCGAAGCATTTGTTGTTCCGGAAGCAATAATACAAAAGGATGTGGCAACAATTCCGGGGCTTGACGGACGTAAGATGAGCAAATCCTATGGAAATGTGGTTCCTTTGCTTGCACCTGAAAAACAGTTTCGCAAAGCTATCATGAAAATCACTACTGATTCAAAAACCGTAGAAGATTCCAAGGATCCTGAAACATGCAACGTTTTTGCTCTTTATAAGTGTTTCTCAAATAAAGCAGATCAAGATGCATTGGCTGAGCGCTATCGCGCGGGAGGAATGGGATACGGAGAGGCAAAACAGCTTTGCTTCGAAGCACTTAACTCCGAGCTCAAGGAACCAAGGGAAATATACCAGAATATAAGGCAGGACCGGCCGAAATTGGACGGTATCCTCGAATCAGGACGTGACAAGGCACGCGCGATTGCCCGTCAGGTTACTGACAGAGTCCGTGAAAAAGTAGGACTTTGATAAAAAAGAGACTGATTAAAATCAGTAAAAAATCTGCCTGAATCAATAATTCTTTAACTTCCAATCCTATTCAACTGCTTACCTCATGATTCCCGATATTCTTGCTTCACGTTACGCCGGTGCCGAAATTTCCGCAATCTGGTCTCCAGAGGGAAAAGTCCGCCTGGAACGTGAATTCTGGATTGCTGTGATGAAGTCGCAGCGAAAAATGGGTGTTGATATTCCAAAATCTGTAATTGCCGCGTATGAAAAAGTCCAGGATCGAATAGACCTTGAAAGTATTTCACGCTGTGAAAGAAAACTGCGCCATGATGTAAAGGCAAGGATTGAAGAATTTTGTGAATTGGCTGGGCACCAGCACATTCACAAAGGCATGACCAGCCGGGATTTAACTGATAACGTGGAACAGCTGCAAATTTGTCGTTCTCTCAGGATAATACGCCTCAAGGCAGTTGCTGTATTGCATCAGCTGGCTTCCTGGAGTTTACGCACCAAAAACATTATGCTTGTCGCACGCACCCACAATGTTCCGGCACAGCCCACAACTTTGGGCAAAAGACTTGCCATGTTCGGAGAGGAAATCATGTTTGCTCTTTGGCGCCTTGATGACTTGATTGAGAATTATCCGATGCGTGGAATTCAAGGGGCGGTAGGTACAAGGCTTGATCAATTGGAGCTGATGGACGGTGACAAAAAGAAGGTGCGCGAACTCAGCGAACAGGTGCTGGGATATTTCGACTGCAACTCAGTGATGAACGCGGTTGGACAAGTATATCCCAGAAGTCTTGATATGGAAACTGTTCAGGGTCTGATCGCGCTCAGTTCCGGAATTTCAAGTTTTGCCAGAACTCTGCGTTTGATGGCCGGACAGGAGTTAGCAACAGAAGGATTTCAGCAAGGTCAGATCGGTTCATCAGCCATGCCGCATAAAATGAACGCACGCACATCCGAACGTGTCTGTGGATTTCACCAAATCCTTATCGGTTATGGTTCAATGCTTTCCGGGATAAGCGGAGACCAGTGGAATGAGGGAGATGTGTCATGTTCAGTTGTACGCCGCGTGGCTCTTCCTGGAGCGTTTTTTGCCGCTGATGGCCAACTGGAATCAATACTGACAGTGTTAAAGGAAATGGGGTTTTATGAAGCCAGAATCGCTGAGGAACTAAAACAGCATCAACCGTTTCTGGCATCGACCGCCTTGCTGATGGAAGCAGTGCTTAAAGGCGGTGGCAGGGAAAGTATGCATGAGCTAATAAAAGAACATGCCCTCGCAGTTTCAGAGAATCTTCGTAAAAGTGGTCACAGTGAAAATGATTTTGCGCAACGTCTTGCAGAAGATGAAAGGATTCCTCTGGAACTGAATGAAATTGAGGCTGTACTTAATGATCATGAACGCTTTGCCGCGTCTGCTCCGGAACAGGCAGAAACATTTGCAAAGTCGGTTGAAAAGTGGACAAATCGATTTCCGGAAGCAAAGAATATTGTGCCGGAAGAATTGCTTTAGGTTGGTAAGGAGACGATTTACCGTCTCCTTATATATAAGGTCTTATTACTCAGCAGACTGATATTTCTTTAATGCAGCCGATTTGAGTTTTGCCAGACGCAGTCTTGAATAGACTTCAATGATGAATGGGCGGAGCTCATTAATATCCTCATCATCCGCATTTTCCTCAAAGAAATGATGATATTTATCCAGGGCGGGAACTAACAGCCCGCTGTCTTTCAGCAGTCCCGCGTAAAGGAAGCCGCTTTCATCTAATTTTTGTATCTCATCTTTTTGTTTGTTGAACTTTGCCAGCTTTTTGCCGGACAGAACTTTCAGGTTTGCCGCTTCAGAGGTGAAAGCTACTGCTCCACCGCCATCGAGCACTTCAACAAAATATTTTTGTTTTTTGCTGATTGGCTTTATTTTTGTGCGTACAATTTCCTCTGATGTTGCAGTAACTTCGTAAACAGCAGAATCTGTCCATTCTTTTGTTTTTCTATCCTTGGTACCAATATGCAGCCGATAACCATATTCCGCCCCTGCTGTTTCCCAGGCCAGTTCAGAAAATTCTTTTGATACAGTATTTGTGGCCAGTTTAAGTTCTATCCCTTCTTTTTTGGCTGCACGTCTGACTGTCGTATATTTCTGAGTCTTTTTGAACTGTTTAGACAATCCGGCCAACAAACCGCCGCCGGCATCAGTTTCACCCAGGTTTCCTTCCAGAACTTCCAGTCCCTCTTTAGTAAATTTGATTTTTGATTTGGCTGTGAGCAAAGTTGTTTCGTTTGTGTCTTGATTCAGAAATTTAACCGAACTGTCTGAATCTACCCTTACAAGATAATTGGCATAGACGAATTTATTTCGACGTACTTTTTTCCAGCGTTTACCTTTTTTGCTGTATTCGATTTTCCCTTGTATTTCAACCAGCATTCCGAGCGGAATTTTTTTTGCCAAAGCCGGATGCAGCACAAAGGCTGAAATGAAAAGTACTGTAATTATGAGCTTAATGATACGCATAGAACCTCCTGCAATTAAGGTTATATAAAGTTTGTTTGTATGTGCTTGCTTTCATGAATTGAGGTTAACACATCTGTATTGATTATACAACATCAAATGCAAAAAAATATGCTTGAATCAAACAAGCTGAAAATTCATCTTTTTATAAGTGACTCTAGACTTGGTATTTTGATTCTTGGTTCCTATTTCACGAAATGAATAGGCATTAGCTTTACAAAACCAGAAACATCTTTTATAATCTGTACATATGTACAGTAGGATTGCTTAAAAATGTATGTCACAATAGATACCTCAGCATTGATTGCTGTAATAGGCAATGAAGAGTCAAAACAAGATATTATAGATTTAACAGAAGGTTGTTCTCTTTATGCTCCCATGTCTGTTCATTGGGAAATTGGTAATGCTTTTTCAGCAATGTTTAAAAGGAAAAGTTATAGTATCAAACTTGCAATACAGGCTCTACAATCTTACCGTGAAATACCGATCAAATTTATTGATGTTTCGCTTGAGAATACACTGATAATATCCCATTCATTAAATATCTATGCCTATGACGCATATATTATTCAATGTGCACAGCAAACATCTACATCATTGCTTACATTAGATTCTGGACTGAAGGATGCGGCAAAAAAAATTGGTATTCACATATTGGAGAAAATACAATGAAAGAATATAGTTTTACAGAAGCTCGCCAACAATTTGCGTCAGTTTTAGAAGAGGCAAAAAAAGATGGTGTTATTTGTATAAGAAAAAGAGATGGTGAATCATTCTATCTTAAACCGGCGACACCAAAAAAATCACCTCTCGATATTCAAGGAGTAGATATTGGAATAACATCAACGGAAATTGTAGATATTATTCGATCAGGTAGAGAAAGGAATTACAGCTAAAAAAAGAATGATTTTAACAGTCACGTACTACTCCGACAACAATATGCAATATGATTTCATAACTTAAACAGATTATTGATAGTCAGTTTTACTGAGCCTTCATGCCTCTATTCAATTTGTTGAAATAATTTCAACAGGCATTCCAACCTCCAGTTTGCCTAAAGCACGAGGGATCAGATTCTGACCAAACATAACTTCTCCGTTAAGTTGTCTGTATGTTGCCAATGTTTTCAAAGGTTCTTTTCCGGAAAATGTTCCGGTTTCCGGGTCAACAGTTGTGAGGACACAGCGCGAACAGGGTTTTACGACTTCTAATTCACAATCACCTATTCTGATTGCTTTCCAGCAGTCCTCTTGAAATGGCTCGATATTGTTGACAACAAGATTAGGGCGAAAACGTTTCATCGAAATTTTTTCAGGCAGTCTGCTGTTCAGGTCGTTTAAAGAAGCTTCTGAAATCAGCAGTAAGGGGAAACCATCTGAAAATGCTATCTGATTTTCTCCAATAGCATAGTCCGGATCAACCGGACGATTGCTGGAAGCCGGCATAAATACAAAATTACAGTTTTTACCCAAATATTCACTGATCCAGCCTGCTGACTGTTTATCTGCAGCCCAGGCCTCGCAGCGGTCTCCCCAGACTTCCACTTCTTGCGGCAATCCTACTTTTGGAAACAATGGCAGGCTTAATTCAGACATTCCGGGAGCATTCAGGCTAAGTGTTTGATCCTCAATTTCTATTTTTAACAAAGCCATTGTCGGACTGGTTCGCTGTGTCATAAATGTTCCTGATTCATCAACCACCATCCAGCGCCTGTCATAAGCCAGTCCTCTTTGTTCCAGCTTTGAATAATCCAATGAAATTTGACTGGCTGATTTTACAGGATATACAAAGATTCCGCTAATTGAAGGTTGAGCCATTCTCATTCATGCATGCATTTTTTTTTAAATACATTATCACTTTTCCTTGTACATACCAAAACCATTGTTAACTCCAGGAACATTTAAACAAAATTTATTAAATGCTTAAAAGATATCTTTGAGGAAAAACCAGATGAAAATCTCCCGAACATTCTCTGTTGTCCAGATGGAAGGGAATAACAACATACTCTTCATCACGATCGGAATCATTCAGAAAAACAAGTTGGAGAATATGACGACAGCGGGCGACTTTCAATTTTTCATTCTTTGGCCAGAGTTCAATCAAGCTGGAGAAAATATTGCGCAGCAATTCTCCAATTTCAAGATATATCAATGAATCTGCTTCACGAAGCCCTTTAAAAATATTGCTGTAATCACGTGATTTTCTGCGTTGGAGCAATGAGGCAAGTCCTTCTCCAACTGAACGGCTTAAATGAAGTATCCAAACTGATTTGGAATGTTTCATCTCAAACATTGAGTAATAAGAACGTCCTGGAGACCAACTATGTAAATTGGCACAAGAAAGGCATTGTTCAGGATTAGTTGTGATTCGGAATGCTCCCGGAAGTATGGACTGCAATTGTGCGGTCAGTGTATTTATCAGTCTTTGGGACAGAAGATTATCTATGGATTCGATTTCTTGTCCAATTTGTTTTGAAAATCCGGCGCCAAGAAAACTTTCTGACCCATGTGTTTTTTTAGTTCCCGGATCGCCAAAAGTCTCCCGGATCATATTTTGATAAATCTCTTCTGAATCAAATTCTTTGTCAGAATCTTGTAATTGCATTTTTTCTGTAACTTTGTTTGCTAATTAAGAATTCAGGCAGACTTCTTTTCCAGAAATCGGAAGCAAAATATTTGGCAGATTTTTTAGAGAGTATCACATTTATTATGCTATGTGAACTTATCAATTATAAGATTGCATCTCCAGTTAATGTTTGAGAGGATCAGATAGGATGTTGAAAGCTGGATTAAACAGCAGCTTTTACCAAAAAAATGCTGTTACTGAGTACTTCACCAAAGCTTTAATAATCTTTGTGAAGTCACAGAAATTCATCATGCAATGTGTGTTTTGTGTTTCATTCATGCTTTTTCCCACGGATGAGCTGAAATCAAAACAGCAGGAAAACATAATTCAAAATTATGTGAGAAGTGGAACAACTTTAAAGGCACGGAAAAGAAAAGCTTATATGAACGCCCAGAAAGTAAGTGGGCGTAAGATAAAACGTTATCTGATAAGCAAATCTGTTTTGCAAAGCAGAAAAGGCCGAGCAAATGCTGCAACACGAAAAATGGTTGAATCAGGTCCGGTTACTTTAGAGTTGGTAAAAAAAAACCGCTGGTTTGTTAAAAAACCATTTCAGACTTCATACACTAAACTTCCGGATATCAAACAATATGTTCCTCCAAAGCCGGATCTTGAGAAATCCAAAAAAATCAGCCGCAGCGCATTGACAATGACCAAAAACAGAGCACGAATTACCGGACCGGTAAAACCTGATTCCCTCTACTCATCCAATGACAGCCGCGGTGTACTGAAAATGACCAAAACCAGAGCTCGTGCTGCAGGCCCGGTTAAGCCCGGAATCGTTTATGCAGAAGATGTAAGTCGTGGCGCGATGAAGATTTCTAAAAACCGTGCAGTAATTACAGGTCCTGTAAAGCCGAAAATACTCTACTCTGACCAAGTCAGCCGCGATGCGAAGAAAATTTCATTAAAAACTTCCAGGGATTTTACAACTGCCAGAAGAGAAATGTCCTACAATTCTGATATGCTGAAGAGTATAGCTAAAAGACCGGAGGTTGATTACAAACCAATTAATGTAAAAACAGCAAGTGAGAAGAAAGACACTGAAAATTAATGATACAAACAATTCATCCTCTAGAGACTTTCCAAAACAATCCCCTCAGTATGTAAGCAGCAAATAACAAACTTACAGAGATACAGCTATGACTTCAATTAATGTAAATGATTTGGATCCGCAGGAAACTCTTGAATGGGTTGAAGCGATGGAAGCAGTTATAGAAAGGGACGGTCATGAAAGAGCTCAATTCATATTACGTCAATTGGCAGACCAGGCAGTTTTGTCCGGAGCAGGAAGTCCTTACTCCGCAAATACTCCTTATCTGAATACGATTCCGCCTGAACTTGAAAAACGTTCTGCAGGGAATCAGGAATTGGAATCAAAGCTTCGCTCCATTATACGCTGGAATGCAGCAGTTATGGTTATGCGTGCCAACAAAGGAGATTCTGATTTAGGCGGGCATATTGCCAGTTATGCTTCCTCTGCAACTTTGTATGATGTTGGCTTTAACCATTTCTGGCACGCGCCTGATAAGGAACATGGCGGAGATCTTGTATTTTTTCAGGGACATTCCGCTCCAGGTATTTACGCACGTGCTTTTTTGGAAGGAAGACTGACGGAAGAACAGCTGGAAAACTTTCGCAGTGAATCAGAAGGCAAAGGAATTTCCTCATACCCACATCCATGGCTGATGAGCGAATTCTGGCAATTCCCTACTGTTTCAATGGGTCTTGGACCAATCATGGCAATATATCAGGCACGGTTCCTCAAATACATTCACAATCGTGGACTGGCAGACACAACCGAACGCAAGGTATGGACATTCTTAGGTGATGGTGAAACAGATGAACCACAGTCGCTGGGAGCAATTGGTCTGGCTGCACGTGAAAATCTGGATAATCTAATTTTTGTAATTAACTGTAATTTACAGCGGCTGGATGGGCCCGTAAGAGGCAACGGAAAGATTATCCAGGAGCTTGAAGGTGACTTCAGGGGAGCAGGTTGGAATGTAATCAAAGTAATCTGGGGATCATACTGGGATCCTTTGCTTGCGCGTGACACCGAGGGTTTTCTGCGAAAACGAATGGATGAAGCAATCGACGGCGAGTATCAGGCATTTAAAGCCAAAGGTGGAGCATATACACGTGCTCACTTTTTCGGAAAATACCCCGAACTGCTGGACATGGTTTCAAACATGTCAGATGAAGATATCTGGAGGCTGAACAGAGGCGGGCATGATCCACATAAGATATACGCGGCATTCCATTCCGCGGTTAATCACATAGACCAGCCAACGGTAATTCTGGTAAAAACTGTTAAAGGTTATGGTATGGGAGGCTCCGGAGAAGCCATCAACATCACACATTCTCAAAAGAAAATGAAGTTGGATGATCTGAAAAGTTTTCGTGATCGATTCCGTGTACCAATTTCAGACGAAGATGTGGAAAAACTGTCTTTTTACAAGCCACCGGATGATTCTCCGGAAGTTGAATATCTTAAAAAATGTCGTGATGCTTTGGGTGGTCCTTTACCTGCTCGCAGAATAAAAGGTGATGAGTTAACCATTCCATCATTATCAGTGTTTGATCGTTTATTACATGAGACTGGAGATCGAGAAATATCAACAACTCAGGCATTAGTACAGGCAATGACAATCTTGTGCAGAGATAAAAACATTGGCCAGCGAGTGGTTCCCATAGTTCCTGATGAAGCCAGAACATTTGGAATGGAAGGGATGTTTCGACAAATTGGAATATATGCCCATGAAGGTCAAAAATATGAGCCTGTAGATCGTGATCAACTTATGTATTACAAGGAAAATCAGAGCGGTCAGTTATTGGAGGAGGGAATTACTGAAGATGGAGCCATGTCTTCCTGGATTGCCGCGGCCACTTCTTACTCCAATTCTGGGATGCAGATGATTCCGTTTTACATTTTCTACTCAATGTTCGGTTTTCAGCGAATTGGTGATTTGATCTGGGCAGCCGGTGATATGCAGGCACGCGGATTTTTAATTGGTGCCACTTCGGGTCGTACAACATTGAACGGTGAGGGTTTACAGCATGAAGACGGACACAGTCAGATCATGGCCGGGAATGTGCCAAACTGTGTTTCTTATGATCCTACTTTTTCCTATGAACTACTGGTGATTATGCATGATGCAATGGAACGTATGTTTAAGAAGCAGGAAAATGTTTTTTATTACATTACAACCATGAATGAAAATTATTCCCATCCCGGCTTGATTAAGGGACAGGAAAAAAACATCGTAAAAGGCATGTACCTGCTTCAAAAAGGTAAAAAGGGTAAAACAAGAGTACAGTTATTAGGTTCCGGAACAATTTTACGGGAAGCTATCGCAGCAGCAGATTTACTTTCAAAGGACTTTAAAGTACAGGCAGATATTTGGAGCTGCCCCAGTTTCAACGAATTGAAGCGCGACGGAGACGAAGTTTCACGCTGGAATTTGCTTCATCCGGATAAAAAAGCCCGAAAAAGCCATGTAACTCAATGCCTGGAAAATACCGAGGGACCTGTAGTTGCCGCCACTGATTACGTTAAACTTTTTGCGGACCAGATTCGCGCTTATGTGCCTAAATTATACACAGTGCTTGGAACCGATGGTTATGGGCGCAGCGATTCACGTGAAGCCCTGCGCAAGCATTTTGAGGTGGACCGCTACTACATTACTGTTGCAGCCTTGAACGCCCTTTTTGTCGAGGGCAGAATTTCAGCAAAAATTGTGAAGTCTGCAATGAAAAAATATGGAATTGATTCGGAAAAAAACAATCCATTGCTGGCCTGAGGAGATAACCTATGCAAACAACCAAAGACGTATTAGTTCCAGATATAGGTGAATTTGAAGAAGTAGAGGTTATAGAAGTATTAGTCAAATCCGGCGACACTGTATCCGCTGAAGACCCTCTGCTTACAATGGAAAGTGATAAAGCGTCAATGGATGTTCCCTCTCCGTTTGGAGGGACAGTGAAGGATGTGAAAATAAAAGCAGGTGAAAAAGTTTCACAAAACGACCTGATACTAACATTATCGGTACAGGAGCAGGAGACCTCATCTGAATCGGCTGCTGCCGATGAAACTTCTTCTCCGGAAACATCAGCTGATGAAAATTTAATTCCGGAGACTTCCAATGAAAAAACACATTCTCCTGAAATTGTTGCAGTAAAAGAGGAATCTGTTTCAACAGGCAAAACCGAAACAGCCGGTTCGGAACCTGTTACAGCATCCTCAGCACAACGTCCTTCCCCAACACAAATGCTGGCAGATCAAAAGCAGTTTTTGCGAGCACATGCCAGTCCTTCCATCCGTAAATTTGCGCGCGAACTAGGGGTTGACCTGAGTCAGGTGCAGGGCACTGGTCGCAAAGCTCGCATTACACAGCAGGATGTTCAGAGTTTTGTTAAGCAGGCTTTAGCAAGTGTTTCTTCCGGAACTGCTCCGGCAGCCGGCACAGGTATTCCGGAGTTGCCTGAAATTGATTTCAGCAAATATGGTGCTGTTGAAATTCAACCTCTGTCGCGGATCAAAAAGAAAACAGGCATTAATTTGCATAGAGGATGGCTGAATGTGCCGATTGTTACTCATCATGATGAAGCTGATATTACCGAACTTGAGTATTTCAGGAAATCACTCAAAGAGGAAGCGGCAAAGCAAAACGTTAAAGTCACACCGCTCGCGTTTCTGCTTAAAGCATGTGCTGCCACAATTCGGAAGCATCCTCATTTCAATTCGTCATTAACTTCTGACAAAGAAAGTTTAGTGATCAAGCAATACCTTCATATTGGCGTGGCAGTCGATACACCGGAGGGTTTAGTTGTTCCTGTGATCAGAGATGTGGAGCAGAAAGGATTGATCGAGTTAGCAAAAGAACTGGCAGAAGTCAGTGAACGTGCTCGAGCAAGCAAATTAAAAACAAAAGACATAGAGGGAGGTTGCTTCAGCATTTCCAGTTTAGGGGGCATTGGTGGGACTTCATTTACTCCTCTGGTGAACGCGCCGGAAGTTGCGATTCTGGGAGTAACTCGTTCCCGTATGGTCCAAGTCTGGAACGGAAAGGATTTTAAACCGCGTCTGATGCTGCCTTTGGATTTAACCTATGATCATCGTGTGATTGACGGTGCCCAGGCTGCTCGCTTCATGGTCGATTTGTGTGGGATATTAGGCGATATGCGGAGAATATCGCTATGAGCCTCATTCAAGTAAAAGTTCCAGATATTGGAGATTTTCAGGATGTTGAAGTAATTGAAGTTATTTGTAAAGAAGGTCAGACAGTTGCTGTTGAAGATTCACTGATAACTCTGGAAAGCGACAAAGCAACCATAGATGTTCCATCACCTCAGTCAGGTACAATTCGTAAAATTAAGATCAGGACAGGAGACAAGGTTTCAGAAGGAAGCCTGATTTTAGAGCTGGAAACAACAGGGGACTCGGCTGCAGAACAGCAAAAACCGAGTGAAGCTGTGGATCAGTTTACGGATACAAAACCATCAACAGCTATTGCCTCTCCGACTTCTGATTCATTTTCCGGCAGTGCAGACATGAGCTGTGATGTCTTAGTGCTTGGTGCAGGTCCTGGAGGATACACTGCAGCTTTTCGAGCAGCAGACTTGGGTCAGAAAGTAGTTTTAGTTGAACGCTATAAAAGAATTGGTGGTGTTTGCCTTAATGTAGGATGTATTCCTTCCAAAGCCCTGCTTCATGCGGCCAAAATTATTGCTGAAACAAAAGAAATGAATGAACATGGAATTTCTTTCGGAAAACCGATAATTGATATTGATAAACTGCGTGACTGGAAGGACGGAATTATCAGTCAGTTGACTGGAGGTTTGAAACACATGGCCAAACAGCGCAAGGTGGAAGTAGTAACAGGATTTGGTGAATTTGTTGATGAACATCATCTTTGTGCTATATGCAATAATGAAAATAAAACTACAATAAATTTTAAACATGCTGTTATCGCAGCAGGCTCCCAACCTGTTAAGCTGCCATTCCTTCCGAATGATCCACGGATAATAGATTCAACCGGTTCTTTGGAGCTTGCCAATATTCCGGAAAATTTACTGGTGATCGGCGGAGGAATAATCGGCCTTGAAATGGCAACTGTTTATCATGCACTCGGTTCAAGAATTACTGTTGTGGAAATGCTTGACGGTTTGATGATCGGTGCAGATCGGGACTTAATACGTCCATTCCAAAAGCGAATATCCAAACAATATGATAATATCTGGCTGGAAACACGAGTAACCAAAGTTGAGGCTCTTAAAAAAGGATTGAAAGTGCATTTTGAGGGAAAAAATGCTCCAAAGAAACCACAGATGTTTGATAGTATTCTTAGTTCAGTTGGACGTGCGCCAAATGGTTTGAATGTCGGCGCAGAAAATGCTGGAGTAGAAGTTGATGAAAATGGTTTTATTGCCACTGATACACAAATGCGTACCAATGTCTCTCACATCTTTGCGATTGGTGATCTTGTCGGTCAGCCGATGCTCGCGCACAAAGCCTCACATGAAGCGAAAGTTGCTGCAGAAGTTATTTCCGGAATGAAAAGTTTTTTTGATGCTCGAACTGTTCCATCTGTGGCATATACAGATCCTGAAGTGGCCTGGACAGGAATTACTGAAGAAGAAGCCAAGACGCAGGGCATCGCATATGGCAAAGGCAGCTTCCCCTGGGCCGCAAGTGGGCGGAGTTTGTCTTTAGGCCGCAGTGAAGGAATGACAAAAGTTCTTTTCGATGAAGACACTAAACGAGTAATAGGAGTCGGCATTGTTGGACCGAATGCCGGAGATTTAATTGCTGAAGGAACACTGGCGATTGAGATGGGCTGTGACGCGAATGATATTGGTTCAACAATACATCCCCACCCAACTTTATCAGAAACAGTAGCCTTTGCGGCAGAGGCTTATGAAGGTACTATTACTGATTTGTATATTCCTGACTAGAAAAAATAGCGGATTTACTCAATTGTGTTGTAAATTAAATTAACGACGAAATAATCAGTAAATTTAACAAAAAATAATTTTTTTCAAAAAAACACTTGACATAAACATTAATTTTGGAGAGCCTGTTATCACCTGCTTTTCAAGTTTACAATCCTTTTACCGTAATTTCCACACAAGAATATTTCTTACCTTCATTGTTATTAGTAATAATTTAATCCATTTTTTGTAACTCCAAGTTGCTGCAAATACGTTGAATTTATTCATCCTCGCGTAAACACGCCAGAATGCGGTTTCTTCTTCCATGAGATGCCGCATCATTGATTAACCACCTGTGAAACATTACATGTCAAAAAGCCGGCCTCAGAATGGCAATGGAAATAATTCGAATGCTAATTCGGATTCTGTTACCAAACCAGATACCCTCAATTTAATTGAATTAAAGAAAAAAGATATCAATTCGCTGATTAAAATTGCGCGTGAATATAATATTGAAAATGCCAACAGCATGCGCGGTCAGGAGCTTCTCTTTGCCTTGCTGCAGGCACAGACAAAACGCAAAGGCATCATTTACGGTGCCGGTGTTCTGGAAGCTCTGCCTGACGGCTTCGGATTCCTTCGTGCGCCGGATTACAACTATTTGCCTGGTCCGGACGATATATATGTTTCCCCTTCCCAGATCAGGCGTTTTAATCTGCGTACCGGTGATACTGTGGCAGGCCAGATACGTCCACCGAAAGAGAGCGAACGTTATTACGCTTTGCTCAAGGTTGAAGAAATAAACTTCAGTGACACGAACAAAGCTTTTGAAAAAATTCTTTTTGATAATCTGACCCCACTCCATCCTCAAGAACATCTCCATCTGGAACGCAAAGACAATGATTTGACAACAAGAGTGATTGACTTAGTTTCACCGATTGGAAAAGGCCAGCGCGGAGTTATTGTTGCGCCGCCAAGAACCGGCAAAACAATGATATTGCAGTCGATAGCAAACAGTATTACCGAAAATCATCCTGAAGTGGATTTGATCGTTTTGCTGATTGACGAGCGTCCGGAAGAAGTTACCGATATGCGTCGATCTGTGGATGGAGAAGTGGTTGCCTCAACTTTTGACGAACCGGCAACTCGCCACGTTCAAGTTTCTGAAATGGTGCTGGAAAAAGCCAAACGACTTGTTGAGCATAAGCGGGATGTGGTAATATTGCTAGATTCGATCACAAGGCTTGCCAGGGCCTATAACACTGTCATACCACCAAGCGGAAAAATTCTTTCAGGCGGCGTGGATTCAAACGCTCTTTTTAAACCAAAAAGATTTTTTGGTGCCGCCAGACATATTGAAGAAGGAGGTTCGCTGACTATCATCGCAACGGCGCTGATTGATACCGGCAGTCGAATGGATGAAGTGATTTTTGAAGAGTTCAAGGGAACCGGCAACATGGAACTGGTACTTGATCGAAAACCTGTGGAAAAAAGGATTTTCCCTGCGATTGATCTAAGCAAGTCCGGAACACGCAAAGAGGAACTTCTGATTGAAAAAGCCAACCTTGACAGGATTTGGGTATTGCGGAAAGTTCTCTCTCAGCTGAACGTGGTTGAGGCACTGGAATTTCTGATAGATAAAATGGACAAATTCAAGGAGAATGCAAACTTCCTGGATATGATGGATAAATAGCCCAATACACAAGTATCAAACATATAGAAACAAGAAATAGAAAAAATGAAACCAAAAATACATCCTGAATATAAAATGACATCATTCCGCTGCGCATGCGGTTCCACTTGGGAAGCGCCTTCTACAAAGGGGGGAGAGTTAACAGTGGAAATATGTTCAAACTGCCATCCGTATTTCACCGGGGCAGGACAAAGTTTGATTGACACAACAGGGCGAATAGAAAAATTTAAACGCAAATACAGCCGGACTTGACCGGAAATGCTGGATAAACTTGAGGAAATCAATTCACGCTTTGAAAAACTGACAAACGAACTTGGACAACCTGAAGTGGTCCAGGATCAGGGACGTTACCGCAAGTTGACTCAGGAACACTACGGTTTACAGGAAATAGTTGAGTGTTATCGAAGCTATCTGGAAATCCAGCATGAACTTGAGGGCAATCGTGAGCTGGCTGAGGCCAAGGATGAAGATCCGGAAATCCGCAAAATGGCCAATCAGGAGATTTCTGAACTAAGTCAGCAGTTGGAAAAGCTGCAAAAACAAATCGAACTTTTGCTCCTGCCGAAAGATCCTGATGATTCCAGAAATATTATAATTGAAATTCGAGCCGGTACAGGCGGAGATGAAGCAGCGCTGTTTGCCAGGGATCTTTTTCAGATGTATGCGCATTATTCTGAATCTCAAAATTGGCGTTTGAAACTGCTGAATGAAAGCAGGAATGATCTTGGGGGTTTTAAGGAAATAACGTTTTCGATTGAAGGTAAGGATGTTTTCAGTCGCATGAAATATGAAGGCGGCGTGCATCGAGTACAGCGTGTACCGAAAACTGAAACACAAGGACGCATCCACACTTCCGCGGCAACAGTTGCTGTCTTGCCTGAGGTTGAAGATGTTGAAGTGGAAATTAATCCGGGAGATTTGCGGATTGATGTTTACCGATCATCCGGTCCGGGAGGCCAAAGCGTCAACACCACTGATTCTGCAGTCCGGATCACACATATTCCCTCCAGACTTGTTGTTATTTGTCAAAATGAGAAATCCCAGTTAAAGAATAAAAATCAGGCACTGAAAGTCCTCAGAGCACGTCTTTATGAACAGGAGCTCGAAGCCAGGCAGACTGAAACAGCTGAAAAGCGCAAAGGTATGGTTGGTTCCGGAGACAGGAGCGAGCGTATCCGGACATATAATTTCCCCCAGGGCCGTCTCACCGATCACCGTATCAATTTAACTCTCTATAAACTTGAAGACATTTTGCTCGGCAATCTTGAGCTGGTGATTGATCCGTTGCTGTCATATCATCAGGAAGAATTGCTTAAAGCATCTTGAGTCTTCAAACAGCTGTGGGCAGGCTGATACGTACTCACAATCTGTGTTCCGGATTCCATTCTATTATCCAGATCTCCATTCTCTGTCCTGGCAGGTCTCAAAACATAATTACAATTTATTATTAGAAAATAATGGCTTTTGAAACTCTTCTAAGTCCAATAAAGGTAGGCAATGTAACTCTGAAAAACAGGGTTGTGATGGGTTCGATGCATACCGGTCTGGAAGAACATCCAGACGGATCATCAAGGCTTGCTGCTTTTTATGCTGAGCGGGCAAAAGGAGGAGTTGGTCTGATTGTTACAGGCGGGTTCGCGCCTAACCCTGAAGGACGTGTTTTTGAAGAAGGTGCTGATCTGGTTTCAGCTGAGCAACTGGATTTTCATCAGCCGATAGTAAATGCAGTACATAAAAACGGAGGTAAAATAGCATTGCAGATTCTACACACCGGACGTTACGGGCTGCTGGAAAAATGCGTGGCGCCGTCCCCGATAACTGCTCCAATTAATTTTTATCGACCAAAAGAATTAAGCAATGATGAAATACTGCAAACCATCGAGGATTATGCCCGTTGCGCCAAACTGGCACAAGCTGCTGGTTATGATGGAGTTGAGATAATGGGGTCAGAGGGTTACTTGATTAACCAGTTCATTACCAAGTGCACCAATCACCGCATGGATGAATGGGGCGGTTCGTTTGAAAACCGTATCAGATTTCCACTTGAAATTGTTCAACGCACAAGGGAGGCAGTTGACGCGGCATCACATGAGCGAGGAGATTTTTTAATTATTTTCCGTCTGTCCTGTCTTGATTTAGTTGAGGATGGCAGCAGTTTTGATGAGGTGGTGGAACTTGGACAGCGAGTGGAAGAGGCGGGCGCTTCAATGATTAATACCGGAATCGGCTGGCATGAAGCACGAGTACCTACAATCGCCATGATGGTTCCTCGTGCGGCATTTGCCTGGGTCACAGGCAAACTGCGGCCTCACCTGAAAATTCCCGTCATAACATCAAACCGCATCAACGATCCACATGTGGCGGAAAGTATTTTGAGGGACGGAATATCGGACATGGTATCCATGGCAAGACCATTTTTAGCTGATGAAAATTTTGTCAAAAAAACCGAAGAGGGATGTCCTCAAGAAATAAACACATGCATAGCCTGCAATCAGGCCTGTCTGGATAATATCTTCAAAATGAAAACAGCAAGCTGCATGGTAAACCCACGAGCGGGACGTGAAACAGAATTAAATTATGAACCGGCTTCCAGACTTAAATCAATTGCTGTGATCGGCGCGGGGCCGGCCGGCATGACTGCAGCATACATTTCCGCAATGCGAGGACATCGCGTAACTCTGTTTGATCAGCGTACAGAACTGGGAGGACAGATAAATTATGCAGTCAGAATTCCCGGCAAACAGGAATTTTATGAAGTACTTCGATTCTATAAGGTGATGCTGGAAAAATATGGAGTGGAATTAAAACTGGGACACAGATTAAGTCCGGAGACTTCACTTTCAGGTAAATATGACGCGGTCGTTTTAGCCAGCGGAGTGCGCCCTCGTAAACTGGAACTGGAGGGGGCTGATCATTCAAAAGTATTGAGTTACCTGGATGTTTTAGACACGGAACGAGTTGTGGGCCAAAAAGTGGCTGTGATCGGTGCAGGAGGTATCGGCATTGATGTGGCGCACTTCCTGACCGCGCAAACTCCTTTTTCAGGAGATGTCCCGGATTATTTGCAGGGTTATGGTATTCTTGATGCGGATAAAGCATTAGCTGTTCGCAAACCAAAAAAACGGGAAGTGACTGTTTTGCAGCGTTCTACAGACAAAATTGGCAAACGGCTAGGTAAAACCACAGGCTGGGCACATATTCAAACTTTGAAATCTCATGGAGTTAAACTTCTTCCGGGAGCAACTTATCTGAAGATTGATGATTCCGGATTACATGTAAGAGTTGCCATGAATAAAGGCGAAGAACCGCAAGATACAGTGCTTGAAGTTGATAATGTAATCGTTGCCGCCGGTCAGGAACCGAAGCGGGATTTGGAAAGCTCCTTACGTCAATCTGGTTATGAGGTATATGTAATCGGTGGCGCAAGAGAGTCCCTGGGACTTGATGCAGACAGCGCAATCAGTGAAGGTGCTGAACTGGCGGCAAAGTTATAAAAACCTGAGCAGCAAATTAAGCTCTATCACCAGTTTTTATTGAAATCGAGGAATGATTCGGATCTAAATCCGTTTCGCCACTCAATTGAAGAATCGTACTCCGGGCTGAGTAACAGAGCGAGCGAGCAGCAGTCCAATCTGTGCCTTGAGGATAAACAGGGGGAGCAATAATCACTTCCACGGCAGTGCGATGGGGACTCCAAGTTCCATCAGGGAGTAGTGTGCGAGTTCCTTTAAGCACTACGGGGACTACCGGGAGATTGTTTTGGGCTGCTATGACAAAAGCTCCCATGTGAAAGGGGAGGAGCCCTGGAGCACGATGCAATGTGCCTTCCGGAAAAAACACCAAGGAGTGGCCGGACTGAGCATCTTGAGCAATCCGTTCATTGTCTTTCGCACTTTCATGAAGATCATAGCGTTCCACAAACAAGGTTCCGATTCGCCTGAGAAAGAGTCTGGCAATCCAAGAAGATTCCAGCTCTCGTTTGGCAACAAAATGAGGAAGTTCAGGAAGTGCGGCAGTGAGAATAAAGCTGTCTAAATAGCTGGAATGATTGATCACCAATATGCAGGGAGAAAGCAAATTGGTGGAACCTTGCAGATGCAAAGGGATTCCGGTCACCTGCAGGAGCAAGTGGGCTAGGGCTTGTACATAGCGACAGCGGAGAGGTTGAGTGGGGATTACCATCACCCCGATCCAAGCCGCTGCAGCGATGAGGCCAAAACACACCCAGGTGTAAGCTCCATAAATCCCCTCGCGCACCTGCTTTCGAATGCGTTTGCGCAATGTCGGCAAAGCTTCCATTCCCAGGCGGAGAAGCTGGCGCCAGACTGGAAGAATACCTTTTCCCAAACTCCCGGTTTCATGCAAATGTTTCAAGGCGGCTCTCCGAATTTTGCCGCTGGAGGTTTTAAGCAGGGTGTTCGGTGAGGCGAGAACGATATCATCCGGAGGTGTGGCCAGCAACTGATCTGAGAGCACCCGGATTTCCTGCCGAAGGGACTCTAATGCGTTTGGTTCCTTTTCTCGGGTTTCTGCAAGCACCACCAGCCGTTCGGTGCCCAGCTTGGAGTCCATGGAGCCAAACACGGCCACCCGGCCTTTTCGAATTCCCGGGATAGTCCCAACCGCTTCTTCCAGCGCATAGGGATAAATATTTCGACCGGCGCGAATGATCACTTCTTTGGCCCGTCCGGTAATAAAGATTTCCCCTTTGGCTTGATAAGCATAATCTCCGGATTCCAACCATGCTCCATGAAATAAAGCTTGGTTCGCCTCTTCATTCCGGTAGTATCCTGTGGTGCAGGAAGGCCCTCGGAATTCCAATCGTCCGACCTGGCGTTCCGCCACCTCGTTATCTGCTTCATCAAGGAGTCGAAGCTCATACCCCTCCAGTGGTTTGCCACAAGAAACAAACGAGAGCGTGTTTTCTTCGTGATCCGAATCGGCCGGTTCCGCCAGTCCCTGCTGCATGAATGGCTCGCGCTTGATGTGTTCCACCAGTGGTCCTCTGCCAGGTGGAGTGAAGGTCAGAGCCACACTCGCTTCTGCCATCCCATAGACAGGCATCATGATTTTAGGATTGTATCCATAGGGAGCGAATTGTTCGGCAAAGCCACTCAAAGTGGCAGGTTGAATCGGTTCGGCTCCATTAAGAGCAAGACGCCAGGAACTTAAATCCAGATTTTGAATTTGCTCATCCTTCACTCGGTTGAGGCACAATTCGTAGCCAAAATTAGGGGCTACTGATAAGGTCGCCCGATGATGATGAATGGTCCACAGCCACCGGGCCGGACGACTCAGGAAGGAGAGAGGCGGTATGATAATTAAAGGCGAAGCATAATAAAGACACACAAACCAGGTGCCGATCAATCCCATATCGTGGTAGAGCGGAAGCCAGCTGACGCCAATGTCTTTAGGGGTAATCTGCATGGTTTGTCCAATGGCCCGCACATTGGCCAGCAACATGGCATGACTTAAGACCACGCCTTTGGGATTGCCGGTGCTTCCGGAAGTGTATTGAATCAGCGCAATATCGACGGCTCGTCGGTTGGGGCGCAGGCTGCTCTTTTCCCCAAGCCGTAATTCCGGCACCTCGACAATATGCTTCATACTCTCCGCTTGGGCCCGGAGGAGATGGGCCAAGGGTTTGGCCTCAGAGATGGTAATGAGGACGGAAGCCTGGGCATTGTTGAGAATGGTCGTTTGGCGCTGCAGATGATCTTCAAGGTGCTTTAGACTTGCTGGAGGATAAAGAGGCACTGCGATTCCTCCGGCAAATAAAATACCAAAAAATGCCAGAAAATAATCGGTCCCTGTGGGAAGCATCAACGCGACAGGTTGATCAGGGAAAATGCCCAACTCCCTTAATCCTCCAGCCACTTCCAATGCCCCTTCAAGCAGATGGGCATAGGTGATCACTTGCTCTTCTTTCGAGGATTGGGAAAGGTACAGATGAGGCCGCTCCGGATGCATCCTGGTGCGCCATTCCAGCACTTCCAGAAGGGTGGAAAAGGCTTCAGGGGAAGTTTCTGACTGGATCGTCTCTCCAGGCATGTGAACTGGGAAGGTCGTAAAATCCGGTTGATCTTCTTCGGCTCCAAGAACGGCTTGAAATAATTCTTTAGGAGTTTGGGCTGCAGCGAGAGCATCCTCAGGAAGGACCATGCCCCAGGAGTCTGCTATGCGGGAAAACAATTCTACCCGAGCGATACTGTCCAGTCCCAAATCTCGGGTGAAATCAGAATCTAATGTGACCGGAGCAGTGCTGTGAGGAAAGAGTTCAGCACACAGACCGGTAGTTATCTCCAACACGCTTTGAACGAGGGGCTCTGTTTCCTTTGTCCCATGGTGCAGACACGCTGCTTGGGTGGATTTTGAGGAGTTTTTATTCACAGTAGAAACCTTGATTTAGAAGAAGGGCAACTGCCACATTTGAAGCAAGAGAAGAATCCTAGGCTATCTTGTTTGTAGCAATCTCGGTCAGGGTTTGCAGGTATCTTAAACGCAAAGTTCACCAGTTTCTTTTCCACCCCTAAACAGGTTGATGAAGAGATAAAAAGGGTAGACTGACCAGAATTTAGCTCTATTACCAGTGTAAACACCAATATTTATTGATGAAATTTCATGTCAAACTTAATTCATGATTGTGTGGAAAATTACTATGATAACCAAGTTTATCCGTTAAATCAGACTGAGTTGCCATACAACAAAAATTCCTGTCAAATGGCCTTGATAGTTGATATCTTAATCATCCTCAGGTACAAGTGACAAGTATTACAAAGGGCAAGCTATAGCCTTTTTATCTGAATGTCAATTCAATATCATTTTGAAACACTACACGCGAAACCCTTGGTTTAATGAGTTGACTACAGTTTTCCCTGGACATAAATTGTGCTAATTCAGACAAGATTAGTTTGTTTGTGATATTTAATCAGAAAAGAAAACTGGAATATTTGATGAAACACAAGATATTTGGAAGCAACACCATTTAAACCCATCTTTTCAATCAGAGCGGCAAAGCACAGTTCAATCTTTTCCTAAAAGATTATCAAATGAGATCAAGCAAAATTATACACATTATCTCCTGTCATGCTGAAGGTGAAGTCGGTGATGTGATTATCGGTGGGGTCAGTCCACCTCCGGGAGAAAGTATTTGGGAACAGTCCCGCTGGATTGATCAGGATCAGACTTTGCGCCGCTTCGTGCTGAATGAACCACGCGGGGGAGTGTTCAGGCATGTAGACTTGCTGGTACCACCAAAAAATAAAAAGGCTGAGTTCGGTTTTATCATCATGGAACCGGAGCATACTCCTCCAATGTCCGGATCAAACTCCATTTGTGTTGCCACAGTTTTGCTGGACAGCGGAATGATTCAGATGCAGGAGCCTGAAACAGAGTTTTTTCTTGAAGCTCCCGCCGGATTAGTGCATGTAAAAGCTCAATGTGAAAATGGAAAGGCTGTCAGTATAGAGATACAAAATGTGCCTTCATTTGCTGACAAACTAGATGTCAATCTCGAGGTGTCGGGAATTGGAACTCTCACTGTTGACACGGCCTATGGCGGAGACAGTTTTGTGCTGGTTGATGCAAAGTCGCTGGGCTTTGAAATAGTTCCGGATGAGGCACGCAAACTTGCGGAAACAGGAGCAAAGATCACCTTGGCAGCAAATGAACAAATTGGATTTCAACACCCAACTCAAAAGGACTGGAACAGAATTTCATTTTGCCAGTTTACTAATCCAATTGAAAATATGAATGGAGTGCTCAGTGGCCGCAATACTGTGGCGATTGATCCAGGGAAACTGGACCGCTCACCATGCGGCACAGGATGTTCTGCAAGAATGGCAATTCTTCACTCCAGAGGCGAAATGCAGGAGGGAGATCAATTTATCGCAAAATCGATCATTAACTCACGGTTTGACTGTTCAATCGTGCAAAGTACAAAGATCGGTAATATTAAAGCCATCATCCCAACTATTCGTGGCAGGGGATGGATAACCGGAACACATCAGTTAATGTGTGATCCGGATGATCCCTGGCCTGAAGGTTATCGCCTTACTGATACCTGGCCAAATCCAAACAGCCAAAAGAAAATTCTTGATCAGGAATAATACACATGTGTATTGATCTGCAAGTCAGCGTTCATGCTTCCATTTTATGATTGATGCAGGAAAGTTCCGCTGCGAGCTGCTTTGACCTGCCATCCGTCCTGCTTTTCTTCCCACCAGACGGCGTTTTCCTGCTCTGATAACAAACCTGAAGCTTTTGATGATTTGAGCAGCTGAATCGGATTGATCCCTGCCCATGCTACAGCTTCCTGCAATGGTGTCCCGTACCAGTGCATAACATTCCGCACACATTGGTCTAACGTTACCGCAGAACCTACCGGCCGGGAAGTCTGTTGATCATAAACAATCGGTTCTGACTCAAGCAGCAATTCAAGTTCACCCAGATGATAGAGTCCAGGCGTAGCTGATGCTCCGGCAGTTGCGTCCGAAATCAGAATGATGCGTTTTGACTCTTTGGCCCTCAGATATACTTTTAATACTTCCGGATCAAGGTGAAAACCATCGGCGATAAAACTGGCGATAAGCCGATCTTCACCAAGCTGTGCAACAATAGGATTATTGTTCTTGTGGAGTTCTGCTTTGGTGCCATTGCCCAAATGTGTTGAAAGCGTCGCACCCGCCTCAACAGCCAGACGGATTTCATCAGCACTCGCCGCAGTATGTCCTAATGCGGCAATTATTCCTTCCGGAACTAATTTTTCGATAAATGCAAGAGCCCCTTTTACTTCCGGAGCCACTGTTACCAGACAGATGTTTCCTCCTGCTGCTTCCTGAAGACGCCAGAATAATTCAGGATCGGCATCTCCAATTGCCTCTACTGGATGGCATCCGGCGTAACCGGGAAGTGGTGAGATAAACGGTCCTTCCAGATGATAACCGGCTATCATTGTTTTTGCCAGTGCGGAGGATTCCAGAGCCTTCTCCAAATCCCTGAAGCATGATGTCAGGTGTTCCTCTGACGCTGTAATCAGAGTAGGCAGGCATGTAGTTACTCCGGAGGCGAACATTGCTTCAAGCGCGTGTTGCAGAGATTCCGCAGTAATTCCGGGTGTGTTGAAATCAACTCCGGCGAAGCCATTTACCTGTAAATCAACAAGCCCATGTGTTTTGATTAATTGTGACTGCTGAGTGAAAGAAAACGGATCATCGATTCCGGATTTATTTTCAGCATATTCCGGAAAAAGGTTATCGTTTTTAGATGAAAGTTCAGTTAAGGCCATTACAGCTTTTTAGTTCAAATAAATTAATATAGTTGCCAGTCCAGCTTGTTTTTTTCCACCCATTTGTAGTGATCCTTGAAAGTCAGCAAATATGATGCTTCATCATCCAGCACAATAGTCACTCTTTGATGCATCTGCAGGATTGAAGCAGGGCAGCTGGCGGATACAGGCCCTTCGATCATCCTGCGTATCGCGTCAGCTTTTTTTGCGCCATTTGCCAGCAGCATGCAGTGGCGCGATTCCATAATAGTAGCAATGCCCATGGTGACAACATGTCGCGGTACTTCTTCCAGTTTATCAAAATAGATAGAGTTATCCTGAATGGTTTGCTCACTCAATATTTTAACCCAGGTGCGTGAAGCAAATGATCCGGTCGGCTCATTGAAACCGATATGTCCGTTTGCGCCGATACCCAAGACTTGTAAATCAATTCCTCCCGCGTCCTTTATTTGTTTTTCATATTCACGGCACGCCTCGCGAAGGTCATTAGCGTTACCTTGTGGAAGATGAACATTATCTTTGTTGATGTCAATTTTGTCAAAGAGATTACTCATCATATAATAATGATAAGAACGCTTGTCTTCCGGAGGCAAGCCTCCATATTCATCCAGATTGAAAGTAGTACAGTTCTGCAGACTCAACTCACCTGCATGATTCATTTTGATTAGTTCCTTATACATTCGAAGCGGGGTACCCCCTGTTGCCAGTCCAAGTACAGGATTAACCTTTGTTTGAATAATTTTTCTGACCACTCTGGCAGCCACTTTTGCTCCTGCTTCAGGAGAATCATGAATCAGTATTTCCAATTTTATTTCTCCGGAACAATTTTTTTTGTTGACAAAACCACTTTTTACTTTATTATATTGGACTATACCGGATCATTCATGATTTGTCCAGAATTATTTTAATTTTTATTAATTTTTTTAAACTTATTTTTTTTGTTGACATACTGAGTTTTAAATGTACAATACCGGACTATACCGGATCATTCATGATTTGTCCAGAATTATTTTTCAATTAATTCAAAACAGGCTGAAACACATTTTCTTTGTAATCAGACTTTTTAACTTAGTAAAGAATATTACAGAATTAAATAAGTGAGACTTATTACAGAGACAGATTCAGATGGAGTTATCTCAGCCAGATTCGTCTATAACGGGAGTGATGAAATCAGCGAATACAGAATTTGCTTCAGTTTGCTTTCAAAATGTTCAACTGTTTCAGGCTGTAAGTTAATGCATCAGTTTGGTGGATATGTGGAACTTGCTCCGGATCATTCAGGAGGTCTGATGAATGGTGATGAATGGAACTTTTCATTTAAATACGGATACGACCGACACGCACCGGTAAACGTTTCCTGGGGGCCAATGGGTACTTATTTGAAATTAGCAGATGGTCAGACTGTTGATGTTAACAGTGAACCGTTGAAATTTCTAAACGACACATCTCAGATGCAGACGAGGCTTTCAGGTGATGAACCTGCTCTGCGCCTTATACCTCATCCTAATTCATGGGAACAGACAGCTGGAAAGTGTAATTTGTCTGACGGCATCAACTTTTCTGGAAATTTCAGCGAAACCGTGAAAAATGTAATCAGCTCTTTCGATTCATTGACGAAACGTTTGGGTTTCCAGGAATTTCTCAGTAATCAAGGTGTTGATGTCTGTTTTGAAAATGTAGATAAAAATTTCAAGGAAGAAGAGTATGAACTGATAGTTAAGTCGCATCAAATAAAGATTCGCGCATCGCATTATATGGGTTATTTTTACGCGCTGATAAGCCTGTTGCAGTTAAGGCAAATCTACAATGCTTTGGTTCCATGTGGACAAATAAAGGATTTGCCGAGATTCAGCTGGAGAGGTCAGCACCTGGACTGCGCCAGGCATTATTATGAAGTGGAAAGCATATTGCGGCTGCTTGATCTGATGGCTTTATTGAAACTGAACCGCTTTCACTGGCACATGATAGATGACGAATCTTTCCGCCTTGAACTCAAAAGTTTTCCTGAATTAGCACAAAGTACAGGGATGCGTGGTAATGACTGTGTCTTACCTGGAGTGTTTGGCGGAGGGAAAGGGCCGACAGGAGGAACATACTCCGCGGAGGATGTGAAAATGATAGTCGATCATGCTGACAGTCTGGGAATTTCGGTTATGCCGGAAATAGAAATTCCGGCACACGCTAAGGCGTTGCTGGAAGTAATTCCGGAATTGAGAGATCCGCAGGATCAAAGTTATGAAGAATCGGTTCAGGGTTATCTTGAAAATACGATAAATCCTGCAATACAGGCAACCTGGAATTTCCTGGAAAAGATAATTCCGGAAATAAAAAACATGTTTCCGTTTGAAGTAATACACCTCGGCTGCGATGAAATGCCACAAAAAATCTGGCAGAACTCTCCTGCCATTAATAAATTGAAGGAGCAGGAAGGTCTGGAATCAACAGAGGATGTCCAGGAATGGACCATGCGGCGTGCGGCAGGAATTGTTATTGAAGCTGGGGGACGTCCTGCTGCCTGGGAAGAAGCCGGTAGAGGTAATAACGGCGGAATTGGGCAAGGCGCTCTGCTTTTTTCCTGGAGCGGCAAGGAACCTGGATTTGAAGCAGCCAAGGATGGTTATGAAGTTGTGATGTGCCCTGCTCAGCATGTCTATTTTGATATGGCTCATACTCCAGAAACTCATGAAAAAGGTGTAAATTGGGCCGCGTTCGTTTCAATGAATGATGCATTGGACTGGGATCCTGTTCCTGAAAACGAACCTGAACTTGAACAGAATATTATTGGAATACAAGGTGAGTTGTGGTCAGAAACAGTAATCAAGGATAATGACTTTGAAACAATGCTTGCTCCAAGAATACTTGCGCTTTCTGAAGTAGCTTGGTCGGTCCCTCACAGAAAAAGAGAATTAAATGAATTCAGTGGAGCGGCAGGATACTTTGATAAAATCTTTGACCAACTAAATTGGCGGTGTCATGAGTTGGTGTGAAAGGCAGTGAACAAATTTTCAAAACTTATGAACTCAAATAAAGCTGATTATAATACAACCTGGCAGAAATTTGTTCGTTCTCATGCTATCTACGCGTGGCTGCTGATTGTGCCTGCCGCCCTTTTCCTGTTTATAATTGTCGGCTGGCCGCTGGCTGAAACTGTGAGGCTCTCATTTACCAACGCAGGACTGGGAGGAGAAAAATATATTGGCTGGGATAATTTTGAAAAACTTTATAACAGCCGTAAGTATCCCGGAATTGTGGGTAGGACATTTTACTGGATGTTCCTTTCAGTCAGTCTGAAAATGATTTTGGGAACAATTGGCGCCTTATTGCTGAACGCCAAGCTGAAGGGAAGGGCTGCTTTCCGTGTTATGGTTATGCCTCCATGGATAGTACCGATGGCTATCGGGTGTATCGGCTGGCTCTGGGTATATAATGGACATTTCGGAATCCTGGCAGGAGTATTAATGCATCTCGGAATACTGGATGGCCCATTTGAATTTCTGGCTTATAAAACCAGTGCATTTTACTCAACAATAGTCACCGATGTATGGGTGGGCACACCGATGGTAACTATTTTTTTTCTTGCCGCCATGCAGGGTGTTTCACAGGATCTTTATGAAGCAGCATACGTTGACGGGGCGTCAAGATGGTACCGGTTCAGGCGCATAACAATTCCACAGATCATGCCTGTGATTGTGTCAATGGCTCTGCTTTCAGCAATCTGGACATTTAATTCCTTTGAGATCATCTGGATACTTACTGAAGGCGGACCACGTGGTGCCACTACAACAATGATCATTGACACTTACAAAATGGCTATCGCGAATTATAAGTTCGGCTATGGAGCAACAAGGGCATTGATGGTGGTACTGTTTTTAACAGTGTTTTCACTGATTTACCTGTTCATCCTCGGCAAAGTTCATCAACGCTTTAAAGTGAAATAGATATGGAGAAATATACATTTTTCCAGAAGATTCTGCTGTATATCGCAATCACAGTCTTCATGACATATATTCTGCTGCCGTTCTTTGAAATGTTCATGGCATCTCTGAGACCGCTGGAACATTTGTTCAGGTCCCCTTACCAGTTCTGGTCTGATGATATGTCTTTAAAGGCATATTCCGATATTTGGGATACAGTACCTCTTTTGGGGAGATATATTTTTAACAGCGTATTTTTAGCCACAGTAACAACTATACTCTGCATGAGTTTTGTGATTCCCGCGGCCTATTCCTACGCGCGTTTCAATTTCAGGGGAAAAAGAATCAGTCTGGGCTTGTTTCTGGGAGTAAACATGTTTGCCGGCGCAGTGCTTTTGATTCCTCTCTATAAATTGCTGCGTTCCCTGGGGTTGCTGAATACTTATGCCGCAATGTTTGTTCCCGGAGCAGCCTTTCTGGTACCTACAGGAATTTGGCTGTTGAAAGCATATCTGGAAAAAATTCCAATCGAGCTGGAAGAATCAGCTTACATTGACGGTGCATCCAGAATGTATATTCTCAGAAAAGTGGTGCTCCCGCTTGCAGTTCCAGGCTTGATTGTGGTCGGGGTTGCCACATTTATCGGGGCTTACGCACAGCAATTTCTTTTTGCAATCACATTCAATCAAAAAAGAGAATATATGCCTCTTCCTGCGGGAATATTTGAATTCGTGGGTTATCAGTCAGTGATCTGGAATGAACTGATGGCAGCAAGCATAGTGGGTATCGTCCCTGTTTTAATAATTTTCCTGTTTTTGCAGAAATACCTTGTGGAAGGTTTAACCAAAGGTGCAATCAAAGAATGAATTTCGTCTGGTCAACGATTCATTTTTTTACTGTTAAATGACTTGAAAAGAAAGGAGGTGCAAATAATTTTACATTCAATGTTTCATCATCAAAGATGAAATTTGTATAAACTCGCATTCAAAATTGAGGTTTATGTTTTATATTCTGACATGCTGAGTGTGAATTAAATCTGGTCTGTGGACCATTAATTAAATCAATAAAGGTGAATATGAAGACAATGAAAACAATTAAGCGGTTTTCGCTTATTACCGCGGGGCTCCTGCTGTTAACGGGTTTGTTTCAAATCCAGGCACAGGAACTCAGATTTATCATGTGCGGCGGGGAAGTTCGTGCTGCTGATCAACAAGTGATTGATGCCTTCAAAGCCAGCAATCCAGGTGTGACAGTAAACATGGAAGCAGTTCCCTGGGGTACATGTCAGGACAAGTCAATGACACTTGCAGCGGCAGGTGATCCTGTAAGTCTGTCGTATATGGGTTCCAGAACCCTGAAACAGTTGGGAGAGAACAATCTGATTGTTCCTGTAACAATTCCTGAAAAAGACCAGGCAAATTATCAGCCCGGCATTTTAAACACCGTCAGCCATCTTGGCAAGTTCTGGGGATTCCCTCATGCTTTTTCTACTAAAGCCCTGTTCATTAACTGTGGACTTATTGAGAAAGCTGGAATGCAGTGTGTTGCACCGCATACCTGGGAAGGTATGTACCAGATGGCCAAGACAGTCAAGGATAAACTGGGAATTGCCGGTGTTGGTCTTGTGGCCAAGGATTTTGATAACACCATGCACCAGTTCCTGAACTATCTTTACAGTAACGGTGGAACGGTGATTGACCCTGCCACAAATAATATTACTTTGAACAGTCCTCAAGCAATTGAGGCACTTGAGTTCTATGGAAAATTGGCAAGTGTTGCCCAGGAAGGACCTACTGCGTTTGAAAGATCCCAGGTAAAAGATCTTTTTAATGACGAAAAAGTAGCCATGTACATTGACGGACCATGGGGTGGAGGACAGCACAAGAAAACGCTGAAAACCATTAATGTTCCGATTCCAGCAGGACCGAGTGGTAACAATGGAACCCTTTTGATTACAGATTCAATTGCTGTATTTAAGGGAACAGGTCACGAAAGTGTTGCCATGGAGCTGGCAAGGGCCCTTTCTTCCGGTCAAGCGCAATATGAACTTGACAGCAGCTGGGGTTTGACTCCAATCATGAAATATGAAAAATTCATTGATAATCCTTATTACGTCAACAACTCCTATTGGAGTGTGTTTGTTGAGCCAATTGCTTCCGGAGGTCCGGAACCGCTGTTTGTGGAATATAAATCACTGCAGACTGTGATGAACAACATGATCCAGGGAATTGTACTTGGTGAAGGATCAGCGGCAGATCTGGTTGCAACTGCTGCTGAAGAACTTGAAGAATTCAAGTAACAGCAAATAAAGGCGGGCAATTGCTGCCCGCCTTTTTACATACACTAACTTTTTAAAATAATGTATCAGGAAAGTTGATGGCAACGGTATCTCTGAAATCAATTAACAAATGGTTCGACACTTCACAGGTTTTGAATGATATAAGCCTTGATATTGAGGACAAGGAATTTGTTGTTTTTGTCGGACCATCAGGTTGCGGCAAGACAACTCTGCTACGGATCGTTGCCGGTCTTGAAGAGGCAACTACAGGAGAAATAGAGATTGACGGTATAGAAGTTTCATCTGCCCACCCCATTGAGCGTGGAATCTCGATGGTCTTTCAATCTTATGCCCTTTATCCTCATTTAACTGTTTTTGAAAATATTGCCTTCCCTCTGCGTGTGGCAAAAATGCCTAAGACCGAGCTGGAAGAACAGGTTATGCGAGCGGCCGAAACACTTCAGTTGACCGATCGTCTTCAACACAAACCCGGACAGCTGTCAGGAGGTCAGCGCCAGCGTGTTGCCATTGGGCGCTCAATTGTCAGGCAGCCTAAAGTTTTCCTTTTTGATGAGCCTCTTTCAAATCTTGATGCCGCTTTGCGTGGTGAAATGCGAGTCGAATTGGCAAAGCTGCATAAGAGTCTTGACGCGACAATGATTTATGTTACCCATGATCAGGTGGAAGCAATGACACTGGCAGACAGAATTGTAGTCATTTCTGAAGGCAGGCTGGAACAGTTCGGTACACCAATGGAGTTATATCACAGACCAAAAACAAAGTTTGTGGCTGGATTCATCGGGAATCCTAAAATGAATTTTCTCAAGGTCCCATGCCTTTCCTCAAATTCAAGCGGCGTAACTTTAAAGTTACCTGACATAGGTGAGCAGCTGTTGCCGGTTGAGGCGGATACAGTTGAAGAAGGTGGTAACCTTGAAGTAGGCATAAGGCCGGAAGATTTTTCACTTTCTGATACAGACAAAGGAATGCCAATGAAGGTTGAGGTTGTGGAACATCTTGGAGGCAGCACAATGGTTTATGGTAGTGTTGCGGATCATCTGAATTTCTGCGCGTTGCTGCCAGGAGACACTGAAGTATCTGATGATTCAGTAGTTAAATTAGAAGTCAATCCTGCCAGCATGCATGTTTTTAATTCTAATGGGGACGCCATGAGACGACGAGAAATCCCTGCAATGCATCGATAAATTGCCAATTCAGCTGTTATTGATATTTTTAAAAATATAATTTACCATTCGTAGAAGTTTTGTTCAGACTGGAGGATAACTCCTTGAATTATAAAATATCCAACAGACCTTCTTTACTGAAAACAATTTACTAAAATGATTGCCAATTCAAAATATATTCATACAAATTCTCTATAAGGAAACAATCCGGAGTAAGCAAAAAATCCCATGGACATCATTGTAAATCCGAATGTAGCTACACCGCTTTACCAGCAGATTAAGGAGTACTGTCAAAGTAACATCCAATCAGGGAATTTTCCGGTAGATTCACGGCTACCTTCAGAACGACAGCTTGCTGAAAAATTTGAGGTCAGCAGAATGACTGTTACTAAAGCCTTCAAGGAACTTGAAAGGGAAGGTTGGGTTTATGCCCGTTCAGGAAAGGGGACGTTTGTCGCGCCACAAACAATAATAGATCAGACTCTTGATACACTCTCTTCTTTCTCTGAAGATATGGCTGAACAGAATTTAACTGTAACCAGTAAAATTTTATATCAGGGAGTTGAACCTGCCGGTGAATTGTTTGCCAGGAAGCTGTGGATTGACCCGGGCTCACTTATTTTTGTACTTGAACGTGTCAGAATGGCGGACGAAGAGGTGATTTCACTGGAACGGGCACACATTCCATACGCACTTTGTCCGGAAATTGAAAAAAAATTCGATTTTTCACAAGAGTCGCTTTACAGTGTTCTGCGTGAAAAATATACTCTTCAGCTGGTTATCGCACAGCAAACTGTTGAGGCACGCAAACCAACCATTGAAGAAATGAGAAAGTTAGCAATAGAACAGGCTGATCCTGTGCTTAGTTTTGAACGTACAACTCTTAATGCCAAATCACAACCGGTTGAATTTGCCAGGTCCGTCTATCTGGGAGACCGCTACAAACTTCGTGTACAATTAAAGCCTACTTCTTCATCTGTCCAGGGAGAAGGACAAAACTAATTATATTTTTAATTTTTTGATGAAAATCAGTGCAAGTTATTGGATATTTGACGGCGGTCTGGATGGAACATTGCCCATCAGCAGTGCCATGGAACAGGCAAGCCGTCTGGGATTTGACGCGATAGAACTTGGTATTGCCGGTCAAGGCGTATTGACCCACAAGACCACTCAGTCTGAATGTGAGAACATTCGTAAGGAAGCAGAAAAGTATGGACTGGAAATTTCCGGAGTGGCAAGTGGTGAAAGCTGGACTAGCTCTCCTACAGCGAATGCTCAGGATGTTCGTGACAGGATACTGGATTTCTCACAAAAAGCATTGCAAGTCACACAGTGGCTGGGCACGGACGCGTATTTATATGTCCCCGGAGCAGTTGAGGTTTTTTTCCTGCCTGAATCAGAAGTCATTCCTTATGATGTGTGTTATCAACGGGCATCCGAGGCGATTTCCTCGCTTGTGCCTGTTGCTGAAAAACTTGGAGTAACAATAGCTGTTGAAAATGTCTGGAATAAATTTCTGCTGAGCCCCTTGGAAATGAGAGATTTCATTGATAATTTTAATTCCGCTCAGGTCGGTGCCTATTTTGACGTGGGCAATGTTTTGTTGACAGGATATCCTGACCAGTGGATTCGCATTTTGGGCTCAAGAATAAAACGTGTACATATTAAGGATTTCAAACGCTCAATTGGCACCGCCGATGGTTTTGTGGATTTGCTTGAGGGAGATGTGGATTTTGAAGCCGTTAAGCAGGCCCTGGCGGAAATTAATTATGACGGCTACGTTACTGCTGAGATGATCCCATATACACCGGGCGGCCCGGAAAAAACGGCTGCTGCCATGAAGCAGATATTTAAATAGAGAATGTTCCAATGCTGAAGATTGGGATTGTCGGTTTGGGATTTATGGGCAAGATGCATTATCGCTGCTACAATTCCCTTGATAATGTAAGAATCACTGCTATATGTGACGCTGATGCAGAACAGCTGAATAATACTTCCGGAGTCTCCGGAAATATCTCAGGCGCAGAGGAAGAACTTGATTTAAGCGGTATACAGCTTTTTTCAGATTTTTCAAAGATGCTTAAAGCTGCAGAACTCGACGCTGTATCCATTGCGTCACCGACTTTCCTTCACGCCGCCCAAACAATTGAGGCGCTTAATTCCGGAATACATGTTTTCTGCGAAAAACCAATGGCTTTGAATTCACAGGATTGCGGGCAAATGGTCGAAGCCACCAGGCGATCCGGACAAGTTCTGCAGATCGGCCATTGCATACGGTTCTGGCCTGAATATGTGCAGACCAAAGAAATCATTGACTCCGGACAATATGGAAAAGTTCTGGCCGCAACATTTCAGCGTTTGAGTCTTACACCGACATGGAGCTGGGATAATTGTTTTCTTGATGGAAAACGCAGCGGCGGGGCCATGCTGGACTTGCATATTCACGATGCGGATTATGTGCATTATGTATTCGGAATGCCGGAAGAAGTTTTCAGCCGAGGCGTGATTGGTCCCAGCGGTGATTATGACCACACTGTAACACAATACCTTTATGATGATCAAAAAGTAATTACTGCCGAAGGTGGCTGGATTATGGCGCCGGATTTCGGCTTCGAAATGAGTTTCAAAATTGTACTCGAAAATGCAACCCTAATTTATAGTTCTGCACAGCAGCCAACCTTCAAAATTTGTCCCAAAGACGGTGAAACAATAGTTCCGGAAATTCCGGATGGGGACGGATATTCTTTTGAGATTCAGCATTTTGTTGATATGATTTCCGGAAAGTCTGTACAATCTGTAATAACTCCGGAACAATCCGCTGATTCCATAAAAATTATTGAAGCAGAAAAGGAATCAATCCGGAAAAGAAACAAAATCCAACTTAACTGAAAAAGAAAAAGATTCATGCTTTCATGTCAAAACTGGCCGATCGGAATTTGCACCTGGTCCCTGAAAAATGACATCAGTGTTTTAGAAAAGGTGATGAGCGAATCCGGAATTACTCATCTGCACCTTTCACTTGATCCGGAGCTGAATTCAGAAAATACCGATTATTTAAAGGCTGTAGAAAAACATCAATGGCAGCCCACCGCGGCAATGATAGGTTTTGATCATGAGGATTATTCCACTTTGGAAACAATCCGGAATACCGGTGGTATTGTTCCGGATCAGTTTTGGGAGAAGAACAGCGAAAAAATTCTGCAGGCCATTGAATTAACAGCTGATCTCAGCTTAGAATTACTTTCATTTCATTTCGGATTTATCGATGATTCTCAGCAAAAATTGCGCGAAAGAGTGCTCTATCTGGCAGATGCCGCGCAGAGGAGAAACGTGTTTTTGCTGATGGAAACTGGTCAGGAAACAGCCCTGTCTTTGCGAGAGTTTTTGGAAGGACTCACTCACCCCTCCCTTGCTGTGAATTTTGATCCTGCCAATATGATTCTGTATGGAAAAGGTGACCCCATTTCAGCCCTGGAAATTCTAAAACCATGGGTCAAACACGTACATATAAAGGATGCCAGGAAAAGTTCTGTTACTGATCAATGGGGAGAAGAAGTACCATGGGGAGAAGGGGATTTTGACAACGAAGTATTTCTGAAATCCTTAAGCAGAATTGACTACAAAGGAGCCTTAGCCATCGAACGTGAGGCTGGCTCACAGCGCTCAGGAGACATTAAACATGCTGCCAAACTTCTAAGCCAGTTTAATGCTTGAATGAATTCAATGATGTTTATTGGAATTGACTCGTAAGGTTTCACCATTCTGAGGGGGGTTTTTCTGAAATCCTGATACGTCTTCACCTTATTATCAGTTCGATACCCAAGAAGTCCTCTTGTAAAATCTCTCCTAATTCATAATTTCAGCAAAAAAAATGTTAACTACCGAACAATCAAACCCTGATACGTTTAATTTGCACGAAATGTCAGCATTTGATATTGTGCGGAAGATGAACGCAGAGGATGCTACAATTTCAAACTCTGTACAAAAAGCACTGCCTGAAATTGCCTCCGCGGTTGAATTGATTACGGACCGTCTAAAGAAAGGTGGAAGACTGTTTTACATAGGAGCAGGTACCAGCGGACGCCTGGGAGTCATGGATGCTTCTGAGTGCCCACCCACTTTTGGAACCAAACCGGACATGGTGCATGGTATAATATCTGGTGGAGAATTCGCATTGGGGGACGCGTTAGAATTAGCGGAAGATGACCGTAATGCAGGAAAAGAAGCCATACAAAACAAAAATATTAATAAACTGGACGCGGTATTTGGCATCTCAGCGAGCGGTACCACACCGTTCGTGCTTGCTGCTCTTGAGTACGCGCGTGCGCAGGGGACAGGAACTATTGGACTTGCCTGCAACGAGCACTCGCCCTTGTTGGAAAGAGTGGATATTGGAATTTGTGTGTTGGTCGGCCCGGAAATTTTGGCGGGTTCCACTAGGCTCAAAGCAGGGACAGCCCAGAAGATGGTGCTGAACATGCTCAGCACTACCACGATGATCCGCCTTGGAAAAGTTTACAAAAACAGGATGGTAGATTTACAGGTCACCAATAAGAAACTTGTCAGGCGTGCAGAGCAAATGGTTGCTGAACTTGGAGAAGTTTCTCTTCAGACGGCTTCAAAATTGTTGACTCAAACTGGGAATAATGTAAAGAAAGCCATTGTGATGGCCAGGCTTGGGATCAGTTCAGAAGAGGCAGAAAAGCGAATTCTGGATTCGAGAGGGTATTTGGAAAAAATTCTTTAAGACAATAAAAAGGCATTTCTCTATGACGCTTACAGAGCAGTTAATTGAGTTAATTGAAAACAAGCGGATTGAAGATGAAGATGTCGAAGCTGCCAGCTGGTTTATGCTCGACGCAATGGCCAATATTGCCGCGGGTCGAAACTCTGAACAGGGCAGAATTCTCACTCGCTGGTTTTTAGAAGTACCTGCAGATTCTTCTCGCAAGGTGCTTTGGCTGGGTTCCTTGATGCACATTCTTGAAATGGATGATCTTCATCGCAATTCTGTGGTTCATCCGGGATGTGTAGTAATTCCAGCGGTGCTTGCTGTTGGATTGCGCGAAGGTGTCAGCGGAAGAAAGATGCTTGAAGCAACACTCAAGGGATTTGAGGTCTGTACCCGTATTGGAAATTCTGTGGGTCCCGCACATTATAAAATCTGGCACAATACTTCAACCTGCGGTCCTTTCGGCGCGGCTTATGCTGCAGGCACACTTCTTGGGCTTAACAGCAGTGAATTAAGTGACGCTTTGGGAAATGCCGGAACACAGTCCTCAGGACTTTGGGAGTTTGTTGAAAGCGGTTCAATGAGCAAACATCTGCACGCGGGACGTGCAGGGCAATCCGGATTGATAGCCGCAGAACTGGCCCGGCATGGTTTCAGCGGTTCTCCCACTATTCTTGAAGGTACACGCGGTTTTTACGCGGCATGCTGTCCGGACGCAAGTCCGGAGGAACTGCTTGCAAATCCGGATGATCGTTGGCAGCTGCATCAAACTTCGATAAAACCCTGGCCTTGCTGTCGGCACACCCATCCAGCCATTGATGCCGCCACGGAGCTTTCTGGTCAACTGGCAGGGAAGAATCCGGATACCATAGAACTTGGAGTTACCCAGGCAGCAATTGATGTATGTAACAATCCCAATCCGGAATCCGTTTATGAAGCAAAGTTTTCCTTGCAGCACTGTGTTTCGGTCGCATTGCTGAACGGCAAAGTGGTATTCGAGTCTTTTGAGTCAGAAGCAAGAAAGCTTACTGCAGGTTTGAATAACAAGGTCAGTATCCGGTGCGATGAAAAAATTGAGCAGAATTATCCGGAAGCCTGGGGGGTGGACTTAAGAGTTAAAATGAAGGACGGCAAGGTAATTAAAGTACACCGCGATCATGCTAAAGGTGATCCGGATGCTCCGCTTACCGCCAAAGAAATGAGGGAAAAAGCTGTGATGCTTTTTAGTCATGGGGGAATGAAAGAACCTGAAAAATGGGTAGAAAGAATTCTTGGTCTTCCTCAGGAACCATCATTTTCTGAAAGCGATATATATCGGCTTCTGAATATAACAGTTGAAACAGCAGAGTTGTGAATCATACAGCCTGTGTCTTCTGCAAAAATGTTTATCCAAAATAATTGCCAGGAATTTATCTGATAATTTAATTGACTTTTTTTGTACCTGCCTGAAACTATATGCATGTATTTCACTGTTCAACGCATTTTAAGGTTTCAACTCAATCCCACTTTTTAAATTCATAGTTCCATGTTTGATGACGACCAGGATATTTCAGCCATCAAGGATGGTATAAAGTCTCTTTGTCTTAAATTTCCCAACAAATACTGGAGAGAAAAAGACCGTTCCCGGAGCTATCCTGAAGAGTTTGTGAAGGCCTTGTCTGATCATGGATACCTTGGCTGTCTGATTCCTGAAGAATATGGAGGAAGCGGACAGCCACTCAGAGCGGCTGCAGTGATTTTGGAGGGGATACATCGTTCCGGAGGCAACGGCGCGGCATGTCACGCGCAGATGTACATTATGGGCACTTTGCTCCGTCATGGTTCTGAGGAGCAAAAAAAGAAGTATCTCCCAGGGATTGCTGAAGGCAGTTTGCGGCTTCAGGCCTTTGGTGTAACCGAACCTAGCAGCGGGACTGATACACTTTCGTTAAAAACTACCGCCAGAAAAGATGGAAATACATATATCGTAAACGGACAAAAAGTCTGGACTTCACGGGCGGAACATTCAGATCTGATGCTGCTTCTGGCAAGGACCCAAAGTCGTGAACAAGTTGAGAAACGGACTGAGGGTTTATCGGTTTTTATCGTGGATATGCGCAGTGCTCTTGATAAGGGGTTAACGATAAGACCAATCAGAACAATGTTGAACCATGCCACTACCGAAGTTTTTTTTGATGAACTGAAAGTTCCGGAAGAAAATCTGATAGGTCAGGAAGGAAAAGGATTTCGTTATATACTGGATGGAATGAATGCAGAGAGAATACTGATAGCCGCAGAGTGCATTGGTGATTCTCGCTGGTTTACAGATAAAGCCACAAGCTATGCTAATGATCGAGTAGTGTTTGACCGTCCTATTGGAAAGAACCAGGGGATTCAGTTCCCAATCGCCCAGGCTTACGCGGCAACCGAGGCTGCCGCTTTGATGACAGAGAAGGCAATACTGATGTATGAAAATGGCAGGCGTCCTGGTGCAGAGGCAAATATGGCGAAACTGCTCGCATCAGAAGCAAGCTGGAAAGCCGCTGAAGCATGCATGCAGACTCATGGAGGATTTGGTTTTGCTGAAGAATATGATGTCGAAAGAAAGTACAGAGAAACACGCTTGTATCAGATTGCACCCATTTCCACCAACCTTATTCTTTCCTACATTGCCGAGCATGTGCTTGGTCTGCCGAGGTCATACTGATGGGAGCGCTTGATGGTTTACTGGTAGTCAGTCTGGAACAGGCAGTTGCCGCTCCGTTTGCATCATCAAGACTGGCTGACGCCGGAGCGAGAGTGATCAAGATTGAACGGCCTGAAGGTGATTTTGCCCGAAATTATGATCATGTCGTGGAAGGCCATTCCGCTTATTTTGTCTGGCTGAATCGCGGCAAGGAATCGATTTGTATGGATCTTCGCCAGCCTGAAGAAATCAGCTTACTTAGATCTATGCTTTTGAAAGCTGATGTACTGATCGAAAATTTTAAGCCCGGATCACTGCCAAGACTTGGAGTTGATCTGAACGATCTGAGAAAAGTAAATCCGCGTCTGATCACTTGTTCCATCAGTGGTTATGGAGGCCAGGGAGCATGGGCTTCCATGAAAGCTTATGATTTACTGATTCAGGCAGAAACAGGATTAGCTTCCATCACAGGCTCTGTTGACGCACCTGGCCGGGTTGGAGTATCTATTGCTGATATTGGCGCAGGAATGTATTCTCATTCCGCAATACTGGAAGCGCTGATAGCAAGGGGAGTCAGTGGTCGCGGCAGGCATATAGAAGTGTCCCTCTTCGATGCGCTGGCAGACTGGATGGCGGTGCCTTTATTATGGCATGACTATGGAGGCAAGGCCCCCAAAAGGGTTGGTCTGGGACACCCCTCAATCTGCCCATATGGTGCATTCAAAACTGCTGACGGGAAGACGATTTTACTTTCCATACAGAACGAACGTGAATGGAAAATATTTTGCTCTGATATTCTGGATGACTCAGATTATGCTGTTAAATACCCTGATAATTCCTCCCGTGTGAAAAATAGACAAGAAGTGGATGATCGTGTTGCCCAGGTTTTAGGCAGTATGTTATATGCTGATGCTGCAGCAAGTCTTAAAAAAACCGAAATTGCCTATGGAACACTAAACGAAGTTCAACACTTTTCAACTCATCCGGTTCTGCGTCGTGCTGTTATTTCGTCCACGGGCATAGAAATAAAAATTCCAGCTCCGCCGGCAATTAATGATAAGACTCCAATAGAATCTCTACGCGATGTTCCCGAGTTGAATCAGCACGGTGAAGCAATACGTGAGGAGTTTGTAAATATTTCATCTTAGATCTAATTATGAATGTTCCCGAATATGCTTCCTGGATCAACAAAAAAGAAATATATTTTGATCAATTGACTGAGGTTAATTCCACTCGTCTGCATTACACATTGAACATGTCAGGAAAACCTCCTTCTTTGGGGGAACCGGTGTTTCCAATGGTACTGTTTATCCTGGGAGAGCCTTCAGTCCGGCCTGAAGAGCTTGGAGAAGACGGTCATCCTGCTAAAGGTGGTTTTATGCCGCCTGTGCCGCTGAAACGCAGGATGTTCGCAGGAGGAGACTATGAGTTTTTTCAACCGTTGAAAATTGGAGACGAGGTTGATATCAGTTGGGAAATATCAGACATCACTCGAAAAACCGGAAGCAGTGGAGAGCTGATTATTGTTGATATACTCAGGGAATTTAGTGTACAGCAGGAACTTTGCATCAGAGAAATCAGACACATCGTTTATACTGACTCAAAACCGAAAACGGGTCAGCCGGGAAAACCTGAAGACCACGGAGATTGGGTAGAGACTCTGGAATCAAATCCTACACAGTTGTTTCGCTACTCTGCATTAACGTTCAACGGACACAGAATTCACTATGACCGCCCATACGCCATGGAAGTCGAAGGTTATCCGGGACTCGTGGTACACGGACCTCTGCTGGCAACATTGCTTTCACTTTTTGCGGAACGTAAATCCGGACGAAAGCTGAGTAAATTCTGTTTCAGGGGGAAACATCCCGTTTTTGATTTGCATGAATTTACTCTTACAGGGAGTTTAAAGGGAAAGGACTCAGCAGAACTGCGTGTACTGGATCATCAGTCACAGCTGGCTATAACCGCTAATGCCGAATTTCTACCAATTTAGGAGAGATTTCAGGCAGCCAGTTTTTCAAAAACCTGTCCATGTCCGTCAAACACGTGACAGGTATTCGGAGAAAATCCAATAGAAACTGAGTCTCCCACGCTGACAACTTTGTCTCCTGCGGCATGAACAGTCAGTTCTTTGTGGCTTTCTGTATTAACATAAAGGTATGTTTCTCCACCGAGACGCTCTACAGCGAAAACCTCTCCGCGTAATTTTGCCTCACTTTCTGCAGTCAGTTCAAGGTGTTCAGGTCTGACTCCGGCTTTGACTGAACTTCCGGTATTTATCTGATCTCCGGGTTGACAGGGGACTTGAACTTTTAAGTGGCTGTTTAATTCAAGTTCAACGGCCTTTTCTGAAATTCCGGACACTTTACCATCCATAAAATTCATTGCCGGAGAACCTATGAAACCTGCAACGAAAATATTTGCCGGCTTATGATACAAGTCCAGCGGCGCTCCAACCTGTTCAACATAACCCTCCCTTAGAACCACTATTTTATCCGCCATTGTCATGGCTTCTACCTGATCATGTGTAACATAAATCATGGTGGCATTCAGTTCACGATGCAGTTTCGTCAATTCTATACGCATCTGTACTCGAAGTTTTGCGTCCAGATTTGAAAGCGGTTCATCGAAAAGGAAAACCTTCGGATCCCTGACAATAGCTCGTCCGATAGCAACTCTTTGTCTCTGGCCACCCGAAAGTTCTTTTGGTTTACGCTCCAGAAGTTCCGTAATCTGCAGGATTTCAGCGGCCTCTCTAACTTTTTGGTCAGTTATTTTTTTATCGGTTTTTGCCAGCCTGAGTCCAAATGACATGTTCTGATAAACATTCATGTGCGGGTATAGTGCGTATGACTGGAAAACCATGGCAATCCCGCGTTTTGCCGGAGGCAGATGATCTACACGTTTTCCATCGATTTCAATCTCTCCCTTTGTAACATCTTCCAAACCTGCAACCAGACGAAGCAAAGTTGATTTCCCGCAGCCGGAAGGCCCGACAAAGACCACAAATTCATGATCATCTATTTCAAGATCAACACCGTGGATAACTTCTGTATTTCCAAAGGATTTGTAAATGGAACTCATTTTTACATCAGCCATATTTTTTCCTCACACTAAACCTTTAAAAGTCTGAAATTTCGAAAGTAAATTGTTTTTTTATTCATTGCAGAATTCCACAAAACGTGGAAGCAGTCAAGGAGAATTTATTGAGTGATTTCTGTGAGATTCAAAACAAACAAAACTTATTTAAACACATTTAATAGTACTACTCAATTATAATTCCTCTAACCTGATTCTCAACAAGATTCCAAGACTTAAAATATTTTCAATTATTGATATGAACTAAGACAGTTGCATTAATCTTGGGCTACTTATGAATATGTGATAAAATGCACATAATTGATTATCAATCCTGTAAATCATTTGAATTTTGAAATGAAAAAAACAATTAATGTTTAACAAAAGCTATGCGTCTTAATAAACAACAAATTGAATCGATCAAAGATGCATTATCTGTGAGTTTTGGAGTTGATGCGGAAGTGTGGCTATTTGGTTCACGAACTAACGATTCCTTACGTGGTGGAGATATTGATCTGCTAGTACGCAACGCACCATCAGGGGATGAGGGATTTAGGTGTAAAATTAAATTCCAGGTTGAATTAGAAAAACTGCTGGGAGAACGCAGAATAGATGTAGTAGTTGAACAACCAGGAGATGAACGTACAATTGTACGATACGCACACGAAAATGGTATTTGCTTATGAATGCAGATAGGGAAGTATTAATTCAAGCTTTGGAACGTTGTGAAACAAATGCACAAGCATTAAGGGAAGCACTTGAAGATTTGCGTCCAAATGTAAAAGAATCACTTTCTGAACTGGAGAATTTGGACAAAACCACGCGTCGAATATTAGACCAATTTGCTTATCGCTTTACACGTCTTCAAGATGATATGGCAAATCTTCTGATTCCTGCCATTTTGCAAAACATGGCAGAAGATGTGCGAAGCATGGCAGCAATTGATCGATTTAATAGACTTGAGCAACTTGAGTGGCTGGATTCCTCTGAAGAATGGCTTGAAATGCGCCGTGTTAGAAATGAATTCACTCATGATTATCCAGGGAAGTTATCCGAACGTACCTCAAAATTAAGTGAAGCCATAAAGGTTTCGTATAGACTGATGGAAATATTTGATCATCTTAAAGTAAAAATTAAAACTGAATTTACTTAAGCCAAAATCTTTGAAAACAAAAAGTAATTAACTTAAAGTACAGATTTTTCCAATTCTATCTGAAGCACGAAAGATACGGAAGTAAGGATGATACCATTTTTCTAAAAACAATTATTCCCAGTAGAAAAGCTACTAAACTATTCAAAATGGAGCAGGAAGGAAATGAAATACGATAAAGAGGAATTAAGTATTATAGAAGCTTTGGAAAAAAACTCACTTGCTTTGGAAAGTCCATCCACTGATGAACTGAAAGCCATCAAAGTAGCGGCAGAGAATACTTTTCGCAAAGATCGACGTATTACATTGTGGCTGTACGAACATGATTTTCAAGGCATTCAAAAAAAAGACATGGAAATGGGAATCCCTTATCAAACGCTGATATCCGGACTCATTCATCAATACGTTGAAGGAGAATTGTAATCACAAACCACCTGCTTATATTTCTTGTCTGCAAAGTTTTCCGTGAATTCATAAGAATATATCAAAACTGATTGTTACTTCCATACCTATATAACACACTATAAATTTGATAACTGAATGTAGAAACTTATTTGTGAAAGTTCCGCGATTGTAGCAAACGAGAACTTAACTCCTATTGAATCTACAGGTAGACTGACGGTGTACCAGTTCAGTCTGCCATATTTTCTGCATTGTGTCCGGCGCACATCCACCTATAATTTCCATCAGCATACCAACTAAACGTTCACCTGCATTACTTGCCTGAGGACGCATAGTAGTTAATGGCGGAATATTTGTTTTCGCTATTTCCAAATCATCATAGCCAATTAAAGAAACATCTTTTCCAACTGTCAGTTGAAGTTGCTGTAAAGCCTGCAATATTCCTGTGGCGGCTTCAGTTTGAAAGATAATTGCTGAAGGAGGATCTGTATGCTGCATCAGTTCCAGTGTTTGCTGTAAGCTGCTCAGTTCAGCATCTCCATGCCGCCATTCCCTGACTAAATCTGGATCAAATGCAATGCCTCCGTACTTCAATCCGTTTTTATAGCCATCAAAACAAAAAGCTGGAAACATGTACTCTGGTTCACCGTTAATCAACGCAATTCTTTTATGTCCAAGATCAATTAGATATTTGCAGGATTCTCTGAAAGCAAGTTCTCCGTCCATGTCCAGAAAAGCATGTGGACGTGGATCTTCTGTTCTTCCATACAAAATAAAAGGAAAATTTTTGTCAAGCAGATAAGAGATTCGTTCATCCTGGGCTTTGGTGAGTGTCAATATGATGCCATCTACCCTTTTCCCCTGCACCATTCTGTGCAGAGAATCGATTTCATGCTGCGAATCAGGAGCAACTGATATAGTTAAATCAAAACCTATTTTGCCAAGACTCACACTGATACCCGAAAGCAAATCCAGGAAAAATGTGTCTTTAAAATAATTTTGACCGGGGGAGAGAACAATTCCAATTGTCTCTGTTTTACCTTTTTGAAGTCTTTGTGCCACTGGATTTGGATGGTAGTTATGTTTTTTTGCTGCCTCCCGTACACGGTGCCTGGTGTCAGAACTGACATCTGAATATCCCGCTAGTGCACGTGAAACAGTCGTTGTAGATAATTCAAGTTTTTCTGCAAGTTGGCGTAAGTTTACAGGCATTGGAATTTAGTGCATATACTTAACGAAATAATTATAATTTCGAAACTATTATAGAAATAATTGTAGCTTTACCAAATCGTTTTGAGCATTTTAAATATCACCATTTCTCTTCGCAAGTCAAGTGTCAATTTGATAATCAATAAAAAAATAAATTAATTTTGCATTTTTTGTTGACATTTTAAAAAATGGTAAGTAGATTTATATCCTCGTGGTTTGTCAAACTTTTTCCAAAACGTTTTGGAAATGAAGTTTAAACCTGATATACGGTTAGGTATGTTGTCTTACCGGAATTGTTAATTGAAGAAAAGGAGTTGGGATATGAAACATCTTATGAGTATCATGAAAGTAGCGATATTGGCAGTAGTTACTACGACGCTGATTAGTCTGCCTGCATTAGCAGGTGAGTACAAAGGGCCCGATCTGAGCGGGCAGACAATTACAATTTCCGGTCCATGGTTGACTGGAGATGAGGAAAGTTTTGAAGCAGTTACGGCCTATTTTGAAAAGGCAACGGGTGCTAAAGTCGAGTATGCCGGTTCTGACAGCTTTGAACAGCAAATCGTGATTGATATCAAGGCTGGAAGTCCCCCAAATATGGCCGCGTTCCCACAGCCTGGACTTGCTGCGAATATGGCTGCAATTGGAGGGTTGATTCCCCTTGGCAGCAAGACCGAAAGTTGGGTCAAGAATAATTATGCTGCAGGTCCATCCTGGGTCGATCTGGGTACATACAAAAACAAGGCAGGAAATGATGAGTATTATGGTTTTTTCTTCAATGTGAATGTCAAGTCCCTGGTCTGGTATGTTCCAGAGAACTTTGAGTCAGGTGGATACTCAGTTCCAAATACCATGGAAGAATTAATCGCTTTGAGCGATCAAATTGTGAAGGACGGAGGTACTCCGTGGTGCATTGGGCTAGGGTCCGGTGACGCTACAGGTTGGCCTGCTACAGACTGGGTGGAGGATCTGATGCTGAGAACACAGCCGCCCTCAGTTTATGATGGTTGGGTTAGCAACGAGATTAAATTCAATGATCCCCGTGTTGTAAGTGCAATAGAAACATTTGGTCTGTTTGCTAAAAACAACAAATATGTTGACGGAGGAATGGCCGCGGTTGGTTCAACCGATTTCAGGGACAGTCCAAAAGGCTTGTTCACAGTTCCGCCTCGTTGCTATATGCATCGTCAGGCAAGCTTCATTCCGGCCTTCTTTCCAAAGGATGTCAAAGTTGGAGTGGACGCTGATTTTTTCTACTTCCCCTCTTATTCCACAAAGAATTTGGGGAACCCAGTTCTGGGTGGCGGAACGTTAATAACAATCACAAAAGACAGCAGTGCTACACGTGCTTTCATGGAGTATTTGCAACATCCTAAATCTCATGAAATATGGATGGCGCGTGCGGGATTCCTTACTCCGCACAAAGGAGTGAATCTCAGCAAGTATTCAAGTGGGATACTTCGCAAACAGGGTGAAATTTTACAAAACGCTACTACCTTCCGATTTGATGGCTCAGACCTGATGCCGGGAGCAATTGGCGCCGGAGCATTCTGGAGTCAAATGGTGTACTTTGTTAGTGGCGCGTCCGCGAAAAAAGTTGCCGATAATGTACAATCCAGTTGGGATTCTATTAAGTAAAATTTCCCAACCGAATGACCGCTTGTATAGCTGACTTGAAAAAACTGTAATTTGAGTAATCGATGCGCATCCGGCTTTATCTGAAAAATTCAGTCGGATGTGCTTCCTATCCATGATACCGGCAGGCAGTTATTGAAAACATAATCGCGGTCCCCTCCTTTTTTCTCACATAATCCTATATGGCAGTTCAACTATTGAATGCTTTACTTGCCGTTGTATTGGCTATTGGAGTTTGCCTGCTTTATTTTGTCGGCACAAATTATCTGCTTGAACGTATTTTCTCTGATAAAAATTATTATTTCCCCAACAAAGACCGCTGGCACAGAGCAATCCAGCCCTGGTTATTTTTGACTCCGGCCCTGTTATTTCTCGTTGTTTATCTTGTATATCCGGTTTATGAAACAATCCGTTTAAGTTTCTTCAACTTTGGAGGTTTTGATTATGTTGGTTTCAAAAATTACATCTGGGCCTTTGAAAATCCTGAATTTCAGCAGGCAATTTTGAACAATCTGCTGTGGTTGGTGTTTGTGCCGATCCTGAGTGTGGTTTTTGGTTTGCTGTCTGCCTGGCTTGCTGACAAAGTCTGGTGGGGGACGATTGCCAAGTCATTGATTTTTATGCCAATGGCTATTTCGTTCGTAGGCGCAAGTGTAATATGGAAGTTTGTTTATGATTACAGGGGCCCTGATACGGATCAAATTGGTAGTTTAAACGCGTTTGTAATGCTGCTCGGTGGCGAACCACAAGCGTGGATCACACTTTCTTTCTGGAACAATTTTTTTCTGATGGTAATTTTAGTCTGGATTCAGACCGGCTTCGCGATGGTAATTTTCAGCGCGGCATTACGTGGAATTCCTGAAGAAACTCTTGAAGCAGCCCGAATTGACGGAGCAAGAGAAATACAGATTTTTTTAAGAATCATGATTCCTCAGATATTAGGGACCATCATGGTGGTCTGGACCACTATAACCATAATAGTATTAAAAATATTTGACATTGTACTAGCTATGACCAATGGCCAGTGGAATACAGAGGTTTTGGCAAATTTGATGTTTGACTGGATGTTCCGAGGCGGTGGAGATTCCGGTCGAGGAAGTGTGATTGCTATGATGATCATGTTTGCGGTGATACCAATTATGGTCTGGAATATCCACAACTTCCGTCAGGAAGAGAAGGCAAGATGATTAGTCTTTACAGGAAAACATTTAACTTTGGACAGATTCTTTCCTCAATGTTATTACTGTTTTTGGTACTGCTATGGATTATGCCGACTCTGGGTCTATTTATCAGTTCGTTCCGGGACAAAGATCAATTGGCGCTCACTGGCTGGTGGACCGCACTTTCAACTACTGAACGGAATGAATTCAGGAGGACCGGTACTCGGAAGGATCAAATCGAACGGGATGGAAAATATATTATTTCAGGAAATTTATTTAAAAAAGGAGGGAAAACAATCCAGACCTTCAGTACAAATTTCAGGAATTTGACTAAATATAAAGCAGGAGTAACAGCACAGTTCAAAGACGGAAGCCTTTTTATCCTGCATGAAAATGGTGAATATGAATGGGTCTCTAATCACCCTTTCAAGCACAAACGAGGTAAAAGGATCTTTTATGTGGCAAATGTTGCACCTGCTTTTTCACTGGACAATTATCGTGAAGTACTTGCTGCAGAAGGAGTTGGGCAATCGTTCATTAATACGCTTAGGGTTACCATACCTGCAACAGTAATTCCAATTATGATAGCCTCATTTGCAGCTTACGCCTTCGCCTGGATGGAATTCTCCGGAAGGCAATTTCTTTTTGTCAGTGTGGTAGGTTTACTGGTTGTACCACTCCAGATGTCATTGATTCCCTTGCTGAGCATGTACAATGAAATCGGAAAATTTTTCGGAGTTACAGCAAAATCATATCCCGGAATCTGGCTGGCACATACAGGCTTTGGCCTACCACTGGCGATTTATTTGCTTCGCAATTACATGGGGAGTTTGCCTCGAGAAATTATAGAATCTGCCAGAATAGACGGCGCGACGCATTTCCAGATATTTACGCGTCTTGTTCTTCCCTTGTCTGTTCCAGCCCTGGCTTCGTTTTGCATTTTTCAATTTTTATGGGTCTGGAACGATTTACTGGTAGCACTGGTTTTCCTTGGTAAAAAAGATGATGAAATTGTGCTGACTTCCAAATTAAGAGAGCTGTTGGGTTCACGTGGTGATAACTGGGAAATATTAACCAGCAGCGCGTTCATTTCAATTATAATCCCATTGATTGTGTTCTTTACACTCCAGCGTTACTTTGTGCGTGGATTGGTAACCGGTTCTGTTAAGTCGTGAGCATGTACATTTCAATATTGACATTCAAATAAGCTATCATACTTCATAATTAATCATGAACTATGCACGTCACAGCCTGAATCGGACACGTTCTGAAAACTGGTGGAAATCAGCAGTTTTTTATCAAATTTATCCCAGAAGCTTTTACGACTCAAACAACGACGGTATCGGAGACTTGAATGGAGTGATCCAAAAACTGGATCATTTGAATGACGGGAAAGGTGGTGGCCTGGGAATTGACGCAATTTGGCTTTCACCATTTTATCCTTCACCTCAAGTCGATTTTGGCTACGATGTTAGCAATTTTTGTGATGTTGATCCGGATTATGGAACGCTGGATGATTTTGACAAACTTGTGAGTGAGGCTCATAAGCGGGACATAATGCTGATTATAGACCTGGTTCTCAATCATACATCAGATCAGCATCACTGGTTTGCTGAGTCGAGGAAAAACCGCACGAATTCCAAAGCAGACTGGTACGTTTGGTATGATCCAGCACCGGACGGGAAACCTCCTAACAACTGGCTGGCTGTTTTTGGAGGACCGGCCTGGACTTTTGAACCACAACGGGAACAGTATTATTTGCACAATTTTTTACCGGAGCAGCCTGATTTGAATTGGTACAATCCGGAGGTACGTGATGCTCTGGCTGATGTAGTTCGATTCTGGATGAATCGCGGTACAGATGGGTTTCGTTTGGATACAGCAAACTATTATGCCTTTGATCGTCAGTTACGTGATAATCCGAAACGTCAGGTAGGTTCTTATCCTCTTGAGGAAGAACAAGCGGCAAATCCTCTAAGCGCTTACATTACCAAATATTCAAAGGATCGTCCGGAGAATTTGGAGTTTATAAAGTTTCTTAGAAGTATTTTTGATGAGAAGGAAGTAATTACATCAATTGCTGAAATCGGCAGCGGTTCAGATCTGGATTCAACTATTAAGTTGGGCGCAGATTATGTTAAGCATAGTGATGGACTGCACATGGCCTACACATTTTCCATGCTGAGCAAAGAGATGAATGCTGAGTACTTTGATCATGTGATATGTGTAACTGAAGAAGCAATCGAGGACGGTTGGCCATGCTGGTCACTTAGTAATCATGATTGTACCAGAATGATGACCCGCTTCAATTGTTCTGAAGAACGGGAAGGGTTTCAGCAGATGATGTTATTGTTGCTGCTTTCTTTAAGAGGAACACCAATTATTTATTATGGAGAAGAAGTTGATATGGAGCAGTACCAGATTTCAAAAAGTGAATTGAAGGATCCTCAGGGCATCCGTTTCTGGCCTGAGATAAGGGGTCGTGACGGTTGTCGGCTCCCTTTTCCGTGGGATTCCACAGCACCAAACCAAGGTTTCAATTCCGGAGCTGAACCATGGCTTCCGGCAAAAAACAATTTATCTCTTGATCAGGCCATAGCTGACAAAGGCAGCACTTTTCATGTGTTAAAGGAAATGCTGAAAATTCGCAAAGATAATTCTGCTCTTCAAAGAGGAGATTTCCGAAGGATATTGATTGATATAGAATGCTATGTTTTTGAAAGAAAAACAAAAGATCAAACCATGATGATTGCAGCTAATTTTTCAACAGAAAAACAGATTATTAAATTACATTCAGCAGTAAAAACAGACCTTACTCCTAAAGCTTTGAAACGATCTTGCAGCTTAAATAATAATCAACTTTCATTACCCGCATGCGGTTTTTTTTTAGGCGAAACACCAGGATCTCTATAAGAATTATATAATAAACAATAAACACCTGCTGCAAGCACTAAATGCAATTGATTCAAAAACAGCCTTCAAATTTAATTTCAAATCTTTAGAATCAGGGTGTGACTTTAAACCGACTGATTAGGACGAGGGGTATTTTGAATGAATTGCTTCATCTTTTTTAACAAAATTTTCAGCCATACGAGCGGAGACTGCATCAATCATGCGGCCGTCAAGGGAAGCAGCTCCTTTTCCAGATGCAGCAGCTTCCTCTAGTTTAGCAAGAATTCTTTTGGCATGATCAACTTCAACAGCAGTAGGTGAAAAGACAGAGTTTGCCAAGTCAATTTGTGATGGGTGAATAGCCCATTTACCTTCGTAACCTAAAGCAGAGGCTCTTTTAGCTGCTGTTTCAAGACCTTCCAGATCTTTGAAATCACCATAAGGCCCGTCAATTGGGCGCAGACCGTAAGCTCGGCAGGCTACCACCATGCGGGACATGGCATAGTGCCATTGATCTCCCGGGTAATCCGGATTCAAACCACCAATATCTACAGTGCGAGCCTGACAGCTTGCGGCATAATCTCCTGATCCAAAATGCATTGCTTCCAAACGCCTGCTTGATGCAGCGATTGCTTCAACATTTGACATACCAAGTGTTGTTTCAATAAGAGCTTCAATACCTAATGGTTCAGTAATACCGACTGCTTCTTCAATTTGAGTTAGCATTGCGTCCACCATGTAAATATCAGCCGGAACACCGACTTTCGGGACTAGAATAGTGTCTAAATGTTTTCCTGCCTGCTCAACAACTTCTACTATATCCCGGTACATATAATGAGTGTCAATACCATTGATCCGGAAAGAGATGGTTTTCCCCCTTCCACGCCAGTCTATGTCATTGAGTGCTTCAATGATATTTTTTCTTGCCTGAAGCTTGTCTGAATATGCAACAGCATCTTCAAGGTCAAGAAAAACATAATCTGCATCACTTTTAAGAGCTTTTTCGAACATGCCTGGATTCGAGCCGGGGACAGCCAATTCACTGCGTTGAAGACGCAGTCTTTCCACTTCGTATTTTGTGAAGCTCATTATGTTGCTATACCATTAATGGAAGATTATATAAAAAATATTGTGTTTCCTAAGAAGATTGAGGACACAATAGTTTTTAACTCTGAACAAATAAAACGTTAATTTTTGAATTTGCTTTGTTACTTACATGTATCACGAATGATGTTGAAATGGAAATTAGCTCTGATGTTGACTAATATGATTTAGGATAAGTAAAGACCAGCAGGAGAATATAATGGTTTATCTCCATCATATTTTCCCATCATCTCTGCTGTATGTACTAGCCCTTAAGAATCTAATTTCTGAGTTCTGAAACGTTTGTTTTGGACTTAAAGGTATTTACTCGGGAAAAAAATAAAATAACATTATTCACCGGAAGCGTTGAGAAAGATCATCCTGTTCTTCACCAGTGCCCGGTATCCTGGAATTCATCCATTGCCTGAAAAGTGATGCCCCTCCTTCAATAAGTCTTTCCAGGCGGTTCTGTTCGACTTCTGTCTTTATTTCTATTACTTCCCGTTCGTCAAGTTTACCGCACAAATAGTCATCGCTTGTCATGATTTCGTCAACCAATCCTTTCTCTTTTGCCTGCGCGGCCAGCCAGTATTCACCGGTTGCGATTTCCTCAATATCAACATCGGGGCGTCCTTCTTTAATCAATTTCTTAAATGCCTCATGAATAGCCGCGATGTCATCCTGCATTTTTTGTTTACCTTCTTTTGTAACTTTTGAAAAAGGTGTAATTGTACGTTTGTATTTTCCTGCGGTAAACAGGTGGTAGTCCACTTCATTCTTTTGCAGAACACGGTGGAAATTTGGAATTCCTGCAACAACACCTATTGATCCGATGATAGCAAATGGAGCAGCAATAATTTTATCGGCAACAGCAGCCATCATGTATCCACCACTGGCCGCGACTGTATCCACACAGACAATACAGCGCAATCCAGCCTGCTTCAGTCTTTCTATCTGGGAACTGGCTAATCCGTATTGAGGCACTGCACCTCCGGGACTTGTAAGGCGAATTACTATTTCATCCGCAGGCTGAGCAATTTCCAAAAGAAATGAAATCTGATCTCGCAGATGTTCCACTTCCGCGGCCATAATGTTTCCGATAAAAGTGAGCACATAAACACAGTTTGAATGCTGTTTGAGAACTTCCTTGGTTTTCAATCCACGCTGCAATTTTTTGCGGATTGTTGTCACAGTTTTCGCGCTCTTTTCCTTATCTTTTTGTTTTTCCTCCTTGTCTTCCTTTTTTCTTGCTTTTTTTAATAACTTTGCAGCTTCTTTAGGTAAGAACTGCACAACATGAAGTTCTTTTTCAAGGCGTCTGAAATCATTTTCAAAGCGATGGTTCCAATGTCGAAAAGAGAGGTGTGGTTCCTTTTTATGGCGCTTTCGTCTGAAAAATATCAGTCTGATCACCAGTGCCAATCCGGCAAAGAGAAAGATAGTCACGCCGGCATTGTAAAATGACCAGTATTGTTCAATAAATTCATTCATGTTGATTACTTATTTTATATGACAGTCATCCTTAGTTTGGAGGATTGTTAGTGTTATGTTAGAATATGTGCTTTTTAATTAAAACATATTTATTAAATAATCTGCATGTCAGTTACTGACTCAAAGATATACAGTACAATTATGCTGCTGAGCATTTGTTTCGCTCTTTCCGCATCCACCAGCAGTCTTAGCGTTTCAGCATCCTCATTGGTTGGTTTCCAGATTTCCGACAATAAAGCACTAGCAACATTGCCTCTTTCTTTGCATCTGATTGGAACAATGCTGGCAGGAATTCCGGCATCTCTGCTGATGAAACGCATAGGGAGGCGCTACGGTTTTATGATTGGCACCGTAATCGGTACTGCCGGGGCGACATCTGCCGCCTTGTCAGTTATCTATTCAAACTTTCCTTTATTCTGCGTCAGCATATTTTGCCTTGGAGTTCTAAATGGGTTTTCTCATCTGTATCGATTTGCTGCGGTGGATGTTTCCAGCAATGAGTTTAAAACAAAAGCAGTTTCTTTTGTCATGCTTGGTGGAATTGCCGCCGGATTTATCGGTCCGGCAATTGCCTCAGAGGGAAAAGATCTTGTTGACAATGCGCAGTTTGCGGGAGGATACCTGTTTATAATTTTGTTATATCTTTTGATTTTTATGATTTTATTGTGGATAAGGCTCCCTCAACCAAGTGTTGCTGAACAAACCGGTGAGGCACGTCCATTGAAAGTAATTTTCAGGCAGCCGAAACTGATTATTGCTGTTCTTTCCGCAATGGTTGGTTATGCTGTAATGGCCATGATAATGACCGCAACTCCACTTGCCATGACAAATGGAAGCGGCTATCCTTTCAGTGACGCGGCCTTTGTTATCCAGTGGCATGCTTTTGGGATGTTTGCACCGTCATTTATCACAGGCACCCTCATCAAAAGATTTGGCTCAATACCAATTATATTTTCAGGGATATTGCTGATGTTTTTGTGTATTGTAATTAATGTTGCCGGGACAGAAAAAATAAATTACTGGCTGGCTTTGATGCTGTTGGGTGTGGGCTGGAATTTCATGTTTGTAGCCGGAACAACAATGGTCACTGAGACCTATCAACCCGCGGAAAAAGCCATTGTACAGGGAGTAAACGATTTCCTGGTTTTTGGCACCGCCGCAGCCAGCTCATTACTTTCCGGAATGCTGCAAACTTCATTTGGCTGGGAGACAGTTAATTTAAGCTCAGTTCCATTACTGGTAATTGTCCTGATTGCTCTATTTTGGTATTACTGCATTATCAATCATGAAAAAGAAGGAAGTTTACTCACAGAATCTGTATGAAAAAAATAGTTTTAAACTATTACGACTTGCAAAGAAAGGGGCACAGGATCTGAAAGCAGTTTACAGGCAGCTGCCTAATCTTCTTTCAACCAGCCCATTCCTCCACTCCATAAACGGAAAATCAAACTTCCCTTATCTTTCTTTCCAACAACCTCTTCACCTTTCATCAACGAACCTACTATTTTCCCTTCGGTATCGTATTTAGTAATGTTCCAGTGTTTGTCCTTTTTGAATTCACCAGAAATTATTCTTCCATCCACAAACGTGTAAGTCCCCTGACCATCCTTTTTCCCATTTTTCCATTCTCCAACATACTTATCTCCATTAGGAAAGTTCATTGTGCCTATGCCATCAGATAACCCATTCTTTAACTCACCTTTGTAGATGCTGCCGTCGGCAAAAGTGCATATTCCCTTACCTTCCTTTATCCCTTCAATCCATTCCCCATCATATTTTTTCCCGTCAGGCAGACTCAGGATTCCAAGACCATCCGGGATTCCGTCCTTAAATTCTCCTACATACCTGCCACCATTTGGGGCCCTGAGAGTTCCAATGCCGTTAGGTTTTCCATCTCGGATTTCTCCTTGAAATTTTTCATGTTTTTCCTCATTTCCCTCCTCATACCAGCCCCATTTGCCAAATTCCTTGCGGAGAAACAAAACTCCCTTTTGTCTGCTTTTAACTTCAGCAATCACCTCCAGCATTTGTCCCGCGATCAAAGTGTTGGCCAGTTCTCTTACATTTCGGTTCAATTGATAAAATTCACATCCTAAACATTGATCAATTTCATTAAGCTGATTATTTGATTTTCTCCAGGTAAGTTTCAGTTGTGTATCATTACCATTTACCTTGATGTGCAGTTTGAAGACGTTTCCCACGTTCAGCAGCCGTTGTACATTCTGCATACATGATTCTTCTGCACATTCGTTGAGTTCCTGCTGATTAAAATTGTTTTCCAGAACATAATCAGACTTCTCATTTGGAATGATCTGGAAGTGTTTTCCCAGTTCATCAGAAAGTGATTTATGAAAAATTATCTTTATAGACTCTGAAAGATTGCCTTTTGAGGAAACAGGGAGGATAACGGTTTCCGTCAACTCAGATTTACTAAAAAGAGGAGAAGTAAAAAGAAAAAATGAGAGAGTAATGAAAAATATATATCTCATTTGCCTTCCAATTATTGGGATCCGGGGAAATTGAATTATCACATACAGAAACATAATTGTAAAGAAAAAGAACAGGTTAAAAAATATTACCACAAGTTGGAATAGTGTTAAATTGTCAACTTGTAGAATGATTAGTTTGGTTCACCCTTTTAAATCGTATTAGGTTATCTTATATAAACAACACAATTTGAGATGCAGTTTTGGAAAGTTAAGCTAACGGCCAATAACCTTGCACTTGACATCAAAAAAGTAAATCCTATTGGAGAAAAAATAATTACTTATCCCTGATGCCGGTAAACAAATCAGCTACTATAATTTCCTTTGCGATCATGTCCTTTTTGTTATTACCCTTGATGGGTGATCCTGTTACTGCACAGCAAAAAAATCAAGGAAACTCACAATTGATTTCGGAATCAGAGAAAGATGATAATGCTGAAGATGAAGAATTTGAAGATGATTTTGAAGACGAGTTTGAAGCAGCTGATGAGGAGATATTTGATCCACTCAGTGGATACAACAGCGTGATGACTGAATTCAATGACGGTTTTTATGTTTTTGTTCTTGATCCTGCAGCCCGGGGATATCGCTGGCTGCTTCCGGATACGGCACGACGGGGTGTAAAAAATTTCTTTCATAACCTGCTCTTCCCTCTAAGATTTGTTAATAACGCCCTGCAGCTTAAACCAAATAATGCAGGCGAAGAGTTTCTTCGATTCATCATAAACAGTACAGTAGGGATTTTTGGAATCTGGGATCCTGCAAAAGAATGGTTTGATTTAGAAGCACATGAAGAGGATTTTGGACAGACTCTTGGATACTATGGTGTAGGAGGAGGTTTCCATATTGTTTTGCCATTTTTGGGTCCGTCAAATTTACGCGACATGTTCAGCCTGTATCCGGATCTGCAAATGGATCCTGTCAAACATGTTGAAAATCGGCTTTATAATTTTCCAAAACAAGAAGGTGAATATCTTGGGGTTTCAAGGCAAACTCTTCAGCAAACAAATTTAATGCTGCTGAAAACTGTTAACCGTGAATCATTGCGTATTGGTCAATATGCAAACCTGAAAAAAGACGCAATAGAACTGTACCCATTTTTAAGGGATGTCTATGAGCAGAACCGTGCCAAACTAATTAAGGAGTAATAATGCGAACTTATCTTAAATATATAAACGGTAAATACATGATTTTTCTTTTGATGCTGTTTTTCTCTTCATCCAATTTATATGCTGATGAAGTAAGCGAAATCCGGGCAATGACAAAAGAAAAAGTTGATGTGGTGATCAACATTCTCAAAGACAATAATCTGAGCAAGAATGAAAAAAAGGAAGGAATTTTAACAACCATTGACGAACTCTTTGATTTCAGTTTGATGGCAAGGCTCAGTCTGGGTAAAAAACACTGGAAATCTCTCAGCAAATCGAAACGCAAAGAATTTTCAGAGCTTTTTGTGGAACGTCTGAAGCTTTCTTATCTGGAGAAGCTTGATCTTTACACAGATGAAGAAGTTGTGGTAGATGAAGCAAAGCTCACAAAGAAAAACCGAGTTGAAGTATTGACTTACCTTGTCACTAAGGATGATAAAAAAGAGATGACATACAAACTCTACAAATCAAAGAAAAAAGGCTGGATGGTTTATGATGTTGATATTCTTGGAGTGAGTATCGTACAGACTTATCGCTCTCAATTTTCCGGCATCCTGAAAAAAGAATCAATTGAGCAGTTGATGGAACGTATGCGTTCTGCCTCAGAGCTGGGGTCTTGATGCTTCGTCATTTTTACGACAAGGTAATTCTCACCTATCCCAAAATTATTTTACTTCTATTGCTGCTGTGCATTGCGGCGCTTGGTTACCAGGCACGTTATCTGGAGATTGATGCTTCTGCGGAAACTCTTTTACTTGAAGACGATAAAGATCTGGCCTTTACGCGAAAAGTCAATCAACGCTATGGTAACCAGGATTTTCTTGTTTTAACTTTCACTCCAAATGCAGACCTGCTTGCCGATTCAACTCTGAAAACATTAAAGCAATTAAGCGCAGAGCTTCAGACGCTGGCAAGAGTTGAAACAGTTGTTTCTATCTTAAACGTTCCGCTTTTGGAAAGTCCTCCCAAGCCGGTTAAAGAACTACTTGAGAATGTTCCTACCCTGGAATCGCCCGGAATAAACAAAGAGCTGGCCAAACTGGAATTCCTGAACAGTCCAATTTACAGCGACAACCTTGTCAGTCCGGATTTCAAAACCACCGCACTGCTGATCAATCTGCATGATGATCCACTTTACAGGGAATTGCTACAGCAGAGGAATACACTGCGTGCTAAAGAAAAAACAGGCACATTGAGCGGGAATGAACAAAAAGATCTGGAAGAGGTACTGATTGAATTTAAAAAACACCGCGACAAAATGCGCATTGTTGAACACAACAATATCTCACAGGTCCGGGCAATTGCTGAGAAATACCGTGATGATGCAAAGATTTTCCTTGGTGGTGCAAGCATGGTCGCTGATGACCTGATCACATTTATCAGGAGCGATTTACAGGTTTTCGGCAGTGCGGTACTGGTATTTTTGATTGCCACACTCTGGACCATTTTCAGGCAGCTTCGCTGGATTTTGCTTCCGGTTATCACCTGCTCTTTTTCAGTGCTGACCACAAGCGGGTTTTTAGGTCTTTTCGGCTGGGAAGTTACAGTGATCTCTTCAAATTTCATTTCCATCCAGCTGATCATCACAATGGCCATTACCATCCATCTGATAGTACGCTACCGCGAACTGGCAAGACTGAATCCGCAGATTGATCAGCGTCAGCTTATTCTGGATTCCACGATGTTTATGGCCCGGCCATGTACCTTTGCCGTGCTGACAACTGTTGTTGGTTTCGCCTCATTGGTTTTGAGCGGCATTTTACCCGTAATGAACTTCGGCTGGATGATGAGTGCAGGAATCGGAGTTTCACTGTTTCTCACATTTCTGATTTTTCCGGTACTGCTGATGCAGATGCCGAAAATAATGCCGAACACGTCCTTTGAATCACGCTTTGCCCTGACTAAAATTTTTGCTGATATTACTGAACGTCATGGCAGGACCATACTTATAATCAGTGTTGTGGCCTTGATATTGAGTATTATCGGAGCATCAAAACTGAATGTGGAAAACAGCTTCATTGATTATTTCAAGGAAAATACAGAAATATACCAGGGCATGAAAGTTATTGATCAGCAGCTTGGCGGAACAACACCGCTTGATTTGATCGTTCAGCTGGAAAAGAGTGAAGATGAAACACAGCAGGAAATTGAGCAAAGCACTGATGAGGAGGAACTGGATGATGAAGAAGAATTTGATTCCTTTGAAGAAGAATTTGAGGAAACCGCAGGGGAAGCACAATACTGGTTCACTGCAGAAAAAATGGAGCAAATTGAGAAAATACATGATTACCTTGATGGCCTGGAACAGACAGGTAAGGTAGTATCGCTGGGCACAATGCTCAAAGTCGGGAAAACACTCAATTCCGGAAAACCACTGGACAATTTCCTGCTTGCCCTGATCTATAATGAGCTTCCGGAACAGTTCCGGAAAATTATCCTTGATCCTTATGTTTCAGTTGAACACAACGAGGCCAGGTTTTATGTACGGATCAGGGATTCGGAACCAAACCTGCGCCGTAATGAACTGCTGCAGCAAATAGACAATGATTTAACTACGAAGCTGGATATTCCGGAGGACAAAGGGCGCATGGCAAGTCTGCTTGTACTTTACAACAATATGCTGCAGAGCCTTTTCCGTTCGCAGATATTGACATTGGGAGTGGTAATTCTGTCATTTTTAATTATGTTCATGTTCCTGTTCCGTTCAATAATTATTGCGCTAATTGCCATTTTTCCCAATGTGCTTTCAATCGGAGTTGTGCTTGGTTTTATGGGCTGGATGGGAATTCCGCTGGACATGATGACAATCACAATCGCGGCAATAAGTGTGGGTATTGCTGTTGACAACACAATTCATTACATACATCGCTTCAGGCATGAATTTTCAACAGACAACAACTATCTGGCCGCAATGCACCGCTCTCATGAAAGCATTGGCTACGCCATGTATTATACTTCAATCACAATCATCATAGGTTTTTCCATTCTTGTGCTCTCAAAATTCATTCCCAGCATTTACTTCGGTTTACTCACTGGACTTGCGATGCTGATCGCCCTGCTTGCTGCCCTGACCCTTTTGCCTCAACTGCTTATTGTCATCAAACCTCTTGGTGCAGAAAAGCAGTAAATCGGTGGTCATGATCCGGAATATTGTCCCAGTATTATTTTGCTGTTCAATTGCAGACAGAATTTTCAATGAATTCATACCTTTGTGGAACTAATCCAGTTCCAACCTCACAGAATATAATATCATGTTCGGTTCGGTCATTGATGTAATAATTCCCATCTTCGGCCTGCTGATGATTGGATATGTAACTGCCATGCTGGGATGGTTTGATCAGACTGCAATACGGGGACTGACACGCTTCGTGTTTGATTTCGCCGTGCCGATGCTTTTGCTGCGTACTCTTTCAACCATAAATCTTCCTGAGGATATTCCATGGGATTATCTGGCTTCCTATTATTTAGGAACATTGACTGTTTTATTTTCAGGACTGGTAATAACCCGAATATTGTATAACTGGACTTTTTCCCAGCAGGTGGTTTCCGCGTTTTCATGCAGTTTTGCAAACACGGTTTTGCTGGGTATTCCACTGGTAATGCTGGCCTATGGAGATCAGGCCGCATTGCCTTTGTTCATCATCATCGGTACGCATGGATTTATTATGCTTCCGCTTTTCACAATCTTGATGGAACTGGGTAAAATTGGGAGAGCGCCGATATCAACACTGGCAGCTAAAACTTCTTATGGATTAATCACCAATCCCCTGATTATTGGCTTACTGGGAGGGTTAGGATGCAATATCTTTGGAATAACTTTGTGGAAGCCTCTTGATGAAATGGCAAAACTGCTGGGCAACGCGGTAACTCCAGGCGCTTTGTTTGCGCTTGGTGCCACATTGGCAGGTTTCAGGGAAAAAATGCAGTGGAAGGAAGTTCCTTTTATAGTGCTGATGAAGATTGTGGTGCATCCTCTGTTGGTCTGGTGTCTGGCAACAATTGTATTTGGTGTTCAGATTGAGTTATGGATTCAGGTGCTCGTGATCCTTGCGGCGTTGCCTACAGGTGTTAATCCTTTCCTTTTTGCAAACCGCTATAATTCAGGACAGCTGTTGTCAAGTGGTGCAGTCTTTATTTCCACTTTTATTTCTATTTTCACACTCTCAGCTCTGCTTTCAGTTTTCAGATAAGCTGAAACTGCTCACGCTCAGTCAATTCCCGTCACAATTTATTGTCAATAAATGTTGACAATAATTGAAATTTAAGAGATAAATTATAGTTTTTCAAACTGGTTTTATTTGTTTAACACTTATGTGTTGAGTAAAAGATGCAAAGGTATTTTTTCTTTTTCCTGATTTCCAGCATTGCCCTTGCCGCCAATTCTTGTGGCAAAGATGAAGATGAGCCTTTCTTCGACGTGGATGATACAGCACCTGTAATTGCAGAAGTCACGGCAGTTACAACCCCAACCAACGACAACACTCCAAACTACACATTTTCATCAACTGAGGCGGGAGCAATTGCATATGGTGGCTCCTGTTCTTCAAGCACCATGTCTGCTGAAAAAGGAAATAATACAATTACTTTATACTCTTTAAGTGATGGTACATATTCTGACTGTACAATTAAAGTTACCGATACCGCAGGGAATGAAAGTAATACACTTACAATGTCAACTTTTTATGTGGACTCAACAGCATCCACACTGGTAGAAGTTACAGCAGTAACAAGTTCAACTAACGACAATACTCCGGATTATACATTTGTATCATCTGAAGCAGGAACAATTACTTACAGCGGTTCCTGTTCGTCCAGCACCACTTCTGCAACCGCTGGAACAAATACTATCACATTTAATACTTTAAGTGATGGAACTTATCCTGATTGTAAAATCACAATTACTGACAGTCTGGGAAATGCCGTTACATTAAATATAGGTTCGTTTGATATTGATACAACTGCACCAGCTGTTTCATCAATATCTCCGACTGACAATCAAACAGGTGTATCATTAAGTGACAACATCTCTGTAACTTTTTCTGATGCAATGGATACCACTTCTGTCACAACTAACACAGACAATACAACTTGTTATGGATCACTTCAATTGTCCTCTGATAATTTCAGTACATGTGTTCAGATGTCCTCATCTCCAGCAAGTTCTAATTCTGACAAGACTTTTACTCTAGACCCCTCTGACAATCTCTCATATTCCACAACTTACAAAACCAGAGTTACAACTGCAGTCAAAGACGCAGCAGGAAATAATTTGAGTAGTGAGTATGTAACATCAGTAGGTTTCAAAACAATCTTCCAACCACAGACTAAAGCAGAGCTGCAGACGGCGGTAGATTTGTGGGTATCTGATAAGTCGAGTGCTCTTTCAACCTATGGTGAGATCAATACCTGGAATATTTCTCTAATTACCGATTTGAGCAGTCTATTTAAAAGTAAAACAACATTTAATGATGATATAAGTGCATGGGA
>LUQO01000066.1 GCA_001627865.1 SAR324 cluster bacterium REDSEA-S27_B3
ACTGATCAGAACATCATCGCCCCATGGCCCTGGCGCATTGTTTGGCAATGCGGTGATCGCATTAAAAGTTGCCATAGTCACTCCTTTTCTTTGATTGATGGTTTTGATCGTTGCTCGGGTTAACGTACTCCATTGATTTCTTCTTCAACGACGGTAAAATCGATTCCGGGATCCGTCACCTGAGGAAGAGTGTCTTCGTAACTGATTTCAAGAGTATTGGTTAAGTCGGTCATCGCATTTCTGTTTAATGGATTGTGGGTAGGAATAATCTTCAGTTTCTACTTTTATAGTTTCCTGCATACAACTATTTAGAAACTAGCCACTCACCAGGAGGGACTTTACCCTCATAAAGCTTATCCTGAAAACGCCGCATGCCTTTCAACCACCGATCCCGATCAATCCCTTTCCTTTTCACATACTCTGCTACTTCAGGGTGAGGTAACACTAAAAATCGTTCTTCTCTTAAGGCTTCGACAACAGCCTCTGCCACCTCGGCAGAACTGAGCACACCGTCTCCCGCAGCCATTTTCGCACCAGCAGCTACTGAACCTTCGCTTTTGTACATGTTCTTGTCGATATCAGTGGCCACTTCTTGCGGACAAAGCACGGAGACCCTGATCCCCTGGTTAGCATGGGTAATTTGCAACCATTCTGCTAAGCTGACTGCAGCTGCTTTGGTCACACTATAGTGCATCGACCCAATTTGAATGAGCAATCCTGCCGCGGAAGCGGTGTTGATGAGATAACCTTCGCCTCTCGCAATCATTCCCGGTAGGACGGCACGGGCCGCGTAAACATGAGCTTTGACGTGGACCCCCCACATGCGGTCCAGCGCTTCAATATCTCCTTCTAAACCTTCAAAACTGACATAACCTGCATTGGACACAAATAAATCGATCCGACCCTGTTCTTGTTCTACCTCAGCCACCAATGCCTTGATTGAAACTTCATCGCTAACATCCAGACAAACCCCTTTTCCTCCTACACGTTGAGCGACTTGTTTGACTTTTTTTTCATCCAGATCAGCAACCACGATGTGTTTTGCCCCATCTTGATGAAAACGTTCAGCCAAACCGGCTCCGATACCTGCAGCCCCGCCCGTAATAATGATAACTTTCCCTTCTATTTCCATAAATTATTTCCCTTAATAATAACAAGGAGTGATTTGAAGATGTTTCATCACTTCCTCAGTTCTTTGGAATTGCGAAGACCATCTTCGACCAATTTTTGTATTATGAAGGCATCATAAAAATCTGGTAAAAATAATTCCCCCTTATTTAATTGATCTGCCAACCTATCCAACTGAGCCATGTAAGCTGTCTGAGGAAGTGACTGGTCACCTGTTAGAAGTGGATCCCAATCGACATTACCTTGTCTCTCCAAACTATACCAATTTTTGATCCTTAGACTGTTTCGAGTTCCCCGTAACCTCCACTCAATGATGTCATTTAACTTTCCACCAACAAATCCGTTGATCGAAATTGGTATGTCATCGATAGTACAAATTCCCTGAAATAAAGTTTCAGCTGATTTTGGACTTGGACGACTTATCAACGGAGTCGCTACCCATTTCGGAATTCCTAAGAGTCGATAGCTCAAATAGAGAAAATGAGAGCCTACTTCTCTCATAAACCCTCCTTCTGAACTTTCGCCAAGCCATGTAGCTTCTGCTTGCCATTTTCTAGGCCAACAACTAAATGTTAGGCTGATTTCCACTCCAACAGGGTCACCAATTTCTCCTGAAGAAATATAATCTTTGGCAGCATCAGCGGCAGGGGCAGATGCATAGACAAAATTTACAGCATTAAACGTTTTGTTGAATTTAACGATTTCAATGAGTTCGTGGCTTTGATCCTCATCAATACCAAGGGGTTTCTCGCAGAAAATTTTAAGCTTTTTTTCTACAGCCCACTTTACATATTCAGCATGTGAGGCCGGTGGTGTTCCAACATAGAGAAGATCTAGTTTAGGATTGCTTAAAAGCTCTTCAGCCGTGGATACAACCTTTATTCCTTTACATTCATGTTTGAATTCAGATCTTTTATTCTCATTGACATCATATCCACCAATGACCCTGAATTTTGGATGAATCACCATATTCTTAGCCATTCTTTTCCCAATCACTCCCAATCCAATAATACCTACGTTTGTTGATTTCATGATGAACACTATTTTTGTGATTACCTTTTTTGCGCAGTTCTTAGCTTGTAATTCGCAGACAATTTATGAAAAAATTACGATCATTTAATTGGAGAAAAAAATGAACAACAAGTCAATTATGAAGTTTATTGACCTCAAGGGTGTTGGTGGCCCGGAGGTACTGGTCCCCCAACAACAAGAAATTCCCTCACCAGAAGAAGGTGAAGTGTTAATAAAAGTTGGGTCAGCAGGAATTAACCGTCCTGATGTTATGCAACGGGAAGGGAAATATGCTCCGCCTCCAGGTGCCTCAATAATACCTGGCCTTGAGGTATCCGGAACAGTCATGGAAATGGGCTCCGGAGTATCTGAGTACAAAATTGGAGATCATGTATGTGCTTTGGTCTCTGGTGGCGGTTATGCGGAGTATTGTTTAGCACCATCACCACAAACTCTCCCCTTTCCCGATGGAATTACAATGCTTGAAGCAGGGGGGATTCCTGAGACCTTTTTCACTGTCTGGACCAATGTCTTCCAACGCGGAAAGTTCAAGGCTGGAGACTCAATTCTTATTCATGGAGGTTCCAGTGGAATTGGAACCACAGCAATTCAGTTAGTGAGGGAGTTTGGGGCAAAAGAAATCTTTGTCACAGCGAGTAGCGAAGAAAAACTAAATGCTTGTAAGGATTTAGGAGCAACCCATTTGATCAATTACAAAAACGAAAACTTCGAAGCTGTCATTGCGGAACAAACAAGTGGTAGAGGAATCGATATCATTCTAGACATGGTTGGTGGTGACTATGTTCAGAAAAACATCAACTGCCTCTCGTTAGAGGGTCGATTGGTGCAAATTGCTTTTCAGCGCAGTCCTGTCAATGAATTGAATCTACTGCCGATGATGGTGAACCGCCTGACTATCACTGGATCGACCCTCAGGCCAAGAACTATTGATCAAAAAGGCGCTATTGCGATTAAGTTGAAAACTCATGTCTGGCCTCTACTTTCTTCTAGAAAAATCAAAGTCTTGATTGACTCCACTTTTCCCCTTGAGGAAGCTTCAAAGGCACATGCACTCATGGAAACTAGTAAACATATCGGAAAAATCCTGCTAACTACCGCACATCTTGAGTAATAAAGCTTAATTGTAAACCTTATCAGTTCTGAATTAAAATCCATTGACTTAGTTGAATTTTGAAATGATTTTGAAATTAATTCTTGACTCACAAAACAGATTGTGATAAAATCCCCCCTGAGTGCATAAGTGGAGCTTTTTGAGGTTCTGAGTTTATATTGAAGAGCATTCAGAGAAAACCTGAATAAGGATAAAGGTTTTTTGCTAATGAAAATTTTCAAATTTGGGGCCTGATAACCTATTGAAGGAGAAAACTAATGAATATTAGAAGGATAATAAAAAAAACTATATTGATTACTATTTGTCTTACAGTTGGCCTGTATACAACATTATTTGCTAAAAAGGAAATTCGTATCGGAGTTCTATACGACTACACAGGTCCACTAGCCGGTGCCGGTGGAGTTGCAGGCAGTGATGGAACGCAGATCGCCATTGATATGATCAATGAGCGGGGTGGAGTTGAGGGTTACACGATTGTCCCAGTTAAAGGTGACGCACAAAGTAAACCCGATATAGCTATTAGCGAAGCTGAGCGCCTGATCAATGTCGAGAATGTCGACATGCTTATAGGTTTCTATTCCAGTGCCCAATGCGTACCCGTTTCTGCGAAAGTCGACTCGATGAAGAAGTTTATGTGGATGACAATATGTATCTCTTCCGCGGTCTTCAAGGATCGGGATCTCAAATACGCATTTCGGCCTCAGGTGCACAGTGATCAGTTCGGCCAGACCGCCCCAGAGTTTCTTTCTTATTACGCACAGGAACGCTTTGGTAAGTCACCCCAAGATCTGAGGATCGCTATCATCCATGAAGACGGTCCATACGGTAGCGGTGTGGCGGGTTCCAACGAGGCAGCCGCAAATAAAAAAGGTATGAATGTAGTACTTAAGGAAGGCTATTCCGCAACGGCCCCAGACCTCTCCTCTATGGTCACCAAACTCAAACGTGCACGTCCAGATGTAATCCTACACACTGGCTACAACCCGGACATAACTCTTTTCCTCCGCCAGGCACGTGAGCAGGGTCTGCGGTACAAGGCACTGATTGGACACGGTGCCGGCTACAGCGACATAGACAAGCTGATGGGAACTTTCGGAGAAGGAGTGAATTTTACTTTCAACGTGGATCCTGTTGCCGGTCAATTGCTGGATTCTGCCTCCCTCGCACCAGGGGTGGGTGATTTAACGAAAGAAATGCTTCGGCGCTACCGAGCCCTGCGGGAAGTTGAAGAGGTCCGTTCCCACGTTTCGATGGGTTTCAACCATACCTGGATTTTGCTCAACGACGTGCTGCCACAAGCTATAAGTAAATATGGAGGATACGATGCGGAAGCATTGCGTAAAGCGGCGCTGGATCTAGACATCCCTGAGGGCGGCACAATTCAGGGTTACGGAGTAAAATTTTTCCCTCCTGGACACCAAATGGCCGGACAGAATATGCGCTCCTCACCGGTGATTATGCAATACGTTGGCGGAAAAACGAAGATTGCCTGGCCAAAAAGTATCCAAACCATCGATCCGGTTCTGCCACTACCGAAAGGACACCCCTACGCAGTGAGATAGGCTCACTCAACTTCGTCCATTCCTCCTCTCGTGCTGATTGTCAAAAAACTTAGCAAGCACTTCAAGGGATTCGTGGCTGTGGACAGCGTTTCTTTTGAAGTGCACGAAGGAGAACTTGTTGGGCTGATCGGGCCAAACGGTTCCGGGAAAAGTACTGTCTTCAACCTAATTTCGGGCAACCTAAGCCTTACTTCTGGATCAATCCGCTTCGACGGTCAAGAGCTTGCGGGTCTGCCTTCACATCGGGTCTGCCACCAAGGCATTGCTCGTACCTTCCAAATTCCTCGTCCTTTCAGAAAATTGGACCTGCTGGAAAACGTGGCAGTTTCCGCCTTTTTCGGCAGCGCAGTTCCAATCAGACGCGAAGAGGCGTGGAAGCGGGCAAAAGAAGCTCTTGGAATCGTTAAATTGAGTGGTGATTCCAACGTAGACGTGGCCAGATTGGGAGCATCTGGGCTGAAAAAGCTTGAACTTGCTCGTGCGTTGTCTACACGGCCACGGTTGCTACTGGCTGACGAAAGTCTCGGTGGACTGGATGAGACAGAAATGGAGCAGGCCGGTGAGATGCTGGAACATATCCGCTCTGAGATGGGTATAACCATCATTTGGGTCGAACACATTATGGGCATCCTGATGAAGGTGGTGGATCGAGTGATTGTGCTCGACCATGGAGAAAAGATCAGCGAAGGCCTGCCGAATGAGGTTGCAGATGACCCGAAAGTTATAGAGGTCTATCTTGGCGACAAAAATGAGGTCGGTCACAAAGCCGCAGACACAACAGTAGAAAGTCTCCAATCATCTGACTACATTTCCCGGAAGCAATGTTAGAACTGAACAACCTGACCGCAGGCTACGGATCCTTTCAGGCACTCTTCTCGGTCAACCTGGAGGTCAAAGATGGAGAGGCAATCGCTGTGATTGGACCGAATGGAGCTGGGAAAACCACCCTTCTTCGGACGATTTCTGGGATGCTTCCGGTTCAGTCGGGCAACCTCAGTATGGAAGGCACTTCACTGAAGGATGTCCCGCCCTATCGAATCATCGATCTCGGTATAGCCCATGTTCCAGAAAACCGCAGGCTTTTCCCGAGCATGAGCATCGAGGACAACCTTCGGATGGGAGCTTTCACTCCCAACGCACGCCCGCATTACGAAGAACGCCTTGATTTCATATTCAACCTCTTCCCAAGGCTAAAGGAACGTCGAAGTCAAATTGCAGGAACGCTTTCTGGTGGAGAACAACAAATGTGTGCAATCGGCCGTGCTTTGATGTCCAGCCCAAAGCTATTGTTGATGGACGAACCCTCTGCAGGACTGGCCCCGGTGATCGTAAATCAAGTGTTTCAACTTGTTCAACAGATTCGGGATCAAGGTTTAACTGTGCTCATTGTGGAACAGAACATTGAACAGGTGCTTCAGATTGTCGACCGGGCTTACCTGATGGAAGTGGGATCGATCAAAATTAGTGGCAAAGCCGGAGAACTGATTCAAAGCGAATCTCTACGCAAGGCTTACGTTGGATTATGATTAAACTCCAGACAAGGACTGAAATTGATTTTTGATATTTTTCTTGTTGAAGCCATCATCAACGGAATACTTTTTGGTGGTGTGTTGGCCCTGCTTGCCCTTGGACTAAACTTAGTTTTTGGCGTCGTTGATGTTGTCTGGATCTGCTACGCCGAACTGGTTATGGTTGGCATGTATTCTATATACTGGGGTAACAATCATTTTGGGTTACCTCTCGTGATCTGTGTGGTGATTGCCATTTTTGCTGTAGCTCTTCTGGGGTTCCTTATTCATTTCCTCGTGATTCGTCCAATTCTCGGTACCCCCCCCATCAATCAGCTTCTTGTGACGGGAGGACTGCTCTTTTTCATGCAGAGCTTAGCGACCCTGCTTTTTACAGGTGATTTTAGAAATCTTGGCCTCCACCTGCCGGTTCTCGAACTTGCAGAAATGTACATAAGTTTTTCCCGATTGATCGCCTTCGTCACTGCTCTGCTAGCGATGGTAGCTCTTTACATGTTTCTCAAGCGGACTTATCTCGGCGCTGCAATTCGAGCTATTTCACAGGACCGTGAGGTGGTAGTGCTAATGGGTGTCAACCCCCAGAGAGTCTATCTTGTAGCTTCCGCGCTTGGAGGTGGTTTGGCAGGTTTGGGAGCAGCATTGCTGATCCTTCAGTACGACGTGCACCCGTTGATCGGCATCTCATTTGGTCCGATCACCTTTATGATATGCGTACTTGGAGGGCTTGGCAACATGATCGGCGGATTTATTGCCGCCTTTGTTATGAGCCAGCTTATTTCCCTCGGTGGATTTTTTCTCGAAACTGAGTGGGGCTATGTGATTGCGTTCGTGTTCTTCATCATCATGATGTTCATTCGTCCTCAGGGATTATTCGGAAATCGCTCGTGACCCGTTTCAGCAAGTTCACGGCTCTGTTTCTTCTAGCTGCAGTTCCGTTTCTGGATCTACCAGACTACTACATGCATGTGCTGATCCTGATCTTGATCTGGGGCTTCGTTTATACGGGTTGGTCGATCATGGGTCGTTTCGGTCTTGTTTCCCTTGGACACGGAGCATTCCTTGGTATTGGAGGCTACACCGTAGGGATGTTGTGGAACTTTTATGGGATCACGCCCTGGCTTGGAATACCAATAGCCCTAATATTGGCAACTATTGTAGCCCTCATTGTTGGCTACCCGTGTTTCCAATTCCGGATCATCGGCCATTATTTTGCGCTGGTGACGCTCGCTCTTGCAGAGGTAGTTCGATTAGTGATCATTGGGATGCGAGACTACACCGGTGGCTCCCTTGGAATGACTCCGCAGCGATATGGAGAGGGGATGTCGGTGTATGCCTTCCAGTTTGTAGAAAAGGATTATTTCTACGTAATCGTACTGCTGAGCTGGGTTTTCGGTATATGGGTATGGAACCTTGTAGATGGCAGCATGGCCCGTTATTCAATGGAGGCTATTTCTGATGACGAAGATGCCTCAGCATCCGTCGGTATCAATGTCACCCGAGAGAAGCTAAAAATAACAATTCTCAGTGCATGGTTGACTGCTTTTGGAGGAGTGCTATATGGGCAATACCAAATGTATTTGAATCCAGATACCATCGCTGGAATCTCTGTTTCCCTGCAGATCGTATTTGCAAGCATTGTTGGAGGGATGTATGTGGCACTTGGACCAACAGTCGGGGCCGTGATCACTATTTTGCTCTCAGAAAGTCTAAGGATCTTGGTAGGAGTTGAACTCGCAGGTTTGGATGGTACTATCTATGGGATTATGCTGATTCTCTTCATCATATTTCTGCCAAGGGGTATCCTTGGTTCGGGGTGGGCCAAGCCCCTTGAAATCCTGAGATTTCCCAAGGACAAACCTGGTTGAAAATGTATCATCAATTTACAAAGGGTTACTTCAACGAATATTTACCTTTGCACATTCTCATATTACGCTCAGCCCGTTTTAATAAGTCGACTTCTCTTGGATCTGAATTATTTGAGGTTTCTTTTTCGTTTAGATTCAGAGAAGGAACTTCCCATTAATAATTACCCAGATAGTTGGAGACCACAATGTATGAAACCAAGGAGATGACCTCCGGTGGCTACCGCTACATTCCTTCAGTTTTCCAGTATTCCGGAGGTGTTAGTGCCATGTCAGGCCACGTGCTTCAAAGGGTACAGTTTTCAAAACCTCTACCAATGGATCGTGGGTTTGAGAAAATTCGGGAATACCTCATTTCCATTGACCGCCCCCTGCAGGCCTTCTGTGCCTGTGAGCTTCGCTCACCAGCACCTTTTACCGAAGATGAATTCCGCCGTTTCAACGAAATTTATGCCGGAACTCTTTCTGACTGGGGAATCCTGAAGGACGTAAGCAATCCGGTGGCACGGGCCAATGTTTGCCCAGACTTCGACAAGCCTAAAGAACCATCCTTCCATGCATTCACTCACACCTTGGAACTGCCCAATACAGGACCAACCTTTGTAATTTCAGGCAGTGGCGAGGTGCCTGAAGGCAAAGGTGGCTACCAGGATCATATCGTGGCAAGGAATGATATGAGTGCAAAGGGTCTGCTGGAAAAAGCCGAATGGGTACTTAGCGAAATGGAAAGGCGTCTGTCAGCTTTCGGCGCCGGCTGGGAGGACACAACTGCCGTACAGGTTTACACCGTGCATGACATTCATCATCTACTGGTAAGAAAATTTGCACCCAGAGGCATTCTGCGTAATGGTTTTGTGTGGCACCATAACCGACCCCCAGTGTTAGGGCTTGAATATGAAATGGATTGCCGATGCGTCTTAAACGAGCGGATTCTCGGCGTTTAATATGGAGGTCTATTTCATTGGTGTATTTCTACGATCAGCCAAGCCGCAGACGTGTATGGTCGAGAAACGACGGCATGCCGCCTATCTCAACAGGCCTGAAGGGTAGGGGAACCCGAAGACATAACCGGAGTGGCTGTATTTCTTGCTTCAGGAGCGTCAGACTTTGTAACCGGTAAATACATCCAGGTTGAAGGTGGAAGGAATGAAGGGGATATGGCATGGTCTTCTAAAACTTAAGGATTAGATATTATAGGTTGAATACAAATTAATATTTAAACCCTCAAAATGAGAATGTTATGATATATGTTCTTGCAAGCATTAAGGTCAGGCCTGGAAAAATTTCAGCTTTCCTTGAGCGTTTCAAGGCCAATGTTCCTAATGTAATAAATGAAGATGGATGCATTGAATATATTCCCACAATTGATTTAGATGCAAAGCTTAATCCGCAGGTTTTGGATGAAAACATTGTCACTATCATTGAAAAATGGAAAAGCATGGAACATCTGCAGACTCATCTAAAAGCGTCTCATATGCTTTCCTATCGTGAGGAGGTGAAGGATATGGTAGAGAATACTTCGTTGAAGGTGCTTATGGATGTGTGAAGGCTAAATAGCAGGAGTATTGAACTGAGGCACTGTGCCATCAACAACTTGCGCCTCACAGGCAACGACCATTTCACCATCATGGCCATCACCGGCAGCCGAACCACTTCAGTATTTCGGCGCCACAATGTAATTACCGAAGATTAACTCAAGAAAGTTATATGGAAACCTGAAGAATCCAGTGGTGTCCATATAGGTGTCCATCAGCCCCGAAAAACGGGTGAAATTGGGTGAAATCGGATGGAACTAAATGAGAGGCAGGAAGTCTAATTAACGCTTAAACTCTTTGATAATATTATATAAAATTAGTAATAATTAAGTTCCGTTAAATTAGGTGGGTGGTGGAGGTGGCGGGAATCGAACCTGCGCCACCAAAATCACTATAAATATATAATATTATTAAATAAAATTATACCATAAAAATATATAATGGGACAGGTTTAGACTGTTGAATTTTTTACTTCAAATATTTTTATCAAAATATTTATCAAAAGTTCATGAATGTCATTCTAATCCAGTGACCCCAAAGTTTCTAAAGATTTAGTAAGTTTTTCTGCAGCTTCTTCATTTCTTAGCATCTGCATTATCATAAATTTCTTTGCGCCACGTTCTCTGGCTCTCTCGAAATAATCTTTGGCCTTCTTTGTATTTCCATTTTCTAGTTCCATTGATGCATAAATCCAAAGTAATGGTCCCCACATATCCTTATTATTTATTTTATCTCCAAGAAATTTCTTGATTTCTTCCGTTTTACCCAGGATATACCAATTAGCAACTAAGATTGAGGTAATTAAATAAGTTCCGTCTAAGGGTTTGAGACGAAAAGCTTCTTTCAGATTTTTAATAGCTTTTTTGTGATCTCCACAAGCATGATAAATGAATCCAGCCATCGTAAAAATAGCTGCGTTAGTACCAATATCTAATGCCTTAGAAATATTTTGTGTAGCAATTTCACAGTCCTTTGATAAATGATCAAATTCTACGAGGGCTCTTAGGCCATAGTCTGTTTCATTTCCTCTGTTTTGTACAACAGAATTAGTTAAATAATCTAATTTTTTAATATCTTCTTTTTTTTCTTTAGAGAGTCCCAGCAACAATCGCTGATGGATATTCCATGCTTCCAAAGAATCAAGTGCATTTTTATTTGGATTTAATGATCTAAATTTTTCCAGAATCTCCAGGGTGTTCTCGTAACCTTCTTTATTATATTTACCCCATTCTTTATGAAAATTCAGAGACAATAGATATTGTTCAAAGGTCTCAAATTCTGACATCCATTGTTTTTCTTGCTGACCCCCCACTGCGGTAATCGAAAGTTGGCCCAGTATTTTATTCCCAATCTCATCTTGAACTTTAAAAATATCATCCAACAGAAAATCAACTTTTTCAGACCATACGACCTTACCCTGTGAAAGATCATTAAGTTCCACTGTCAGTCTTGTATTTTTTCCAAAGGATTGAACAGATCCCTGAATAGCATGTTTCACTCCGAAGTTTGCTACAATTTCATTATCAGGTATATTGTTTTCAAGAATGTGAAAGCTTGTACTGCTTGATAACACGGAAATCCCTTTGTATCTGGATAAACTGGAGATAAGGCTTTCAGTTATGGCATTACTGACCGAAGTGTCTTCACTTCCTAAATTCTTAAAAGGTTTAACTAGAATTATAGGTAAGTTATCCCTTGCAACCTTCTTTTCTTCTTTAGACGGCTTAATTAGAGCATTGTTATAGTAAGCATAGCCACCAATGCCCAGGAGAAGAATTCCAACACTTGCCGCGATAAGGGGTACTTTTGATTTAGATTTAGTTTTTACAGTTCGTTTGTGTGAATCATCTATAACAACATCAAAAGCATGAAATTTATTATCCTTCACAGTTTGTTCACCCAGATCATTAAATAAGAAGTCCATCTTTTTATTAATAAATTCATGAACACTCCTTGAAAGACAGACCCCATTTGGTTGTGCAAGAGCTTCTAGTCGAGCAGCAATGTTGACCCCATCACCATATAGATTATCTCCTTCTACAACGACGTCTCCCATATTAATGCCAATACGAAATTCCATCTTTAGATCGGTTGTCTCTGACTCGTTTCTTTCCTTCATGAGCCTCTGGAATTCTGTTGCACAGATAACTGCAGATACAGCACTTGAAAATTCGGCTAGCACAGAGTCACCTGCAGTATTAAAAATTCTGCCGTCGTGTTCTAAAAAAAGATCCTCAAGAATTTTCTTGCAGGCCCTGAAATTCTTAATGGTCTGCTCCTCATTGACCTCAACAGATTTGCTGTAACCGACAACATCAGTTGCAAAGATTACCGCAATCTTTCGTTCGATCTCTTTATTAGCCATTTAAGGTCTTACTGAAAAGAAAATAAATATTTGATTAATTTAAGCTATTGAATATAACAAATTTTATCTAAATTCAAGATAAAGACTACAAAATCAAAATAGGACATCAAAGCGGGCAAATCTCAGTATAAATAGCAAACATTGATTTTACATTGAATAACTATATATTAAATCATAAAGCCATTTACTATTGCGAACCGCACTTTTTTTGATGGCAAACTACAACATTAGAATCTATTTAAATTTTTTCCTCTACCGAAAAAGAGAATCAAGGGGGGTAAAATCCGTTAGCGCAATATATAAAAGGCTCTCAGATTTTTTTTGTTTTGAGATATTTAAATTTAATAAATGATTCAAAGCAGTAAAGATTTATCGCCATAATAGTGGCGTGCAATATCAGGATAACTTCTTACCCACCGGCGCCAATATTTTTTACCTACGCTGGTAGGCTTCGAAACGCTTTGCATGTTTTTTACCCCACTTGCCATCTCAGCTACCGAAGGCATTAAGCCAGCACTACTATGTACCTTACTTGCTTTAACCCTTTCTTTTAACTTACCGGCTATTGGCAACGGAGATATGTTGGCACGTAAATCTGGATGATCAAAGAATGCAGAAGAATAGCGTACCTGGTCAGACACATTTCGAACACGATGGGGGGCAGCAACAAAATAGTTAGCGCTCATCATCTGCATAAGCTCACCTATATTTACCACCAAACTATCAGATACCGGGTCTACTGCCATCCACTCACCAGTAGTGGACTTGGCCTCAAGACCTGGTAAACAGTCTTGTAAAAGTATGGTAATAAAACCTGAATCTTTGTGCTCGCCAACTCCCATGCTACCTGGCCGTGTTTGGGGATAACAAATTAACTTGGTATAAGGTGCAGGCTTTTCACCAAATATTGACTCGATACAATTTTGCTCAAGGCCCAACGAGAGGGACATCATGCCAAGCAGTTGACGAGATAACTTTGAAATTGCGGCAATATATTCAAGAACTGTGTTGCGAAAACCCGGCAGTAGCTCTTCCTGCAGCCATTGATTTGGACCCAATAAAGCGAGGTAATAGGGCTCAGCCGGTTCAATGGCCAATTGTTCCAGACCGATATCAACTTGCTCTCGGTAGTCAATTTGATTGTTGGTTAATTCCGAACCCAGGCTTTCCCAGCCTCTAAAATGACGGGAATGCTTTTTGTGGATGGTCATCTTCACGTCCTCTGGAAGAGCGAAGAACGACTTCAGCACAGACATATATCGTCGACAGAGGTCGCTATCTATCTGGTGATTAACTACGTAGAAAAAACCAGTCTCATGACATATCCTACCGATCGTGTCTGCCAGCTGGCGGCGATCCCTTTGGTCGTTACAAAACCATGGCGACAAGTCAACTATGGGTATGTTGGGCGTTGAATTCATCGGAGGATAGATAGCATGCTGGTGGAGGTGGCGTCCACCACTTATGTTGATATTATTGAAGAATTTTATAACTCAGCGATTTTTACCACCAAATTTACCACCAAATGATCGGCTTTAGACAAGCAGATATTCTATAGTATGCTCTCATTGCTTGTTTTAGCGAGTGCGCAGTACTTGTTTTTTTAAATTTTCATTCATTTCCTTATAAGTTGGTTCTACCCAACTATAATCCCAAAATAAAACACCAATTCCAGACCACTCTTCACGATTAGTAACTCGTGTTCCCTCTTGAACAGGATCTAAAAACCAATTGTGATTAACATTTAAAATACCCCAGATGCCCCCTTGTTGATTCAGTTGTTTGTCTTCTACGAATTTTACAACTTTCATTTCAGTCTCTATAGGATCTTGACCTCGTTGGGTATATAGCCAAGTAAGAATTTCTCCTTCTTCTACTTGTTCAAGTCTACCTTTTAAGGGTACAAAGACTGGATTCCATTCTTTGTATCCATCAGTATCAATTAGTACAGCCCAAATTTTGTCAGGTGAAGCTGGAATAATTATTTCAGTTTGTCTTGAAGCACAACCCAGCAGGGTTGTAGATAAAATTATTAAAGCTACATTGATAAGAATTTTTTTTGCTAAATTTTTATTTTGAATTTGCATTTTCTTTAGTTGGGCAAGGATTATTAGGATTTAGTGGGAAGGTAAAAAATTAAGTGATAGCGGAGAGAGGCGTCCACATATACTTATATTATTGAAGAACTTCCTCTCTCTGACATTTTTACCACCAAATGATCTGCTTAGAAAAGATGATCTGTAGTGATTTTTCTTTCGGGCAATTAATACCCAGGATGTGACCTAAGCTATATTAGTTCAGTTTTGAACGTGACCAGAAACTAAGGACGGCTAATGCTCCCGTGGCTATAACTGGGGGCACGAGCAACGGAAGACCACGACCGGGACCTTCCAATATAATTATGACAGCACACATAACAGCAAAACCGATAGAAACACCCAAAAGAATTGCCTTTTGATCATCCACTTTCTCAACGTTTCTGGATTGAAATAAAAGACACAAAACGATGAATAACATACCGGCCATAACATATCGTTGAGTTATTCCTACTTCCAAAGCTAAACCTTCTGCATCAGGGTATGTCCCTAAAATAAAAAAATGTGGTACAGCAAGAAAAGCAAGCCCAAAAACTAGAGGTATTATTGCTGCTACAGTCATCATTATTTTATATGGCATATAAACTCCTTAATAAGGGTTATGGTTAAAAATGAGCATCTTAAATCTCATTTCATGTATGTCAAGGACTTTTGATCTGGATAAATCCATACCAAGCGCAGAACAGAATTTTACTGTAAAAATTTTCTGTTCCACGCCTTCGCACTAATGTTAAAAGATACTTTGCCAAATGCTCTATTGGAGATTTTGCTGCCATCACCCAACTGGCTTTCGGATGGTCCGTATCATACTTTGTAGACATTCCTGACGTTTTTTCGTTGATCGGAAACGGCAGAATCATAAGGTGAGGTGTCATGCGTACTACTTTGGCCCCGGACTTGGCGACAGTTACCTCAAACTTCGTTCCTGAACCAATGTCCAACATACCTCCTGTAACAGGCATTCCGGCCAGCATCCAGCACAGACCAGGTTCGGTCGGATAGGGAGTTGAGGGTTTCATAGGGTTTTTTTGCGATAAGAAGTGCCGCATAAATTTCCAGGCATTTTGATCAACGCACATTGGATCCGGGTATGGAAGGGGAGGTCTGCCAAGACGTGTTGAGAAGAAACCGCTGGCAAGGCAGACGTAAGAACCCTTTCCACTACGAAGCAGTATCATCTGTCTATTCGTGTCCCAGGCATATATGGTTGCATCCTTTGTTACTATTGGTGGTGCAGCTGTCAGAGCGTCTGCAATCATTTTTGCTTTCCACTCATCACTTCCCGAAAAAGCAGAAGTGGCCGATAATGTCAAAATTGAGAAAAATATTGATGTGTAAGTGATTAAATTTCTAAGCATATTTACCTCTTTATAAAAATGTTTATAAAATGTTCGTGACTTTATTAACGGTCATTGTAATTTAAAAGTTTTCAGATAACAAGCATAAAGAGATAAGGTTTAATTTGAACCTTCTGCTCTAATTACACCGTCATGTTTATGTTCAAGCGTTATCCCCAAGTCTTCAGAGGATTCTTTTCTGTAAGCTTCAATCCTGGCCCTATGGTTGTCAAAAGCTTCTTTACTTGGAGGTGTCTGACTGTGATGAGTTAGAAGATTCTGGAATGAAGGACATCTAAAAAGCTTGAAGAAATCTAATTTATATGATTTATTATATATATAATCAAATAAGGATTCTATGAAACAAGTTCAATTATCTGACAGACAGAGCAGCTTTATCTTCTACCTCGTCCATCCGGGTGGGGTTGGGATGTCCCTACTTGGAATGGGTTGTGGGTCCTGTATTAGAAAGGAGGAATATTAAATGGTAAAAGAAGAAAAGAATCCTGAAAAAAAGAAAATGACCTGTATGGACTATGGAAACATTATCATTAGATATGCAAATGAGTCAGGTGGGATTGATAAAGAAGAACTCATCCTGGCAGGTAAACTATTGGGCAGGGGTCATCCAAAAGTATTTGCAGAATTTCTGGATTCAATGGACACTGCCCCAAGAGAATTGGTGTTCCAAATCTTAAAAGATTATAAGAACAGTGTCTGACTGTGAAGAACTAGTGGAGTCATCTGAAGGTAGTTCCAGGCAGAATCAATAACTTCTGATGAAATAATAGGGGCATTCGAAATTTCAACCATACACAATGGTCATCCGAGCTATTTTTCTGGCATTCCAAGTAACATTAAAGTTTCAATATAATCCTGAAAAAATTCTTCATTTTCTTTGCCCACAAAATTAGATTTTTTGATGCCTTGCTTAGAAATTGGATTTTCCATTTTGGCTTGTTGGCCGAAGTATTCGAGAGCTAAGTTTTGCTCACCTTCCTTAGTTGCAATATAAGCTAACATCATTAGCCACATTTCGTTGATGCCTTCCTCAGAAAAATTCTCATTGATTTGAGATTTTATAAAAGCCTTAGCAGTTGAAAAATCAGTATTCTTTTCTTCAAAAGTTTTCATTAGGAACGTTACAGCATAAGCCTTGTTCATCCAAAGACCAATGTGTGGAGACATCTTGAGTGCTTTTGCATAAAGTTTGAGCGATTTTTTATATTCTCCACAATTTCTAGCTCTACTAGCGATCATTTCAATATTAGAAGCGTCAGTCGATATCTGTTCTAGCTTCTCCAATCGTCCACAAGCAGTTTCAAGATCACCTAGGTATTGACTTTCAAGCAAGGCAGCTAAATTAGAAGCATAAGCGTATTCAGGATCTTTTTTAACTACATTTAAGGTCAGCCGATGGGCTTCATTTGCATCCGTTTCTATATTTTCTGAAAGCCCTAGCCATATTCTAAGCATATAAAACCAAGCTTCATCCATATCCAGATAAATATTGTTTGGTTCAAGTTCTCTGTTTAAATTAAGTAATCTTTCATACTCATAATAACCCTCTACTGTGAAACTATCAAAAGCCACCCTTCCTTTAAGCCTGTTGATATGAACCTCTGGCAAAAATTTTCTTTTCGAGTGTGTATCTCCTACAGTCAAAGATAGAACCCCAGGAATTATGTTTTCTAAAATAGAATTACTTAAAGAATCTTGAACTTCAAAAATATCTTGATCCCTGTAATCAAAGATTTCAGACCATATGACTTCATTCTTTTTTAAATCAGTTAACAGGACATTAATTCTAGTTTTTGTCTCTACGACCTGGATAGTCCCCTCCAACATAAATTGAATACCATATTTTTCTTTTAGTTGAGTGTTTGTAACATTTTTTGTTCGTAAAAATTCTGCTGTACTCTTATCAAGAACAAAAAGTTTGTCAATTTTGGACAAAGTGGTAGCTATGTGGCTACTAATTCCACTGGATAAATATTGATTATCATTGTTCCCTGATTGATTTTCAAAAGGAAATATTAGTAGAGATAATTTTTCTGAATCAAGAATAATTTCTTCCTTAATTTCAGAATTTTGAGACTTTATATTAAAGTAAAATATACTACCTAATACTATTAACAGTACAGTTATAATACCAGCATAGAATGGCATTCGTGAGGATGATTTGGGTTGAATGATTCTTTTATGTGATGGATCTATAAGTACATCAATTGCATGAAGGACTGTGTTCTTGACTTTCTGTTCTCCTAGATCGTGAAATTCAAAATCTGTTTTCTTATTAACTATTTCATGAACATTTCTTGACAGGCAGATCCCCCCAGGCTGGGCCAGGGCCTCTAGTCGAGCAGCAACATTGACACCTTCTCCATAAAGATTTTCACCCTCAATAACGACATCCCCAAAGTTTATTCCTACCCTGAACTGCATCTTCTCCTCTTCACCGACAGAATTGTAGCGTTCCTTGATTGTCTTTTGAAACTCTGAGGCGCAGATCACAGCCTCAACAGCACTTTGAAACTCTGCAAGGACAGAATCTCCGGCAGTGTTGAAAATTCTTCCATGATATTCCTTTATCAGACCTTCAATAATGTTCCGGCAAGACTTAAGGTTTTTGAGTGTCTGGTCCTCATTTTTTTCCATCATGGTACTATAACCCACAACATCTGTCGCAAAGATTACAGCAACCTTTCTTTCTGATTTTGACTCTGACATGGCTAAAACTTTGATAAAATTCTTGAAGAGTATTCCCGATCTGATTTAGTTTTTGATGTTAGTCCATCAATTATCGGTAAATCAACAGATATATCTAACATCAATCAGTAGATTTTACAAGAATGTGGGGATTTTACTTGGAGGGTGTCTGACTGTGAAGAATTAGTGTTGGTCAGTCTCAGGGAATGATTGTGTATTCTGTAAATGTTTTAATCTTCTGGGTTCCAGCCCGCCTTGATGAGTCCCTCGATGATGGGGTCAGCCAGCGTGGAGTTGGGGACGAAGATGCTACGGTAGTCGTCACGGGTCTTGAGGTTGGGACGTAGGGCAAGGTATTGCTCCAGCGTGGTCTTGGCCTCAGGTCGCTGCAAGTGCCCCAGCACCGCCGTATGGAACCCCAAATGATGTCCTGCATCCGGATCCCGGAGCAATGCCTTTTCTATTGCCTCAAGCGCCTCTTCGTATTTCCCCTGTCCTAGGAATGCAAAGTAAAGCAACCCAAGAAAGTCGCTCAAATCCGGGTCCGCTGGGCTTAGTTCCAAAGTCTTGAGAGCAGAATTTTCTCCTTGTTGATATTCTCCTGAATGAACCTGAGCCAATCCAAGCCAATAGTGACTCAGAGCAAAACTGGGATTGAACTGTAGCGCACGCTGGGCATGATCAAGTGCCGCGTGATGTTTTCCGCGAAAGAAGTGGACAATTGAAATGCCAAGCAGGGCCAGCGGATTTTCCACGTTCAGACTCTCGGCCTTGCGTCCATGAGCAAGCATCTCATCCAGTGTTTTATCTACGTCTTTCGTGATGCGTTGGACTAAATGCGCATCGCCAAAAATAGCAAGATATGCATGTGCATCCGAGAGAGTCGGGTCCAACTCAATAGCCTTCTCGAAGTGTTGCCGCGCCTGTGTGAGTCCGGAGTCTTCATAGTCGGTACGCTGACGTTCGTAATAACAGCGAATCCCTTGCAGGTACTCCTCCCACGCGCTGAGGTTTTCCGGTCGCTTGCGGGTCAACCGCTTCTGCTCGTGGCCTGTTACCGAAGGGGCCACCCTGCGGGCAATTGCCTCGGAAACCTCGTCCTGTACGTCAAAGATGTCCTCCAGAGTGCGGTCCCACTTTTCCGACCAGAGGTGGTGGTCCTCATCCGCGTCAATTAACTGTGCAGTGATGCGTACACGGTTACCCCCCTTCCGGACGCTGCCCTCCACGATGTAACGCGCGCCGAGTTCATTTGCGACCTGCTTGATGTTTTTCGACTGCCCCCGGAAGGTGAAGCTTGAGTTTCGAGAAATTACGGGAAAGGTACGCCAGAGCGATAGATTGGTGATGATATCCTCGGTGATTCCGTCCGCGAAATACTCCTGTTCCGGATCGCCACCCATGTTTGTGAATGGTAAAACAGCTATTGCAGGTGGAATCTCGACATAATCTTGATCTGAAGTAGAACCTTTATCTTCTGCTGAAGTTTCAATGGTGGGCTCAGACTCGGAACTAGCTTCTGTTTTAGGAAGAGAGGAAACTTCAATTTTATAGGTTGGAACTGGATTGGTAATGTTTTTCATTTCCTGCTCTCCAGTGCTGACAAAGCTCATGTCAAGTTTTCGGCATACCTCATCATGAAACTTTCCTGAAAGTGTGATTCCTCCCGGTTCAGCTGAAGCTTCAAGTCGAGCAGCAACATTAACTCCGTCACCATAAAGGTTTTCTCCTTCTATAATTACATCCCCAAGATTTAAACCAACACGAAACAGCATCTGGTCCTCATCTGAAACACCTTCGTTTCGGTCTCTTAGATTCCTTTGAAACTCTGTAGCAGCTACCACTGCGTCTACTGGACTGGCAAACTCAGCTATGATTGAATCACCTGCACTGCCAAAAATTCGACCATGGTTTAACTTGATCGCCTCATCTGTAAGAGAGCGGCAAGCCTTCAAATTCTTGAGGGTTCTATCTTCATTCTCACCCATCAATTTGCTGAAACCGACTACGTCGGCGGCCAGAATTGCTGCAAGTTTACGTCTAGGACCGGACTCTGCCATATTAATATTTATCAGAAATAGGAGCTAAAAAATAAAAAACTCACCCTCTTAATGTAATAGAAAGTGTTTATTTTTACAATGGTTGTCTACGTCAATTTAATACATAACATCAATTTACAGATTTTACAATAATGGAAAAGGTTGTGAAGGTTTGTCAAGACTTTTTATCTGATTTAGAGGGGTATTTTACAAGAATATTGGATTTTACTAGGAGAGTTGTCTGACTGTGAAAAATTAGTGGGGGTTACTCGCAGGAGGTTGTAGCTACTGAATAGTACTGAATTTCAGGGCTGATAGTCACCTATATGGACACCCAATAATTTACATCGTGCTCCAAATATCTCATTTGATCAGCACTAAATAGTAAAAGATAAGTAACCGTAATTTTTGAGGTTTATTTTTTGACTTCAAGAGTTACCTTACCCATTGCTTTTCGCTCTTTAAATATATTGAAAGCAGAAACAAAATCATGCATTTTAAAAGATTGATTCACGGCAGGCTTGATTTTGCCCTGTTTAAAGAATTCAAATAATTCGTCCATATTAGTTTCATACGCCTCTGGTTCCTCAGTCGCAAATCGCCCCATAAACACTCCTATCATTGAAGCTCCTTTCAGCAATGCAAGGTTGGCTTTATATTCAGGAATTCTCCCGCTTGCGAATCCAACAACTAACAATCGGCCATTCCAATTGATGCATCTTGTTGCCTGGTCAAAGAGATCACCTCCCACAGGGTCATAAATAACATCGGCTCCTTTACCTTTAGTCAACTCTTTAATTTTTGTTTTTAAATCCCCGTCGCTGTAGTTGACAAGTAAATCAGCACCAGCTTTTTTAGCAAACTGCAACTTTTCTTCAGAACTAGCTCCTGCAATCACTTGAGCTCCCATCAACTTTCCTAATTCAACAGCCGTTACACCAACCCCACCGCTGGCACCAAGGACTAAAAGTGTTTCTCCTGGCTTTAAATTAGCTCGCTGTTTTAATGCATAGTATGAAGTGGTATAAACCATAGGGAATCCGGATGCAGTTTGAAAGCTCATACTGTCAGGTATTTTTCTCAAACCACTCACTGGGACACATACTTGCTCTGCCATGGCACCAATTCCCGGAGTTGCCATAACACGGTCGCCTTTATCAAACCCTTTAACATTTGGACCTAATTCTTTAATAGTCCCTCCTGCCTCCGATCCGGGTGTGAATGGGAAAGGATACTCCCACTGGTATTTTCCTTCAATCTGTAAAGTGTCAGGGAAATTTAATGCAGCAGCATACACCTCAACCAGTGCTTCTCCCTCTCCAGGTTTTAAATCTTCTCCCTCTTTAAGTACCAGGTTTTCTGGGGGACCAAAAGATTTGCACAAAATTGCTTTCATAATGATTCCTTCAATGTATCAAAATTAATTGTTTAGCAGCGATTGGGCAATACAAAGGCATGGTCCTAGTTTGAATCGAGAATAGTCATTGGACATATATGCCGCTCCTTTTTCACCACTGCTCTTCACACGTTTTAATTTTCTTAAGTCTCATTCCCTCTAAACGTATTCAAAGTAGGCGTGGGAGACAACGGTTTTTTCTCCAACCGCCGCTTCGAACAGCACGCGACCAGGCCCGTCTTTCCAGACCCTGAGGACAAGCTTGTCGTTGAGAAACACTGGAGACGAGAAACGGACCCTGATCTTTTTGAACCTTTTTGCGTCGTTGTCACAAAGTGCAGCCAGCAACAACTGGGCGCAGTGTCCGAAGGTACATAATCCA
>LUQO01000067.1 GCA_001627865.1 SAR324 cluster bacterium REDSEA-S27_B3
GTAAGGTACCGCAGTGAGCGGTCCCCCCTCTCCCTGTGGGAGAGGGTTGGTGTAAGGTACCGTAGTGAGCTGTCCCCTTCTCCCTTGGGGAGAAGGCTGGGGTGAGGGGTTGATCCGCGGGATTCGTGCCCCCTTCTCACTTCGACTCCGCTTCAGGAGCAAAAAGTCGATCACGTTGATGTGATTCAGAAAAATTCAATTCCGGACCTTCCGGAACAATTCGGGTGGGATTGATTGTATGATGGCTGTAATAGTAGTGCTGCTTGATGTGTTCCATGCTGACTGTCTCAGCAATACCTGGCTGCTGGTACAGGTCACGCAGGTATCCGGAAAGTGCAGGATAGTCCCGGATACGGCGCAGATTGGTTTTGAAGTGTGAGAAGTAAACCGCGTCAAAGCGCACCAGAGTGGTAAACAGACGCCAGTCAGCTTCAGTGATCATCTCGCCAAGCAGGAAACGCTGGTTGGCCAGTCTTGTTTCAAGCTGATCAAGGCATTTGAAAAGGCTGCTGAATGCGGCCTTATATGCTTTCTGGGTGGTGGCGAATCCGCAGCGGTAAACTCCGTTGTTCAGATTTTGGTAAATATCTGCGTTGATTGTGTCAATCCCTTCCCGTAAAGCTTCAGGATAATAGTCGGTCTTTTCCGGAGTAAAATCGTTAAAGGCTGAGTTGAACATGCGAATGATCTCCGAGGACTCATTGCTGACGATAGTTTCGCGTTGACTATCCCACAAAACCGGTACAGTCACCCTGCCGCTGTAATCAGATTTTGCTCTTGTGTAAAGCTGATGCAGGCATTTGTAACCATATAAATTGTCTCCGGTCTCTCCATTCCAGTCATCAAATACCCAACCCTGATCCAGCATGTGAGGATGGACGGTGGAAACCGTGATGATTTTTTGCAGCGCTTTCAGCTTGCGGAAGATCAATGCGCGGTGCGCCCAGGGACAGGCCAGTGAGACATAAAGATGGTATCGTCCCGTTTCTGCAGGGAAATCTCCTGTGCCGCTGGGTCCGGCCGAACCGTCAGGGGTAATCCAGCTACGGAATTGTGATTCCTGCCGCACGAATTCTCCATTGCTTTCTTTGGTGTCATACCAGTGGTCGTGCCATTTACCTTCAATCAAAAGTCCCATTGTTCACTTTTCTCCTGTTCTTATTTATTAGTTTGATATGGAAACAGTTATAGCATTGTAGCACCAAATTGAAACTTGATTTCCGTTCTCCGGACAAGTCGTGGTCAAGTTCCCTGGGAATGACATTTCTGCTTTGTCATTCTCGGCGAAGCGCAGCGAAGACTCGGAATCCAGGGGTGTTGTTGTAAAGCTTACCTTCATCTTGCTGGTTTAGACTCCGCTCAATCAGCGGTTTTTTGCTCCCTGAGCGTAGTCGAAGGGAGAGGGGATACCTCTGTCACACCAATCTCCTTCCATGGAGAAAGAGGTGCTGCACGGGGTGGGTAAATGGACATTATTTCGTGAATGATAAACCTGTGTTATTTGCGATTTTTTTCAATCCATTCCACAATTTTTGGCAGGCTGGAGATTTTTTGCTGATGTGCGATCAGCAGGGGAAAAGCGTCAAGGATGCTTTCCGGAATTCCGTCGATAATGCCTCCGGAAATCCAGCCGCACAAACGCCAGCCAGCAAGATCAGCCACAGTCAGGGATTCGCCCACGAAATAGTCGGTTTTCCCGTTGTCTTCCAGCAATGTTTCCATAAAACCCAGCCAGTGCGGCAATACTGTTTCTGCCAGTTCACTGCGCATTTTTCTGCCTTTTTCAGCATCTTTTTCTACAAGTGCCGGTCTTATCTTATTTGTGATATCCGTGGCAAGATCAATTACTTCATCAACTTTTGCCGCGGCGAAATCATTTTCCGGATAAAGCCAGCTAAGTTTCCCGCAGAAACGGGCGATTGCGCCTGTTTGAGCCAGGGTTTTGCCATCAACCTGCAGAACAGGAAACTGACCGAATGGAAAGGTTCCATCGGTTTTCATTCTTGAAATTGCATCTCTAGAGGGACGAAGATCCTCAAATTCAATTCCTCCAATAAATAAAGCGATGCGGCTTGTTTCCGCCCGCCAGAATGGTACATCCGGATAAATCAGTGTTAGTTTCATTTTCAAAGTTTAAATAAAGATGTTTTTATACAATTCATTTACTTTCCGGGGGAAGCAAGCGCAGTCTCGGAATGCAGAGTGTATTAAGTTTTTACCCCTCACCCTGACCCTCTCCCAGCGGGAGAGGTAGAAGCCACCCCTCACCCATTGCGCCTTCGGCTTGGCTCAGGCATCGCGGTCCCCCTCTCTCTCTACTGGAGAAGGAGGTACAGAGGAAGAAACACTCTTCGGCTTTTTCCGGAACAAGTTTAACGTAAAACAATTATAGATGGAAACAGCAAAGTTATGCCGAGAAACACCATGATTTGCAAAATCAACTAAATCTTGACAGATTATAGGGTAGTTCGTAAATTAGCGCAGCAGCAGTGCGTTGTTGATTAAGCATCTTAAGCTGTATTAGTAATTTTTTTTCAAAAATTATCATGTCATAGTAAAAATCCTATTTGGAGTAAATTATGAAAATTAATATCAGTCTGAAAGACGAACAAAAGGAATTCATGGACCAGGTCATAAATGATTATTCGCTTGAAAACACGGAAACTTCCATTCAATTGCTGGTTAGCGAGATTCTGGACAAATATGACCATGAAAGTGTTTTTGGTGAAATCCGCTGCATTGGAGGCTGTTTCTCCACTGACGCTGCGGTACCGGTTGAACTTGGTGATCAGCAGGTTTTAAAGATGAAGGAAATCTTTCAGCAGTATGAATTCGAAGATTATGATTCAGAAGAAGAAGAGCTGAGTAAAATTGTTCGTAGCATGATTAATTACGCCGATCAGGAAGCTGATCTAAATAAGCTTTTTTCTGAAGGCTAGAATCTTTTATAAAAATATCATTGCTTTAAATCGATCCCACATTAAGGCTTCAAATTTTTTCCTTTTTTTCTTGACAAAAAAATAAAAGGAGTATAGGAGGTGGGTTAGTCCTTATTGCTCTTAAAGTGAAGAAGAGTGTTTGGATTATAAATGTAATCATTACCATCTTATCAACCATCAGCAGGAAAGGAGGGCAGGCTTCACAAAACATCAATATTATCAGTAAACTATAATTGAAATATTCATTAAACTATAATTTGAGGAGTAGTATTAAATAAATAATTTCATTGTTTAGACTGGTACTGTTTTCATCAACTTTGTTTGTGGGTTATATCCATGTAAAAGGAGATGAAGAAAACGTTAAATTACTGAGCAGTTTCAAAGCTACAGGCACTGGGAGAGGAGAAGTGATTGCTCAGGATACTAAATTCGCAAGCAATATCAGGAAGAATATTCTTCCTCATATAAATATGCCGGCCGGATTCAGTATTGAAATATTTGCCATTGCTCCGGACGCGAGACACATGGCAGTCAGCCGAAACAAAGGCGCGGTATGGATTGGAACAAGAAAAACCAAGGTTTGGCAGGCAACAGACAGGGACATGGATAATGTAGCTGATACAGTTGAAGAATTCAGTCCAAGTGTCAGTTTCGATATTCCAAACGGCCCCTGATACAGTGATGACGGTCATCTTTATATTGTGGAAAGAAACATGGTACTGTGGTTTCCGGCGGCAGAATTTTTCATGGAAAGCCCCGATACCGTGGCTGTTCCCATCATTGACCAGGGACAGTTAATACCTGTTGAGGAAGAATCATATAACCATTCTGCCAGGGTTTGTGTGATCGGTCCGGACAACAAGCTCTATGTCAGCCTTGGACAACGTTTTAATGTACCAGGTCCTGAAAATTATCCTATGTATGACGAAGTCGGAATCGGCGGAATCATCAGGTTCAACCGTTTTCCGGGCAAGCTGGATAGAGAAGTTGTAGCAATTGGTGTTCGAAACTCAGTCGGACATGCTTTCAATCCGAAAGATGGTAAGCTGTGGTTTACGGATAACCAGGTAGATGGCATGGGTGAAGAAACTCCTCCGGGAGAATTGAATAAAGCCCCAAGGTTAGGTGCTGATGTGTGGTATGGTTTCCCATATTATGGAGGCGGTGGAGTAAGGACCAATGAATATGCAGGACAGCCTATTCCTAAAAAATATGCTGATAATTACGTGAAGCCTCAGGTTGAGATGATCGCGCATGCCGCAGACCTGGGCATGATGTTCTACACTGGCAGGATGTTCCCCAAAAAATATCATGGTGCAATTTTCAGTGCACAGCATGGTTCCTGGAATGCAGTAAAACCCAGAGGTGCCAGAGTTATGGTGACATACCTGGACGACAAGGGTAATGCAGTCAAGACAGAGCCATTTGCTGACGGTTGGATGACAGACGCGGGTGTTTATCTTGGAAGGCCTGTTGATGTACAACAATACGTCGACGGTTCTATCCTTGTCTCTGACGACAAAGCCGGTGTTGTGTACCGTATCTCATATAGTAATTAACAGTAAAGTGGCCGATCCCTTGATCGGCCACAACACCCCATGAGAATAATCGTTCTGCTTAATTTAGTATTTCTTTCATTTACGGCAGGCCATGTACTGGCGGAGAACTCAAAAAAGGGAAGGAAGTGGTAGAGAAAATCTGCCAGGTTTGTCACGGACTTTATGGTCAGGCAACAGGCGCAGGATCATCCGTGCTTAGTCCGAATATCACCGCGCAGCAGAAAGATTACTTAATTGCCAAATTAAGAAGTTATAAATCAGGAAAAATACAGCATCATCAAATGAATATTATTGCCTCAATGCTTTCTGATGAGGATATACAAAATGTGGCCGAATGGTATTCCTCAATAGAAATTGAAATCACTTTGCCTGAGATTGACTGATTTAGTTTTTACCTCCTATTTCTGTAACTGATTTTTTCAGTCCTCGTCAAAATTCATTTTTAAGCATAAGTATCTTCCTGACTGCAATTGGTACTTGTTTATGTTATAACCCTTCACCCACCGCGCCTTCAACTTCGCTCAGGCATCATGGACCGCTCTCTCCCTTTGGGAGAGGAAGAATTATTATTCAGTTGAGGAAATTCAGCAGGCATCGGTTGACTTCAGAGGCTTTTTCCATTTGCACCATGTGTCCTGCAGATTCGAATATTTCTACTTGAATACCGGCTGCTTCTGCAGCAGGAAGATTTTGAGCATGGGTGACTGGAATGATACGGTCCTCACTGCCCCAAATCACCAAAACCGGTATTGCTGAAGACACAAAATTGTCAATGAACACTGTTTGCCTACCAACAGAAATCAGTGTTTCTGAAATTGCCTTCAACGCAGATTCCACTCCATCCATTCGTTTATAATTCAGTATTTCTTCAACAAGCTGAGGATTTACCAGTGAGGGGTCTGCAAATAATTGCTGAAGCACCGGTTTCAGCTGCTGTGCTGATTCGGATTCAACAAAACCTTTCAGGTAATCACTGTTGATATCTGCTCCCAATCCTGCGCTGCAAACAAGCGCAAGTGACTTGACTGTGTCAGGGCTTCCAAATGCTGTTTGCATTGCAATTGCCCCACCCATGGAGTGACCGACCAGATGCACTAAAGGCACATCCAGCACCTTTAAAAACTTGCTGACAAATTTTGCCATTCCGGAAAGCGACGGATCAGCAATTGTTTTGGTAGATTTTCCATGTCCGGGAAGGTCCAGCGCAAGAACTCGGTGTTTATCCGCAAGAGCGCCGAGATTGAACATCCAGTTGTCAAGGTCTCCTGCGAAGCCGTGAAGCAGCAGCACGACAGAATCACCGGAACCACGATCTGCATAACGCACTTGTATTCCCTCAACTTCTGTAAACAGGTATGGCGATGCTTGCCCCATCTTTTATTTCTGATTGGAATCCGGAATTACAAGAGTTATTGTATTATTACAATCCTGATTGGAGAAAATCATGTTTCAATCCGGCCTCCAGAGTGGCTTCTATGTCCAGTACCCTGGGACCTTCATTTTGCAGTTTGATGTGTACGGTTTGATTGCGGAGTTCCCTCACTCGCTCACCATCCGCCAGCAAAGTTCCTTCGGCAACTTCAAGGGTAAAGGGTTGATTCAATTCCAGCCGCTCAACTGATTCAAGTCCAACTTGTTGCACCTTGCCTGCGGTGAGAACAGCCTGAACAGAAAAACGGTTTCCCAAAACGGCAGCCGCCCCGTGTGGTGCAAGCGGAGCAATATCCATTACAGCGCCTGGAATTCCGCACAATCCTGATGCTCCCGGTTTGCAGCGTGTAACAAATACCGCCTGAAGCCAGCCGGCATCCCAGACAGCCCGTCCTCCAAGACTGGCTTGGCGAGAAATTGCCAGATCAATTAAGGCGCTTTCACTCCATGTATCAGTTTCTGCCAGCAATAGTTTATGCTGTTGAACAAGCTGCCTGGCGGAGACTGAGGATGGAAGTTCCTTTTCAGCACTAAGCAGTTTCAGGAAAATTCCCGACGCCAGTCCTGCCTGGGTGGCTTCAAAGGGAAGTGAGAAAATATTGTTTGTTCCAGCGGCAATGGGAAGCAGCGGAACTTTACCGGATTCCATTGCCACCAGCCGGTTTGTGCCGTCACCACCAAAAGTTATCAGCAGGCTGCAGCCGCTTTCACGCATGATGCGCGCTGCCTCCTGTGTGTCCTGCGGAGTGCCCTTTGCTGATATTTCTACCGGTTGTACTTCCAGTCCTTTCTGAAAAGAACCGGTGTTTTTCAAAGGCGGCAGTGATTCAAACGCCGACTGAACAAGTCCCAGTCTTTCCGGCATAAACAGCACCCGGCATTGACACTGAGACCTTAATCCGGACAGTAACCTGGCGATGCGGTTAACTTTGACCAGATGCGTTACCGTTTCCGCATTTGAAACAAGGCGACGCATGTCATGTCCGGAAGAGGGATTTGCCAGCAACCCCACTGAGGGATAGTTATGTTTTTCCCTCAAAACTTCACACCGTATTAATCAGCCTCTTCAATTCGGGCCAGCACGGTTCCTGGTTTGAAGAGTTTGTCCTTGGTGACACAAATCTCCCGGATTACACCATTTGCGGGTGAAGGAACTTCCATGGTTGTCTTCACAATCACAATTTCCACAATCACCTGACCCTGTTCAACTGTATCGCCTTCGGACGCTTTCCACTGCACAACCATTCCATCGGCCTGCTGTTCAGTCGGCCATTCATCCTGAGTGATGGACAGTTCGATCATAATGAATCAGTTCATCATTTCCCGCACAGTGGATTCGATGTGCGCCACTTGCGGAATGACCGTTTGTTCGAGCGGCCGGCTGTATGGTATTGGTACATCCGGAACTGCCAGACGCTTAACCGATCCATTAAGATTTGTGGAGTCCAGATTTTCTGCAACAAGCGCAGCGATTTCTCCGGAAAGTCCGAAACTCAGATAATCCTCATCTGCCACACAAAGTCTTCCGGTTTTGCGCACAGAATTCAGCACAGTCTCCCTGTCGAGTGGAACAAGTGTTCGTAAGTCGATGATCTCCGCGCTGATGCCGTCTTCTGCAAGTGCATCTGCCGCCGCGGTACTTTTGTGTACCATCTGGCTCAGAGTAACGATGGTTACATCTGTTCCCTCTCGCACGACTTTGGCCTGACCGAATGGTATGCTGTAAGACTCTTCCGGAACCTCGTTTGTGCTTCCGGTAAAGTAAGCCATCCAGGGAAGTCCCATAATACCCTTGTGGAAGAAGTACATAACCGGATTATCGTCCCGAATTGACTCTATCATCAGCCCCTTTGCGTCATAGGCATTGGAGGGCACAACGATTTTGAGGCCGGGCACATGGGCGAATAATCCATACAGGCACTGCGAATGCTGCGCCGCATCATTGTATCCGCCGCCGATGGCGGTGGTTAACACTACCGGAAGTTTTACATTACCTCCGGACATGTAGGTGTTCTTAGCCATGTGATTGTAAATCTGGTCCATGCAGACTCCAAAAAAGTCAACGAACATCAGTTCGACAATGGGACGCATGCCTTCTGCCGCAGCGCCTGTAGCAGCACCGATGAAGGCTGTTTCAGAGATTGGTGTGTCCATCACACGATCGGTGCCGAATTTATCCAGTAAACCTCCGGTGGCGCCGAAGATACCTCCGTATTTAGCCACGTCTTCGCCCATCACAAACACGTTATCATCATTTTCCATTTCCTGGGCAATCGCTTCTGAGATTGCCGCAGCCATTGTTAATTCACGATCTGCCATAAATTCCTTTCATTTTGATTTCGGTTTTTTGTGTCAGACAAATACATGCTGAGTTGCTTCAGAAGTATCAGGATAAGCGCTTTCTCTGGCAAAAGCATAGGCTTCCTGAACGGATGCTTTTGTACGTTCCTTGATCTGGCTGTCCTCTTCCTCAGTCATACCGCTATCAAGCAACTGCTGCTGCAGGCGGTCAATTGGATCATTTTCGCGCAGGGTGCTGACCTCGTTTTCCGGTCGATAGGCTTCAGCATCACCTTGAAAGTGGCCAAGATAGCGGTCTGTGCTGACTTCAATCAGCGATGGGCCTTTACCTTGACGTCCGCGGGCAACTGCTTCTCCGACAACATCGTAAACTTCAACTGCATCATTGTTTTCAACCCGTACTCCTGGTATGCCGTAGCCGATTGCACGATCAGCATTGTTTGCAATGGCAGTGGATTCTTCGCGTGTTACTGAGATTGCGTATTTATTGTCTTCACAAATGAAGATTACCGGCAGATTCCAGATTGCCGCAAGATTCAGTGATTCATGAAAGGAACCCTGATTGGCCGCACCTTCACCAAAAAAAGTCACAGTGACCCAGTCCTTACCCTGTTTTTTTGCCGCTAACGCAGCGCCACAGGCCTGGGGCATTCCGGCGCCGATGATTCCGCTGCAGCCGAATTTTTTATCAACACTGAAGAGATGCATGTGGCCGCCTTTTCCGCGTCCAAGTCCGGTAACTTTACCAAACATTTCTGCTGCAAGTGAATTGAGTGATATTCCCTTTGCGATCGCAAAGTGATGTGGGCGGTGGGTTCCGGTGATAGTATCATCATCGGTCAAATGCACACAGCTCCCCACCGCGACAGGTTCTTGACCGGCAGCCAGGTGCATCTCTCCCGGCACCAGGCCGCTGCCGATATCAAAGGCCAGGCCCTCCTGAATTTCAGGTGGTAACTTGCCTTCCAGATATACGTTGACCATTGTTTCTTCAAAATCGCGGATAACAAGCATTTGCTCATACATCCACAACAATTGTTCCTTTGTTGGTTCCATATTCCTCCTTGATGATAGGATTTTTTTATTGGAAAAAGCAGATCGTTTCATGAATCAAATGTAATTGCAAGTATTATTTAGCAAATTAGAAAAAAATTCGGTTTTATAAAGATTGCTTCCTTTCCCACCGCGCCTTCGACTTCGCTCAGGTATCTCGGTCCCCCCTCACCCACCGCGCCTTCGACTTCGCTCAGGCATCGCGGTCCCCCCTCTCCCTTGGGGAGAGGGTCTTTATGTAAGCAGATTTTTGGACTCCCTCTCCCCATGGGAGAGGGTCGGGGTGAGGGGAAATAATTATTGACCAAATGTACCCCAGGGATAATCAAAGATGAGAATTGTGGTACGGCCTTCCTGTCCAGTGGCAAAATCCAGGCGATAGACAAATCCGGAAGCAGTGACAACGCGTGTACCTAATCCGGCGGAAGTTCTTTTTTCCTGCCAGAGATGACTGACTTTGTCAGCCACAGTACCTTCCTCATAAAAAAATGCGAACTGGAAGCCTGTCCTGATATCCTTGACAAAATACCAGTCGAAAGCAATTTTTTCATCTGAGAGGTTCCAGCGGAATTCGGCCCCTCGCGACTCAACATGCGCCCCGCTGTAACGTCCGCCAACGTATGATCTTAATCTTTCTGTTCCGCCAAGATTTCCTCCGGAACCGTAGAGATTGTGTGACTGCCGATTTTTTGCAAGGGTTGTAATTGTCTGGGAATCACAGTTTGATAAGCAGGTGGCAGTTTCTTTGGAAATCAGATAATCCAGATCAGTATTCCCCTGCTTACGCACAGTTGCACCGGAGCGGTACCAGTTCAGCGCAAATGTACTGTAGCTCAGAACAGGAATATACCAGGTAAGGTTATAATTCTGTACATAATAATCAGGTGCATCAGTGACTGTAGCAGGTGAGTCAGCTGTGGTGTAAATGAATTTCAGTCCGGTCCGGGGATCAGTCCTGTCGTCTGTCCAGTCAATCTGAAAACCATAACTGCTCGATTCGCCTTTAAAACTCTGGTTGGCTTCGTAAATCAGATTTCCATCCTTATCGCGGATTGCCGAAAGAGTTGATTCGTTTTTCATCTTGAATCCGAAAACATCAAACATTCTGTCAAAAAGAGTCAGCGCCACACGGGCGAAGGTAAATTTCGTGTCAGAAAGTTCACTGATAAGATAGTCGTCCGGATCAGAATTCATCCTGCGATCACGGTATGACCTGAATGAGCCTTTGTCAAAATTTCCCTGGCCTATGTCAAGCAGAATTGTTTTCGGATAAACAGGGAAATCAGTGGCAAAAAGTATGTTTCCGCCGATGTCACCGGCAATGCCGATGGCAAAAAGATCAAGCGTGGTTTCAATACTTCCGAATGGAATATTATTAATTCCGCCAAGAAGACCAAATCCTGATCCGGCCCCCGGAATGATATATGGCAAGGGTAGCACAAGGTAGCCGAATTCTGTAGGGAACTGCTCTGTTCTCCTCTCAATGGCTGAAACACTTGATTGAGTGAGGACAAATACTATAATAAGCAGCAATATTTTTTTCATGAGGATATCTTCAAAAGAAAAGCATTATAGCCTGCAAAATCATTTCAATACAAGTAAATCTTTGTAATGGACCCATTTGAAAAAAGAGAATTAGGAAAAACAGGGGTGACACTTCCAGCGCTTGGATTTGGCGGGGCACCTTTGGGAGAGCTGTTTGAAAAGGTTTCAGAACATCAGGCAAATGAAACACTCAATCAGGCATATAACAGCGGAATACGCTACTATGATACTGCTCCATGGTACGGACACGGTTTGAGCGAACACCGGCTTGGTTCCCTGCTGCGTCAAAAAAACCGCAAGGAATTTGTGCTCTCTTCAAAAGTGGGCCGCGTTTACAGTGCTGTTAAAGGTGATCCGGAATTGTTTAATGGTTCTCCGTGGGCAGGCGGACTTCCTTTCGAATACAGCTTCGATTATTCCGCGGACGGATTTGAACGTTCTTACATGGACAGTACTTTAAGATCAAGCCTGAATCGGATTGAGCTGCTCGTGATTCATGATCTTGATCATGGTTACCATGGAGAATCAGTTCCGGAAAAACTCAAACAGCTTGAGAGCGGTGTTAAGTGGCTGAACAGTATGAAGGCGTCCGGAGAAATAAAGGGTTTTGGAGCAGGAATAAATGAGATGGATATGATACCGGTTTTTATGGAACACTTTGACCTGGATTTTTTTCTGGTTGCCATGCCATACACTTTGCTGGATCAAAGTCCGTTGGACAAAATATTTCCGGAATGTAAAAAGCGTGAAATCGGAATCATCATCGGATCACCTTACGCGTCCGGTGTGCTTGCCGTAGGTTCCGGATATGAAACAACCTATGGGTATGCTCCTGTCAGCAGAGAAATTCGTGACAAGGTAAAATCGATTGAAGATATCTGCGCAGAATTTAATGTTCCGCTAAAAGCCGCTGCATTACAGTTCCCGCTGTTACATCCTCTGACGGCATCAGTGATTCCAGGAGTATTAAGAAGCGAACAGGTTCTGGATAACATTAAAATGATAAAACATCAAATTCCTCCGGAATTATGGCTTGAGCTTAAACAGAACGGACTGCTGCATCCGGAAGCACCTGTATACTGAATTGCAGAATGAGTGTATTTACCACATGCAGTTGATGAGCTTTTTTGGTTTTAATGGAAAGGGGAAAAAATTTTGCTCGAAAAAACAATAATTATCATCCGAAAAGTAAATGGCGAAAATAAGTATCAACGTTAACGGTCAGGAGCATCAGCTAGACGTTGATGAAAGAACACCACTGATTTACGTGCTTCGCAATGATCTTGGACTAAAAGGGACGAAGCTCGGCTGCGGGCTTGAACAATGCGGTGCCTGTAAAGTACTTGTGGACGGCAAAGCAGAATTTTCCTGCAACACTCCTGTATCTGTTTTTGAGAACCGTACCGTTACTACCATCGAAGGTATCGGCACGCCCGACAAGCTGCATCCGATTCAACAGGCTTTTGTCAAAGAAAAAGCAGCCCAATGCGGCTATTGTATTCCTGGCATAATTATGGCGATAAAAGCCCTGTTGGATGTCAATCCTGAGCCTGACAGGGAAACGGTCTGTGAAGCATTGTCTGACAATCTATGCCGCTGCGGAACACACCCTCAAATCCTCAAGGCAGCGATGCGTGCAGCAAAGGAGATGTGTAAATGACACTTTCATCAAGTTTTGACATTAACCCTGAGCTTGATTCATGGCTGCGGTTTCACAGCGACGGACAAATCACAGTCTTTACAGGCAAAGTTGAATTGGGTCAGAAACTGATCACGGCCTTTTCTGTGATTGCAGCAGAAGAACTCGATGTAGATCCCGGACGTATCACGGTCAAGACGGCGGACACAATGTACTCTCCTGATGAAGGTTATACCGCCGGAAGCAACTCCATGGAAAGCAGCGGATTGGCTCTTCGTCAGGCCTCGGCAAAAGCACGTCAGGAACTCTTGAGGATGGCCGCTGACAAGCTGGGTGAGCCTTTGAAGAGTCTCTCGGTAACCGATGGTGAAATCAGCAGCACCTCTTCAGGCAAGTCAGTGACATTCTGGGAGCTAATGGGAGGCAGACGCTTCAACATTATAATCTCAGATGAAGTACTGCCCAAAACTCCGGACCAATATCGTCTGATCGGCAACAAGGTGCCAGACATTGGATTTGAAGGACTGGTTACAGGTACAACCTCATTTGTGCATGATCTGGAACTTCCGGGCATGCTGCACGTAAGGGTGATTCGTCCTCCCGGATACCACGCTCAACTTAAGGAACTGAATGAGGTCGATGTACGAAAGATGGCAGGTGTAATTGAAGTTGTGCGTGATGGAAGATTTCTGGCAGTAGTCTGCAAGCGTGAAGAACAGGCAGTTTGGGCTGCAAAGAGGATAGCAATGCAGGCGGTATGGGATGAAAGTCAGGTAATTAATACCGAAAACATTTACGTTCAGCTCAAGAAAAATACTCGCCAAAGTCTCCCTGTAATTGGGGGGGCAGCAGAATATTCTGCTGTACCTCCGTTTAATCCGCCAGAAAATTCTGACAAAACAATTTCCGCAACTTTTCAGCGTCCATACCAGATGCATGGCTCCATAGGACCATCAGCAGCAATGGCGCTTTACGATGATCAGGGTCTCAAGGTATGGACTCACTCGCAGGGGGTGCATCCTCTGTGTCTTGCCCTTGCAGATGTACTTGAATTAGAGAAAGACAGGATCCACGTTGTACATATGCCTGGAGCAGGTTGTTACGGCCACAATGGCGCTGATGACGCTGCCATGGATGCTGCTCTTGCTGCGAGGTCTGTTCCAGGTAAGCCGGTGCTTTTGAAATGGGAAAGAGTAGATGAACATTCCTGGGAACCATATGGTTCCGCAATGCAGGTTGAACTTAAGGCAAACCTGGATGAAAAAGGAAAAGTTTTGTACTGGAATCATGAGACATACAGCGACACTCACCTGAATAGGCCATCAGCACATGGAGAAAATTCCCGCCTGCTGGCTGCATGGCATTTACAGTACCCAAAGTCAGCTCCACAGGTTAAGCCCATACCAGGTCCTCATACCGGCATTCATCGCAATGCTGATCCAATTTATGATTTTGTTGAACGCCGAGTAATAAAGCATTTGGTGCGGGATTTACCTCTGAGGGTCTCTACACTGCGTTCACTCGGCGCGTACGCAAATGTCTTCGCAATCGAGTCCTTCATAGATGAGCTGGCTCATGCTTGCTGCAGAAACGCGCTTGAATTTCGAATGGACCATCTGAGCGATGATCGTGCTCGTGCTGTGCTTGAAGCTGCTGTGACCAAAGCGAAAACAGGACCTGACAGCAAGGAGGAAGGGCATGGCAGGGGGTTTGCCGTTGCACGTTATAAGAACGCTAAATGCTATGCTGCAGTTGTGATCGATCTTTTCGTAGATGACTTTGGAGCCATCCAGCTTGAGCGGGCTGTGATCGCTGCTGATGCAGGACAGGTAATTGATCCTGAAGGACTTCGCAGCCAGCTTGAGGGCGGACTGCTGCAGTCGGCCAGCTGGACTCTGAAAGAAGAAGTGCTGTTTGATGAGAGCGGGATAGTTAGCCAAGACTGGGAAAGTTATCCTATCATGACTTTCTCGGAGATACCTGAGGTTGAGACAATTTTGATTGATCGCCCGGACTGTCCTCCTCTGGGTGCAGGCGAGGCCACGCAGGGACCAACTGCTGCTGCGATCAGTAATGCTGTTTTTGATGCTGTTGGTTTAAGGATACGCCGCATACCATTCACTCCGGAGAGGGTTCGTGATGCTGCAACGAAAGCATAAAGAGGTCTGACTGAACTTTTTCACTCAGCGGTTTACTTCCGTGCAAAGATAAAAAATTATCCAGTTCAAAGCAGAATGCATTAAACAAATCCTGCATGAAGAATTGTAATTTCAAAACAACTGAAAGAATCATTTTTTCTCTTAAAATCATTTAATTATGTAAATTTTGAAAAAAATGTTTGACAATCCCTGAATTCAGTGGTAGCATCACCCATTTTTGATAGTTACTCTTTCAACTTGAATTCCCCAACCAATAGCCGCATTCATATTGCAGGAGTATTTTGGGGTTGAATAAGCATTTTGAACGGCTAAGTTAAAGGCAAATTTTGTACAAGGGAGATGCGCGTTTAATTTCCCGCAATAATTAACTAATCTTTGCCCTGTTATAAATCAAGGGAGTGAATTGACTAGGTGGTTTTCCCTAAATAAATTGTTCAATCGTGTTAAATAAGGAGAGAGAATGAAGATAAAAAAAATATTGCTGACAGCATTAAGTCTGTTTTTTTCATTCAGTCTTTATGCAGCAAGTACAGTTAAGATAGGAGCCTCAATGCCATTGACCGGGATGTTTGCAGTTCCTGGATCAAAGCACCTTGAAGGCTACCAGATGTGTGTTGATATCATTAATCAAAACGGAGGCTGGTTGGGTAAAAAAGTAGTCCTTTTAGGAATTGATAATCGTTCTGATACAGAAACCGCAATTTCACAGTACGAGAGATTCATAAATGTTGACAAGGTTGATTTGGTCTTCGGCACCTTTTCCAGTAAACTGACTTTTCCAACATCGACAATCCTTGCTAAATATAAATATGTTCTTCCTATTCCATCAGGCGGAGCATTGAGGATTTACAGACGCGGATTCAAGAATCTTTTTTATTTCCAGTCAAATCCGGCTGAATATTACGGCAAGCAGCTTCTTGCTGTGGTACAAGACCGTGCCTCTGCTGCAGATCAGCCAAAAACAGTTGCGCTTGTACATGCTGACGATTTTTTTGCAAATTCTATTGCAAATGGTCTTCTGGGTAAAAAAGTTAAATTACCCGGCAGCGGCAAGCTTGTTGAGGACATGGCTCCGGGCTACATTGCTCAGGCTGGTATGAAGCTGGTCTATCATGAGCAATGGCCTGAAGAAGGTTTTTCTGACTGGCTGACTTTGGCAAACTCAATTAAGAATTCCGGTGCAGAAATGGTGATTGGCATGATGGCATCACCGGAGGAAGCTGTACAGCTTACTCGGGCGCTTAAAACAGTACGTCATAATCCGAAGCATTTGATGCTGACTCAAGGGACCCAGTCTGAGTTTCTTGAGGGGCTTGGGGATGCGACAGAGGGGATTATGATTTACTCGGCATGGCATGACGAAGCTCCATTTGATGGAACGCTGGCCGGGCAGAGGATGAACAACTCAGATTTTGTAGCAAAATACAAAGCCCTGAATGGTAAGCTTCCTGATGAAGATGTGGCAATTACTTTTGCTCTTTGCCAGGGAATAGATCAGGCTGTAATTGCTACAGGCTCAGTTGATAATGCCAGAATTATGTCCTGGCTGCATACCAGGAGCTCAAGGAGTCCGGTTAAAACAATTCTTGGAGATTACTACTGGGATGCAACTGGATTGCCGATTAATAAACAGGCTCTAATAGTTCAATGGCAAGGCAAAGAATTGAAATTCATTTATCCAACTAATGAATTTCAGGCTTCATCAATGGTAAGCCCTAAACCTGCCTGGTAATCCAAACACTTAAAAATTACTGATTAAGGGCAGTTGTGAGTTTACTTCGGCTGCCCTTTTTTTGTGGAATTTTGATTGATTCCCAATCTTGAGCACAAGAAATTGTACTTGCAGGCTATGTCAAAATTAAGAATTCAATTTATCAATCCGGAGAAGGTCAAAGACCAGAAAATACTTGATGCAATTTCTGATTCTGTTATCAAAGGCACTCCTCGTGCGGAAAGCCAGGCAATAAGAGCAAGAGTACCTAATGTTTTCTGGTCTTTTCAAAACACCTGGAACGGTGTTTTTATTCAGGGAAAGGTTGATCATAATCTAAAGGAACTGTGCCGTGTTTATGTATCCAAATCAGTTCAATGCAAATATTGCGGCAACCAGAGGAGTTCAAAATCTGCAGATGAAGGGCTGGTTGAAGATGATTACAGGGATCTGTTGAATTTTGAAAAATCTGACAATTATGATGAATCCACCAAGGCAGCTCTTTCACTTTCTCAGGCAATTACCTGGGACCTTGAAACAGACGATGATTTCTGGAACCGTCTATATAAGCATTTTAGTGAAGAACAGATTATTGAACTAGGCTATTTTGTTGGATTCACCATGGGTCAGCAGCGTTTCAACAGGCTGCTGAATCTTGATGAACACCTCGGCGAAACCGGTTTTGAAAACATCAACTGAACCCTCCCATCTTCTATTCCGCTGCATTCTTTTTTTAATGATTACCATTTAAATTAGATCAGTCAATGCTGAAAATAAATAATGCAACTAAATCATTTGCAGGAATTCTTGCGGTTAACAGTTGCAATTTTGAAATTGAGCAAGGCACTATATCAGCACTGATTGGTCCGAATGGAGCAGGGAAGACCACACTGTTTAACTGCATTTCACGTATCTATCCAATTGATTCCGGAGAAATTTTTTACTGGGATCACAGACTTGATTTAATGCCTACATATAAGATCGCAAGGCTGGGCATTGGCAGGTCATTTCAAATCACCAGAACCCTTGATCACTTATCTGTAACAGAAAATCTGGTTTTGCATACAGCAGGAGGAATTGGGAATCACTTGCTGCTCCCTGCTATTACCAGGGAAAACAAGTTGAAAGCCGACGAAATTATGGAATTTCTGGGGATTGCATCCCTAGGTGAGATGGATATGGGATCATTGTCATTTGGACAAAAAAAACTCCTGGACCTCGGTACAGTATTGATGGCAGATCCGGATTTAATTCTTCTTGATGAACCCGCGGCAGGAGTAAATTTGAGACTGCTTGAAGATATTATCGACAAGCTGGTTACTCTGAAAAATCAAGGAAAAACAATACTTCTGATTGAGCACAATATGGATCTTGTTATGGAGATCAGTGATGAAGTAATTGTTATGTCTGCCGGGGAAATTATTGCACAGGGTAAACCAACGGAAATCCAGAAAAATGCTGAAGTGCTTGAAGCATATCTGGGAAGCGAAGCATAAATGACAAGTTTACTTAGTATCAGAAACGTAACAGCCGGTTATGGATATGGGCCGGATATAGTTCATGATTTCAGTTTGTCACTTAACGAGAGTGAAGTGAAATGCATTATTGGTCCAAACGGAGCAGGTAAATCAACCTTATTAAAAGCTGTTGCAGGGATACTTAAACCTCGATCAGGAGAAATTATTTTTGAGGGAGAAAATATTACTGGTAAAGAAGCATACCAGATAATGAGGCTTGGTATTTGTTTCCTTCCACAGGAACGCGCAATTTTTCCTAATCTGACTGTTGCAGAGAATTTACGTATGTGTGCGTATTCAATCAAAGACAAGGAACTGGCTGAATCAAGAATTGAAGCAGCATTTGAGATGTTCCCAGTGCTAGGTGAACGTTTAAAACAAATTGCCGGTACAATGTCAGGGGGGCAGCAACAACAGCTGGTTTATGCACGTGCTTTTACAATTAAACCTAAAATAATTCTGATTGATGAACCTTCTCTTGGCCTGGCGCCGGCACTTGTAGAACAAACCTTCAATCATATTAAACAAATTGCATCAAGTGGAATTGCCGTTATTCTTGTAGAACAAAACGCAATAAAAGGTCTCCAGACATCAGGTTACGGTGTAGTGATGGATCTTGGGAGGCTGGCATTTGAAAAACCTGCCAATGAAGTTTTACAGGATCAGAGGCTTCGTGAACTTTATTTAGGGAAAGCTATAAAAAAATGATGGAGTTTCTTCAAGTAATAATATTAGGACTTTGTTTAGGTTTTGTGTATGCCTTAATGGTTTCAGGTCTGACCTTGATCTTTGGAGTTATGAGAATTGTAAATCTTGCTCATCCCATACTGATCATCAGCGGAGCATTTGTTTCCTATTGGCTTTTTATTAAGTTAGGTTTGGATCCCATTTTATCAGTACCAGCTGCTGCTTTAGCAGTGGCTCTGCTGGGAGTGTTGCTCTACAAATTAATATTTGAAAAAAATGCGGCACAACAGACATACTCTGAAATGACAGTCTTGTTGACTTTTGGCACAGCAATGGTGATTGACGGATTGTTAGCCTTCTTATTTCACAATACACAGCGTACTACATCTCCAGGTTATGCTACTGACGCGATTTTCATCGGAGACATATTCATTCCTCTGGCGCAATTATATTCAGGGATCATAAGTCTTGTGATCATAATCGTGCTTGCGGTATTTCTTAAGTATTCAGAATTTGGTATTGCGATCAGGGCCACCTCACAGAACAGGACTTCTGCGGAGCTGGTTGGAGTCAATGTAAAATTCGTATGCCTGATTTCTTTTGCTATAGGATGCGCCCTTGCAGGTTCTGCAGGCGCGCTGGTCAGTTTCGTATTCAGCTTTTTCCCGTCAAGGCACTGGGAGTGGATCGCGATTCTAATGTCACTGGTTGTACTTGGTGGTATGGGCAGTCTTACAGGTGCAGTGGTTGGGGCTCTGGTTTTGTCAGTTATTTCATCTTTAGTGGGTGCATTTTATTCTCCAGCATGGTCAACAATGGTATTTTTTCTGGCACTGTTTCTGATACTTATCATCAGACCAATGGGGCTGTTTGGTGTAAGAACAGATTGAAATTATTTAACAAAGTGTTATGAGAAGAATTTGATAGAAAGGCAAGATTGCAAAACAGTAAAAAAATAATTCCAGTAATAATCCTGATCTGCCTGATCTGTTTACCAATAGTTCAGTTTTTTGGAAATTATAATTATGTGATTCACATGGTTCTATTTTCATTTCTTTATATTACAATGTCCAGCAGTTGGAATATTATCGGCGGATACGGTGGATTTATTTCAATAGGGCACAATGTATTTTTTGGAATAGGTGCATATTTTTCCGGATTTATATATGCCAGATATGGAATTTCCCCTTTTTATACCGCTGTTTTTGCGGGCATGATTGCTACATTTTTCGGTTTTGGAGTAGGTTTAATCACGCTGCGTGTAAAAGGTCCGTCCTTCATAATATCATCCATTGCGCTGCTGATGATTTTCAGGACTTTATTTGATCGCTGGGAACTGGTTGGAGGCGCGCATGGCATAACTCTTCCACATAATAATCTTTCTGTGGAATGGTCAAAAATACCACATTATTACGCATTGTTGGTTCTGATGGTGCTTTCTATTCTTCTCTCTTGGTATGTGCGTCATTCAAAATTCGGATTGGCACTGCGTTCGATTTCACATGATGAAATTAAAAGCGAGGTAACCGGCATAAATATAAAGATCATTAAAGTAACTGCTTATGCAATTTCAGCATACCTGATAGGTGCAGCAGGTGCCATCTGGGGAGATTATCTGACCTATGTCAGGCCAAATATTTTTTTCATAATCCTGATTGCGGCAAACATGGTGCTGATGTGCATTTTAGGAGGAAAGGGAACCGTGACAGGCCCGATTATCGGAACTATTGTGATAATATTTTTCAATGAGTTCATTCTGGCAAACTTCGGTGCATCAGAACTAAACATCTTTTTCACAGGTTTACTGATGATTCTCACTTTGCTGTATTTTCCTGACGGAATAATTGGTTCCCTGAAAAAAAGAAAATTGCTGCCTGGTTTTCTTGACTGGGACTGATTATGAGTTCTATGGACCCTAGAGTAGAAGCTGCAAGAAAACACTGGTCAGGACGCTTTGTCACAAATGGTGTCCCCCTGTCTGTGTTTCAGGATGTTACCAAGACTGTAAAGCATTGGGATCAATGGTGCAGCACATGGTCTGAAAAAGCAAAGATCTTCGAGGAATTGGGGCATCAGGCAATGGACCTGGGATTCTCACTTTCAGCAGCTCAGCATTTGACAACAGCAGCAGTATGTTACCATTTCGGCAAGTTCCTTTTTGTTCAGGATCCTGAACAGATGAGAAGAGCTCATGAAAGGGCCGTTGAATGCAGAAACCTTGCACTACCGTTTCTTGACCCACCTGGAGAAAGAGTTAAAATTCCTCATGGTGAATATTCATTTTACGGAAATCTAAGAAAACCGGCAGGGATCAAAACACCGCCTGTTATATTAATGACTCTGGGACTTGACAGTGCCAAGGAAGAAATGGATACAAATGAAAAAATCTTTCTTGAGCGTGGTATGGCAACACTTGTATTCGACGGTCCCGGACAGGGTGAAAGCGAATACGAACAGCCTATTTGCCCTGAATATGAAGAGCCTGTAAAATCTGTAATGGACTGGCTTGAGAAAAGGAATGATGTTGATTCAGACAGAACAGGCATCTGGGGCGTCAGTCTTGGAGGATATTATGCGCCACGTGCTGCGGCATTTGAAGATCGAATCAAAGCATGTATTTCACTGACAGGTCCATTCAATCTGATAGAATGTTTTGATGAGTTACCCGTTCTGACTAAAACAGCATTTATTCATCGCAGCCACAGTTCTGATGAGCAGCAGGCAAAAGAAGTTGCGATTCGCATGTCATTGGAAAATGTTGCTGAAAAAATTACATGTCCGCTTTATGTTGTTGCTGGAAAACTGGACCGTGTGATCCCACATCAGCAGGCGCTTAAACTTTCTCAAAGATCATCTGGTGAAGTAGTACTGAATCTTGTTGAAGACGGAGGGCATGTAGCGAATAACAGAGCTTATAAATACAGAACTCAATCTGCAGACTGGATTGCTGCCAGGCTTGGTTGTTGATAAAAAAACTTTAGAAAACAGGAAGACTGTTAATTCAGCAAACAGCAGATCTTTCCATGCAGACACTAATCACTTCTTCCGGATCACGTTTCCACCAGTTATCCTCAGAAAAAATTTCAACTTCCTTAAGTCCGTCAAAACCTGCTCTTTCCATCCAGGATCTTATTAACGGTATATCAATTATGCCGTCACCCATCATCCCACGGTCCAGCAACAAGTGTTTTGTCTCCAAAAGCCAGTCGCAGATATGAAAGGCCAGCAGACGATTTTTACCTGCTCGTTTAATCTGCGATTCCAGTTCCGGGTCCCACCAGCAGTGATACACGTCAACAGCAACACCAATTCCCTCACCCATTTGATCACAAAGGTCTAAAGCATGGCTGAGTGTATTCACACAGGCCCGATCAGCAGCGTACATTGGATGCAGGGGTTCAATGGCAATTGGCATTTTAACAGTCCTGGCGTATTCCAGAGTCTTGAAAAGGCCATCCTCAACTTGCATTTGGCTACCTGCTAAATCCTTTGAATCTGGCTTCAGCCCTCCAACAACTATCACCAGGCATTCTGCCTGAATTGCTGCCGCCTCATCCACTGTTTTTTTGTTGTCATCGAGAATGTTCTGAGAAAGATGGTCTTCCAAAGTGAACATTCCACCCCGGCAAAGTCCGCTGACACGCAAGCCGTTGTCCTGAATCATTCTGTTAGCTTCGTCAACTCCGTATTCCTGAAGTTTATCTCGCCACGGTGCAATTCCACCGATTCCGTAACTGGCACACAAATCTATGGCCTGTCTGAGATTACACTTTTCCTTTACTGTCGCTGTATTCAGGGACATCTGCTCTGCATAAATCACGAAACTATTCCTCTCGACGCAAAAACGGTTTTTGCTCTGGAAGCAGCTAACTCAGGATTAAGCAGTGCACCTGCTCGATTTGCATGACGTATAAGTTCAGCAAGGTGTAGTGTGGAACGTGCGCTTTCCTGACCACCAAGCATGGTGAAATTATCCTGGAATCCATTCAGATAGGACAGAAAAACCACACCAGTTTTATAAAACTTGGTTGGAGATTTAAAGATGTGTCTTGAGAGAGGAACAGTGGGGTTAAGCAGATCATTGTATGTTTGTTCATCGTCTTTACCCAGCGCGGTTAATGCTGCCGCGGCCAACCCTGCTATGGCATCGAATATTCCCAGCAGTGCGTGTGAATACCCCATTTCATCTCCAAGAATTAATTCCGGAAAATTAAAATCATCACCTGTGTACATTTTTATCTTTTCCGGAAGGCGCTGGCGCATCAGGATTTCTTTTTCCTTGGATAAAAGTGAAATTTTGATTCCATCAATTTTGGCAGAATTCGCCTTAAGAATAGACAAACATGTTTCCATGGCCTGATCAATATCTGTTGATCCCCAATACCCCTTTAGTTGAGGATCAAACATATCTCCAAGCCAATGGATAATAACCGGATCGGAAACCTGCCCAAGAATTGAGTTGTAAACCGCAGCATAATCCTCTGTTCCTTGTGCACAGGCAGTTAAGGCACGGCTTGCCATTAAAATGATTCTCCCTCCATATCTTTCCACTGTCTCGCATTGTTCTTCATAGGCATGTATTACCTGAGTCAGGGTCAGATCAGGACAGGGGAGCAGATGGTCTGTGCCGGCGCCGCAGGCGATTAATCCGTCGGAAGCTTTTGCTGCATCCAAAGAACGCCGGATTAATTCTCTGGATGCATCCCAGTCAAGACCCATTCCACGCTGGGCTGTGTCCATTGCTTCAGCAACACCTAAACCCTGATCCCAGAGATATTGCCTGAAGGCAATGGTCTGATCCCAGTCTATGCTGACATCAATCCAGGGATCATTATCTATTAGGGGATCCACAACCACATGGGCTGCAGCATAAATTGTTCTGGGAAAAACGGAAGGTTCAATACAGAGATCACGAGGAGCACTCAATTCAAGAGTTCCCAGTGACTTATCAGGTTTTGGCAATACAAGGCTTGGCACTTTTTAAATTATTAACTCAGGGATATCAATCCAACGGCGTTCCTTCCAGCTTTTTAGGGCAGATTCGGCCAGCTGGATTCCCTTGGCGCCTTCAACAAGATCGTATTTCCATGGGCCATCCTCTGATACATGTAGGAGGAATTCCTCCCATTGTGTACGGAAAGCGTTACCGAAATCAACGTTGTCAGGTACCTGTGCCCAGTGGTCAAAAAAATTCAGTGTCTGAGGCTGGTCAGGATTCCATGTTGGTTTTGGTGTATTCAGATGATGTTGTATAGAGCAGTTGTGCAAACCGGCAACCGCAGAACCTAAAATGCCATCTACCTGAAATGTTACCAGATCTTCACGCTTAACACGTACACACCATGATGAGTTAATATGCGCTATGATATCCCCGTCAAGCTCAAATGAAGCATATGCGGCATCGTCTGCGTCGGAAGCATATTTCTGTCCGGTTTCATCCCGACGCTCAGTGATATGCACTTTACCAGTGCAGCTGACAGATTTTACCGGAGCAATCACATTATCAAGAACATAACGCCAATGGCATAGCATATCCTTTATTATACCTCCTCCGTCTGATTTGCGATAATTCCAGCTCGGTCTTTGGGCGGGTATAATTTCTCCATCAAATACCCAGTAGCCGAATTCACCACGAACAGAGAGTATCTTTCCAAAGAAACCCGAATCCCTAAGACGTTTCAGCTTGATAAGTCCGGGGAGGTATAGCTTGTCGTGCACAACACCATTTTTTACACCTTTTTGCCGGGCAAGATGGGCTACTTCAAGTGCTTCCTGCAGATTATCTGCTACCGGTTTTTCACAGTAAACGTGTTTGCCGGCGTTAATGGCCCTTTTAAGAAATTCCACCCGCATCTTAGTTGTGGCTGAGTCAAAGAAGACTGTATCATCAGGATTCTCCAGGGCACCGTCCAGATCAGTGGTGTATCTTCTAACAGAAAATCGTGAGGCAATTTCCTCGAGCTTTTGCCTGTTGCGTCCTACCAGGACAGGGTCAGGAATCAGTTTACTTCCGTCAGCAAGAGACAAGCCGCCGGCATCTCTGATAGCAAGCACGGAACGTATAAGGTGTTGATTCAGCCCCATTCTGCCGGTGATGCCGTTCATGATGATGCCTATTCTACGATTCATATTATTGTGTTTACTTAAATTTTTCTGTTAAATATTGGTGCAGATTTAAGAAATCAAAATTGCTGAAATCATTCAGTTTCCAAGCCGGTTGGAACAGATTTGTTTTCTGATTTCAACGAGATCCCTGCATTTTCAGCAACCGTTTCAAGCAAAGCACTGAAGTCTGCAGCAAGATATGCTTCAGGATCATCTTTACTCTGTGCTGCGCCAAAATGTGATTGCAGTGCCTCACGTGTTGCGGCAGTTACGGGCATGGAAACATTTAATTCACGTGCTTCCTTAAGACCAAGGTCAACATCCTTACGCAGCAGAAATGGAGTAAAGGTAGTAGTCCAGTCAAGGTTTACCAAAGCAGGTGTTTTGTAACGGCTGAAAATTGATCCCATTACGCTGTTGTTGATGAAGCTTAAAAATGCATGGCGCGACACACCGGCTTTTTCAGCCAGGACTGTGATTTCAGCCAGATTTTGGGTATACACGGCCAGCAAAACATTGTGGGCAATTTTACAGAATCGGGCCAGTTCTCCCTCCCCAACATAAGAAACCCCTTGAAGAGAATATGCTTTAATAATGCTTTCAACAGCATCAAAGGCAGACTTTGGTCCGGAAACTACAGAGGACAATTTTCCTGCTTTTACACACTTGTTGTTACCACTGACAGGCGCTGCCAGAAGATGACAATTTCTCTGATTGAGTTTTTCACGGATTCCTGCTGACTGATCTGCACCGATAGATGAACAATCGACCAGTATGCTGGGATGTTCATTTTCTTTAAAGACCCCGTTTGCGCCAAAGCAAACCTGTTCTAGATCGGCGCCTGTTGATACCATTGTGAAAAGTACATCTACTGAAGCAAGTTCTTCCGGTGATGAAACTATTATTGCTCCATGTGTAGCCAATGCTTCAGCTTTGGAACGGGTACGATTCCAAATGGCAACTTTATAACCTGAATCAAGTATTTTCTGAACCATCGGAGATCCCATGCGTCCAATTCCTATCCATCCAACTTTGTTAATTTTATCCATAGTTTGTTGTTATCTGATTAATATGATTAAAATGAATTCAATTCTGAATTGATCGTATCCAGACAGATTCAACTTCAACACCGGCATCTTTGATAAGGTTAAAGACCGGGCAGCGGGCTTCTGTTTCTTCCACAACTTCCCTGAGTCGCTCTTCATCCTCATCTGTGCTGACATGAACCTGTACCCTGACAGTCTTAAAATGAGGCACCACAGTTCGCAACCCCATCCTTCCACGAATATCAATTGTGTAATCTGCTTCAAACTTCAATCCGTTATATGAGAAGTTTTTTTCCTGTGCAGTACGATTGAAAGTTACAGCTTCGCATCCGCAAAGGCTGCCTAAAACACCTTGAAGCGGGGATGGCCCCTGACCTCCACCTCCATGTTTAAGCGGCTCATCTAATGTAATGCTGGAGAATCCTGGAAACTCTATAGAAGTAGTCATATTCCCGGGATTTGAGGCGGACAGGCTTTTATTACGGATAATGGGCTTGTTAAAATCTACTTCATCAACAACTTTGTTCATAAAATATTCTCCTGTTCAAAAAGGTCAGCAATTTGTTTTTACTTTTACTTTTGATCTTAATTCATAAAACTAGCAAAGTATTTCAATTAATTACCTTATCTGTCGGCAAACATTCCTTAAGAGATAATGTGTGTATTCTTTCAGTTTTTTAAGGCAGTTCAATCGGATCAGGCCGTAATCGAAATCCCTGGTCAAGACCATCGAGTCTTGCCATCTGATCTTCGTTAAGTTCGAAGTTGAAGACTTCTGAATTTTCTCTGATTCTTTGGGCATTTACAGATTTTGGTATTGTTGTGATCTGCTTTTGCAGTCCCCAGCGGATCATTACCTGTGCCCATGATTTTCCACATTCATCTGCAATATCAACTAATGTCGGGTCTGTAGATTTTTCTGTTCTTGCGAGAGGACAAAATCCTGTTATATGGATGTTTTTTTCCCTGCAATAGTCTGCAATGGTCTTTTGTGCCAGAAATGGGTTCATCTCTATCTGGTTAACAACAGGAGAAAACTCACAGATTTCAAATATCTCTTGAAGGTGCCTTGGTGAAAAATTGCTGACTCCAATTGATCTGCATATGCCTTCATGCTTTAGTTTTTCAAGAGCTTTCCAGGTATTTTGACGGAAACCCTTGACAGGTTTATGAATGAGATACAGGTCGATGTAAGATAATTTTAATTTTTGCAAACTTCTTTCACATGCTTCCAATGTTGAATCATATCCTACTTCCTGGGAATAGACTTTAGTAGTAATGAATATCTTTTCTCGATGCAGACCACTCTGCTTTACTGCATCACCAACATCTTCTTCGTTTTTATACATGGAAGCAGCATCAATATGTATGTAACCAAGTTCTAATGCAGTTGAAACAGCTTCCCTTGTTTGCCTGCCGGGTTCCATGCGCCACACACCAATTCCGAATATGGGCATTGAGATCCCATCATTCAGCTTTGTTCTACTCTCAATTGTCAGAGCCATGTTCTGAAATATTCCATAAATCCTGTTGTTCCTACTAAGTAATTCTGAAAAGAAAATTTAAAGTTTGCTTTAACAGCTTTTTATACTCAGCATAAAAAATTATTATAATTTGTTTTATAATTACCTGAGAAAAACCGTATGGATAAGATCAGTTTTGTTTCTACTGTTTTTATAATTAAGCACTAAAACGGGGAGCAGATCCCTGGAGTATTTCCATGCCCGTGCTGCCTGCGATTAATTGACATTTTTCTCCTGTCTCAAGCCACAACACACTTTCTATTTCAAGCATTAGCTCGTTATTATTTACCTTTGCAATACCATCCCCTTTGATTACATAAATTAACTGATCAATATCGCCATGAATAAATTCAGGACCGGAGGCTGCAGGTCCAAAAATCAAGCGTTTGACTTCCATTACATGTGAATCATGATTTTGCAATTCTGTTATGGATTCTACATGTAAGCCGGGAAGTACCTGAAGGATATCTTTATCTGCTTTTTTAATGATCTTCGGCATATGAAATTAGAGGACAGTTCAGATTATTCAATTATTTACCTGATATTTCCCATTTTCTTTTGGCTGAAACTCAACCAACAGGTTTCCATGTTCATATATCTTTTTCATCAATCCAGACTGTTTCCGTTGGTGGAGGGACCCAGAATTCTATGAATTTAAAATATTCTTCAAAATCATTTTCAAACCAGTGGATTTCTTCAGGTTCAATTACAGCAGTGTCACCTGCCTGGAGTAGTTGTTTTGATTCAGGTGTATACATGAATCCCTGACCTTCAAGAATCACGAATACGTGATGGCTGCCCTTGTGATAATGCCTGGCACAACTGTCGCCTTTGTGATAAATGATTCGATCAGCACGAAGTCCAGACGCATTAACTGGGACATTTTCAGTAATCAAATCAAGCCGATCTCTACTGTCTCTTGTTGAAACGAAACCGGGCAGTAAATCTTTTTTGAACAATTTTGCCATAGCTGTTTTTTAAAAACATCTATAGTAATTGTAATGAAATAAAAAATAAACCCATTAAAAATATTAAACGCAATGCAATAATAGGTGATTTGGGAAAAGACTTAATTGTTTGAAAAACGGACTTCTATGATTGAATTCTTTTGTGCTCGAACAGTTCCGGAGAGATCTCCTCTTGAGAATGTACCCAAAATACCGGTAAAATGCCTGCTTTTAATAAACCATTGTGCTGGCAGAACACTCCGTAGTTTTATTTGAATTATTGCTTGTTGAAGTATCATGAATGGAATAACCAGAACTGAAGAAAATCAGCTTAACATAAGAAAGCTGACAAGAGAACTGTACGTGGAGAAATTTTCTTGAGCGGTGTTTTATGGGCAATCATGTCTGCAATTAGTTTTGGTTTATTCCAGACAATTAGCAGAAAAGCAGGTATGAATGTGAATGCATTTTTTCATACTTTTTTTCTGATGATGATAAGTACATTATTCATGATAATATCAACTATAATTCTGGAGGACATAAAGCACATTACTCTCAATCTCACATTACAGGGAATATTTTATTTTGCTGTTGCCGGGATGATTCATTTTGTCTTAGGTTGGACGCTACTGACAATCAGTCAGAATCGTATTGGTGCCTCAAGAACAAGTGCCCTGGTCGGCACAGCTCCTTTTTTTGCAACATTGATTGGATATCTTTTTTTTCAGGAAGTCCTGTCATTTCTCACTATAATAGGAATTATTTTAGTAGTGATAGGGATATACATTGTTACAAATAATAAGGACTGAATTATATAATATGCGATATAACATTCTTCTACAAAGTCTGGCTGGTTTGGGGACTGCTTTGTGTTTTTCAAGCAGTTCTATATTCATTCGCTATGGACTGGAGACTATTCCATCACCTCTAATTGGAGTTACCATAGGAATGGTATTTTGCACTTTTGCATATGGTTTGATATTGCTTGTTCGATTCAATATCAAAACTGAGGAAGAAAAAAAACTTTCATATTCCAGGCAGGGAATTTTATTATTAATTTTTTGTGGAATATTTTTAGGGTTTGGTACTTTGTCTAGGTGGATCGCAATTGATCTGGCTCCAATTGCAGTAGTAATTGGACTTAGCGGCTTAACTGTTCCAGTGGTTCTTATGCTGTCACCAATTATAATGGGCCGCAGCCTGGAAAATGTTACAATGAGGTTATGGCTTGGAGCAGGATTAGTTGTAATTGGTGCGTCTTTAATTACTTTTTCCAGATAGTTACATGATAATTGATACACACATTCATATTATTGTTAAGGAAATTACATATCCGATAACAAAGGACTCCTGGTCGCCAATTGCAAGTCATGAAAACGGAAAACCTTATGTGGAGTTTAGAGGAAAACGACTCAGTTCTGTGCTTTATGAATTTGTTGATGTACAGGAGATTCTAAAAAATCAGAGAAATGCGGGTATTGAAATCTCAGTATTGAGCCCATGGTCAAGCCTTTTTCGGTATGATTCTGATGCCAATACCTGCCAGGAAATCAATAGAATACAAAATGACGCAATTGCTGAAATTGCAAAGCAATACAGTAATGAAATAGTTGGTCTTGGCATGATTCCTCTGCAGGATTCAGCAACAGCTGTATCAGAATTGAAGTACTGCATGGATATTGGATTAAGAGGTGTTGAGATAGGTACAAATGTGAACGGTAAATACCTGGGTGATGAAGAGTTTCGTCCTTTCTGGGCTATGGCTGAGATGCTGGGTGCTGTTGTTCAGATACACCCCGTTCCAGGATTAGGAGGTCCGACAAACAAGGAATTTTATCTCTGGAATGCCTTCGCAAATCCTGCTGAAACTGCTATGACGGCATCACATATGATTCTTTCCGGTTTGCTGGAAGAACATCCAGACCTGAAAATCCAGCTCTTTCATGGAGGAGGTCATCTTCCTTACCAGATCGGTCGGCTGGACCGGGCTTATGAAATGCGTCCTGAAGCAGGCAAAAAGATCAGCAGGAAACCCAGTGAATATTTGAAGAAGTTCTATTTTGATACAATTACTCATTCAAGTGAGGCATTGAATTATCTGGTAAACCTGGTCGGCGTTGATCAAGTTATGGTAGGCACGGATTATCCTTTTGACATGGGGTATGAGCAGCCGGATAATATGGTGAATGCAATTCAAGTAAGTGACGAGGATAAGAAAAAAATTAAATACGATAACGCGAATCGGTTGTTTCAAATATAATTCTTCAACTGCTCAGATAAATTTGAAATTCATATAAAATCGTTTTCATCAAAAATCAATTATCTGAAACATGCAAATTGTTTAACCTAAAAAATTATTATATCAAGAGAAAATAATGACTGAAGAAATGTTTGCAGTAGAAAAATCTATAGATGGGCATAATGTAAAACTAATGTACGTTGAGACATGGGATGGACTTTATACTGCAGCAGGTCTGAGGATTCCTCAAGGGAAGGGACCATTTCCTCTGGTGTTGTTTGCCTATGGAAATGGAGGTGGAGGAATGCCCTGGATTGTTGAGGCTTTTGAAAAAAAGGCGTACACGATAAATCGGTTTGTAGAAGCAGGATACGTAAGCGCTTGGATTCGCTACAGGTCAGAAGTGGAATTGGGTTATAACATTGGAGGACCACTAATAAGGGACGTCAGACAAGGAGGAGATTTGTTTAACCGTTCCCCGCTGGAATATGAAGATGAGATATCTGTTGTGGAGCAGTTGAAAAAATTACCAGAAATTGATGCAGACAAAGCTGGACTTGTTGGAATGAGTCATGGTGGAGAAATGGCGTTAAAGATCATTTCAGAATATCACGGGCTGAAAGCGGTTGTTGCCAGTGAACCGGCAGCACATGAATATTTATCTCTTAATCCGGATAAAACAGCTTTTATAAACGAAGAGACACAGCTTAGAAACATTGAAGAAATGGAGATGCATGAAATAGATAAAGTCATGAAAAGAATCGATCTTAGCATTGCAAAGGATAGAATCAATAAGATCAGAACACCATCTTTCATAATGGGAAGAAATACTGACCATCTTCAGGGAATTTTCATGGCTGTTTATGAATTGTTAAAGTCTTCAGGAAAAGAAACACAATGGAAATCTTATGATCATGATCTGCACGGTTTTGTCTTTCCTGAGAAGAACAACAGTGGAGAATATCATGTAGATGATGTGCAGGCTGAAGCCATCAAAGACAGCATAAATTTTATGAATCTGCACCTGAAAAACTGAAAGTGAGGATTCATCCCTGAGTAAAGTGCATGGACAGAAAAGACTGCAGCTTACCCGGAGTGTTTAGTTTTCAGGGCCGGCATATTTTCCTGCAGAATCAGGAAACATAGCCTTCACTATTTTGAAATGAGAAATGTCAACCGTTGCGTCCATATGCAGAAAAATGGATGCGTCCCTGAAAAGTTTTTCAATACCGACATCAAGCATTGCGCCCATTCCACCATGCAGTTCCATTGCGTTTTCACAAACTTTAAGTATTTCCTGTGAGGCAAATACTTTTGCCATGTTGCAGAGGGCATCTGCATCTGAACTGCGAGTATCCACGGCAAGAGCTGCCTGATTTAGCAGTGAACGTACGGCTGCAATGCGTGTTGCCATATCTGCAATCCTTGATGCAACAGACTGGTGCTTGATCAGCAGTTTACCGCCCCTCTCATAGCTTTGCACAAATGCAGATGTTTTCTCAAACGCCGCAACTCCAACGCCCAGATTCTTTGCAGCCTGAATAATTTTTCCAGGTCGAAAATAGACAGCGGCCTTGGAAAGAGCTTCTCCTTCACAGAGCAGGTGATCATCCGGAACAAAGCAATCGGAAAAATAGATTTCTCCGTTATTCATAAACCGGCATCCGATGGTTTCGTTACAGCGGACAACTTCAAGTCCTGGAGTATCCCTTGGTACTAGAAAACTAGATGTTCCTTCCAGCATTCCGGAACCGGGTTTGGTATTGGCGTAAACTACATACAGACCTGCGTCAAAGCCGTTGCTGATAAATTGCTTTAGTCCGTTTATGCTCCAGCCTCCATCAACTCGTTTTGCCAAGGAGTCCATTGCTGCTTCAGGCACATTATAAGGCAGCCAACGATCTGAAGCGCCTTTTGGCTCAGTAAGGCAGTGGGCCAGAAGAAAAGTATGGTCTTCCACAAGTCGTGTAAACCATTTTTGCTGAAGATGTACCGGAGCAAGATTTCTCAGCAGCACTGCAACTTTCCAGTTCTGGACCAGTTTATCCGCAAGTCCGGAATCTCCACGAGCAATTTCTTCTGAGATTATGGCAAAACTCCGGATTTCGGTGTTTGAATCCAACTCAATACCGCCATACTTTTCAGGTACGCCAAGAGTCCGGATAGAAATTTCATCTGCCGCCTTCAGGATTTCTTCAGGAAGACGCAGATCAGGATTCATGTTCCACTCACGCTGCCAATCCTGTCTCAGGAAGGGAGTTACTACCCGATCAATGAAATCACGGCAGCTTTGTTTCATTAAACGTTGATCTTCAGTCAGGTCATGATTAAAGGATTCCATAATTTTTATATCTTAGTACATGAAAAATTAAAGCGAAACTTGAAAAGAAATTATGATTCAAATGAGATTAGTGCAGGATTACTTGCTTTCTCTTGATGAAACTGTAGTCGAAATTTTAATTGTGCCCTGAAGAACAGTGGCCTGACTTGCCATGTGAATTGTAATGATGACTTTTTTTGTTCTTTAGTTGATTATTTTTTTGCCCGTTGTAGGATGGTGTGACAGAGCTGTTTCGAAGCACAGATGCTGCAAGAGCCGCATTTGAAGCACAGCCGCAGGCTGTAGCAGCGGGGCTTAATTTATTCACTACAGCACTGCGCTTGAGGCCAGACAGGCGAATTGCTGCCGCAGTAATGGTTTTTTTGATGGGTTCTCCGGATTCAGGATGGTATTCCAATGGAGCATCATGAATACTTTGTTTGATCTCGAATCTCAGGTCCTTATTGACCAAAGATTCATAGGTGTAATAAGGCATATTTTTTCCTGTAAAAGCAATCAGTAAGCGTTTGCGACAAACAATTCCTTGGACGGGAACAGTGTTATTACTTTGCATCCGTCTGCTGTGACAACAACCTCTTCTTCTATCCGTGCCGCACCGTTTCCGTCTTCTGCAGGGCAATATGTTTCAAGAGCGAATACCATTCCCTCTTTCAGTTCAAAAGGGTTGTCAAGAGAAACAAGGCGGCTGATTATTGGGCGCTCATGCAGTGCCAGTCCGAGTCCGTGTCCAAACTGAAGTCCAAATGCTTCCATTTCAGATGCAAATCCAAACTCTTCTGCTTTTGGCCAGACTTCTGCAATTTTATCGGTGGTTAATCCTGGTTTGACCAGATCAATAGCATTATCGATCCACTCTCGTGCTTTCTGGTATGCTTCTTTCTGGGATGGAGTGTAGCTTCCCACATTCAGGGTTCTATAATAACATGTTCGATAGCCCATGTAGGACTGGATCACGTCGAAAAATGCCTGGTCTCCGGGTCGGTACATTCTGTCAGTAAAATTGTGCGGATGAGGACTGCAGCGTTCCCCGGAAACAGCATTGATCGCTTCCACATCGTCAGAACCATTGTCATAAAGAAATTTGTTGGCTAAAGCAACGAGTTGATTTTCTCGCATACCAGGTTTGAGGTTTTCTGCAATTAACTGGTAAACGCCGTCCACTATCGAAGCAGACATATTCAACAGCACGATTTCATCCATACTCTTGATTTGACGTGCGTTAAGCATAACCTGCTGAACATCACGCACATCCAGGCCTTCTTCCTGAAGAGCAAAAAGCATGGGCGGTTCCACAATGTCCACCCCTATGGGCATATCCGCAACACCATCTTTTTTCAGCAGCTCAACAATCTCCTGTGCTGCTCTTTTGAAAAGCCCCGCGTCCGCGTTCACTGAACCACGCAATCCAAGCATTCCTGCACGACAATGGTCATTTTCCAGCCAAGGGGCGTAAAGGCGATGATGAGCAGCAGCAGAACCAAAATCCCATAGATAAGGATTTGAATTCCCTGTAAGTAACGCGTAACGGCATATTTTGTCTCTTGCCCATTCACCGATAACACAGCTGGTAAGGTAGCGGATGTTGTTATTGTCAAAACATAAAATGGCGCCAAGATCTGATTCTGCGAGTGCTTTCTGCGCACGTCCAAGTCGGTATTTATGGAGTCTGCGGAAATCAACACGCTCCTCAAAATCTATGGCCATTGGTCCGGGCGCAGGGATTACTTTATCCCATTCCCAGTTTGTGTTAATGTCATCTGGTTTAATTTGAAAAGGTTCCGTCCGGCTTAATTTTGACATAATGTTTTCCTGAAAAGATGAAGGTGTATAAAGATTTTTCTATCATATTTAACTCAAATTTTCAATCAGATTTGACAGCGTTTGCATAAACATGGCACCTCGAGCGCCATCAACAACACGATGGTCGAAGGATGCGTTTACTGAAAGCATTGGTCTGATTACTGCCTGACCGTCCATAGGCACAACCTGATCTGTAAGTTTTCCAACCGCGAGAATTGCGGATTGTGGAGGATTAATGATTGCGTTGAAAGAGTCAACCCCAAGCATACCCAGGTTACTGATAGTGAAAGTGCCTGAATCCATTTCCCCTGACCGTAACTTTCCTTGCTGGGTTCGTGCTACAAGATCTGCTCTCAGCTCTGTTATTTCTTCCAGGCTAAGTTCATCTACTTTATGTATTACCGGAACAATAAGTCCGTCTTCAGTAGCAACCGCAACCCCTATGTTTATTTCAGAATTATTAACTATTCTATTGTCTATCAATGATGCATTAACTCGCGGATGTTCCTTCAGAGAAACAGCTGCCAATTGTACCAGCAAATCTGTGTAAGTCACTTTTTTTGCAATGTTTGCCTGTATTTGATTTTTATAGGCCACCATGCTGCCGGCATCTAAATTACGAATGAGACTGAAATGAGGGGCGCTGGTCCAACTTTCTTTAAGACGGTCTGCCATTAACTGCCAGCCTTTACTAACAGAGAAATCATTTACGCCTGTTTCTTGCTGAGATTGGACTGCTTGAACATCTTCCATCAGGATGGCGCCACTAGGACCACTTCCCTTTATTGCAGTCAAGTCAATTCCTTCTTTTTTTGCATATTGCTTAATTTTAGGAGATGCAGCAATTTTCTTTGTGGGGCAATTCTCTGAAGATTCTGAGGAATCAGATTTCTGTGTTTGCTGTGGTGCAGCTTTTTCAATCGACTGAGTCTCGTTTTTTTCGACAGATTCAAGGGATGCTGGTGCATATTCACCGTCTTCCAATATCAGGGCAATGACTTCACCAACTTGAATTTCATCACCTGGTTTTACAGAAATATTTGACAAAGTTCCTTCTGCTGGTGCCTCTACTTCAACATTTGCTTTATCAGTTTCAACTTCCATTAAAGGTTCCCCTTTCTCAATAGAGTCACCTTCCTGCTTTAACCATTCTAAAAAAATTCCTGTTTCCTGGCCCGGACTTAAGGCGGGCATGATTATTTCGGTTGCCAATTTATTCTCCTTTGTCTTAAAGCTATTATTAATATTTTGTTGAAAGATGCGGATTCATAATCTGTAACATAATATTCAGGATTCCAATTTCTTCATATTCCGGAAAAAAGAGTTTTCGCCTTTTCCACCACCATTGCTGGATTAGGAACAGTTAAATCTTCAAGTACAGGAGAGAATGGTATGGGTACATCCATTGCTCCGATGCGTTTCACCGGTGCTTCAAGATGGTAGAATGCTCCTTCCGCAATAACGGAAGCAATCTCAGCTGTAACTCCATAACTGTCATATCCTTCATCAATGACAATCACTCTGCTTGTTTTAATGGCGGAGTCGATCAGGGTTTTTTTGTCCAAAGGCATTATTGTACGAGGATCTATCACCTCCGCACTAATATTCAGTTGTTCCAGTTGATCTGCTGCTTCAAGTGCAACCTGGACCATGCTGCTGGTGCCAATCAGGGTAATATCTGATCCCTCTCTCTTAATATCTGCAACTCCAAAGGGAATGGTGTAATCTTCTTCCGGAACATTTCCCTTGTCCTGCAGCATCATTTTATCTTCAAAAATAATAACAGGATTATCTTCCCTTATAGCTGTTTTTAACAACCCTTTTGCGTCATAGGGTGTGGATGGCAAGGCTACTTGCAAACCCGGTATATGACTTAGCCAGACGTGCAGGCTTTGACTGTGCTGTGCTGCAGATCTTCTAGAGGCACCAAGGTTTGTGCGTACTACCAGCGGTACCTTTAATTTACCTCCGGACATATAGTGTATTTTTGCTGCCTGGTTTGCGATTTGGTCCATGGATATTGTCATGAAGTCTCCAAACATGATATCAACAACTGGTCTCATACCTGTCATGGCTGCCCCAACTCCAATCCCTGTGAAACCAGACTCAGAGATTGGAGAATCAAGTACACGCTCAGTCCCGAACTCCTCAACCAAACCAGACAAAACTTTGAAAGGCGTTCCTGCTTCTGCAACATCTTCACCTATAATGAAAACAGTTTTATCACGGCGCATTTCTTCAGCTAAAGCTTCATTTACTGCCTGTGAAAATGTAATTACTCTATCTGTTAATTCAGGCATAGACATGTTTATTAACTTCCTCCGGATCAGGGTAAGGAGCATCCAGTGCAAACTTTACAGAATCTTCAATTTCTGACTGAACCTCTGATTCAATCAGATCAATTCCGGATTCATCAGTGATTTCATTGTTGGTCATCCACTTTGCGAAAATTATCAATGGATCCCGATTTGTTTTCCATTCATTTTCTTCTTCTTTGGACCTGTAGTATGCCCTGTTAATATCACCTACATGGTGCCCAAAATATCTGTAAGTATTGCATAATAGAAAAGAAGGGCCCTTTCCTGAACGTGCTCTTTCCACCAATTCAACAGATGTTGAATAAACCTGGCGGATATCCTGTCCTGCAATTTCTTCAGCGTGAATATGAAATGCTTTTGCTCTTGCAGTTATATCACCGGCAGTTGTTTCAGTATAATGAGTATACTCTGTGTAAAGATTATTCTCGCATACATAAATAACAGGCAGATTCCATAAGGATGCCATGTTCATAACTTCGTATATTATTCCCTGTCCAAGTGCCCCATCACCAAAAAAACAAACTGCAACCTGATCTGTTCCTCTCATTTTTGCGGAAAGCGCAGCACCTGTAGCTATACCGGCACTGCCGCCTACAATTGCATTTGCTCCAAGATTCCCTGAATCCTGATCTGCAATATGCATTGAACCTCCTTTACCCCTGCAGTATCCTGAAGCCTTGCCTAATAATTCCGCGAACATCAAATTTGTTTTTGCTCCTTTTGCCAGGCAGTGACCATGTCCCCGATGAGTGCTTGTTATGTAGTCATCACTTCTCAATGCCTCGCATACTCCTACAGCAACTGCTTCCTGACCAATACTGAGATGTGACAAACCCGGCATCTTTGCGGAAGTGTAAAGCTGGTTCACATTTTCTTCAAATTTACGAATCGTGAGCATTTGTCTGTAAATGTGTCTTGAATGCTCCTTATCTGGCCTAATTGGTTCTTCAGGTTTTTGTTGAACAGAATTTTTGTCTTTATTATCCATTATAATATTTCATTTTTTTAAGATAATACATGCCTGAAAGTAAACAAGAACAATTGTAGAAATTGACAGGTGTATTATGAGGTTGAATCATGACAAATACAAAGGAATCAGCACACATATCAGTAGATATTAATAAGAAACTTGCAATGAATCAAGAGACAATTTCAGGCAGGACAAAACTCTGATTAGTCAATTCATGGACTAAGTTGTCAGAATAATTAACCTTCCTGCATCAGGTATTAGCTTATCGGCAATTCTTTGCTGCATCAATTGATCAACGACTGATTACTTGACCGATTAATAACCATGGAATAAAGTATAGCATCTTGGGAATCATTTTTAATTAGTAATGATATGGAAACACATGGATCATTATCGCAAACTATGAATGAGAATTAATTATAGAATAGAAATCTGAATTAATTATAAACAAGGTTTTTCAAAATGAGAGAGATACAAGTTGTCATCGGAATAGACATGGAAACAGATATAGGAAGCTGGACCACTTTTTATGAAGGTGTAACAAAGGGCACTCCTTTGATTCTGGAACTTTTGGCTAAAAGATCAATACAAGTGACAGGATTCTGGGTAGCAGACACATCCAGACGATTCCCGGAAATTGTTCGCGAAATGAAATCTGCAGGTCATGAGATTGGTGCCCACTCGCTTTATCATGAAACAATTGGAGACAGTTTATTTGAAATTCCGGGGGTGTATCCATTATTGCCGGAAGAAGTACATCCCAGAATTGAAAAAGCCACAAATATTATAGAAGACATAATTGGTGAAAAAGTAGTTTCCTGGCGTTGTCCAAGACTGTTTGGCGGAACTGAAGTCACTAACGCACTGGAGTCATTGGGATATGAATGTGATGCCACATATCCAATGTATTATTACAACAAACAGCTGTTTCCTTATCATCCCAGCCAGGAAAGCTGGTTAAATGAGGGTAGTTTAAATCTGATTGAAATTGTGCAGTTTGCAGACATGGGGGTGGAGTCTAAAGACCCATACGGACGTGATAAGGATCCATGGCCTCTCTACCGCACAAAGTCCGCTGAAGCATTAATCCCACACATTGAATCATTCATAAGTTACATAGAAAAGAATGATCAAAGTCAAAAACCGGTTGTCTTATGTTTTTATCTGCATCCCTGGGAATTTTGGGAAATGCCGGAGGGTGTAATTCATTTTGGTGAGGGTGGAGTTTATCCTGACCCATTTCTTGTTAAAGGATGTGGGGATTATTGTCTTGAACAGATTGACCATCTGATTGACTGGTTTATATCCAAAGAAGCTGTGTTTCTTACTGCAGCACAATGCGCCAGAGAATGGAAGGGAATACTTTCAGAATCTTAATTGTACTGTAAGAATTAATCAGGTATTGATGTGGAAACTCATAAGATGCATCATTGCTGAATTATGAGCAGCAACAAAGCTTGCTCTACTTCCTGATTATTTGATGGAGCTGAAATTCTGATTTTGTGATTTGTAGTTGTTAGTTGAGGTAGCGTCCCAAAAACAAATCCAGGTCACTTCTGGTTTTTTGTGGGATTTTGGACTTGTCGGTGATCAGGGCAAATTTGAGGGCATCCTGCTGGGAATTGGGAAAATCCGGGGAAAGATTTCGCAGTGTTTCAACAAGTATTCTGCGGGCAGTTTCCACGTTATCATGCATAACCTTGATGATATCCTCAACATTGACTTCAGCTTCGGAAACATGCCAGCAATCGTAGTCGGTAGCAAGGGCAATTGAGGCAAAAGCCATTTCTGCTTCTCTTGCAAGCTTGGCTTCCTGGGCGTTGGTCATCCCAATCACGTCGGCTCCCCACTTGCGGTAAAGCAGTGATTCCGCACGTGAGGAAAAAGCCGGACCCTCCATGCAGATGTATGTCCCTCCAACATGTGTTGTTGCACCCACCGTATTAGCAGCTTCCACCAGTTTCTCAGACAGCTCAGGACATACGGGATCACCGAACTGTACATGGGCCACAACTCCGTTGCCAAAAAATGTTGATGTCCTGTGACGGGTAAGATCAATGAACTGATCCGGAAAAACCATGTGTCCGGGCTGAATCTCTTCCTTGAGGCTGCCGACAGCTCCCACTGAAATCAAGTGTGTAACCCCAAGTTTTTTCATGCCCCAGATGTTTGCGCGAAAAGGAATTTCTGTGGGCAGCAGTACATGGCCGACCCCATGGCGGGGAAGGAATACTGCCTGAATTCCATGCACTTCTCCTGTCAGAAAATCTGATGAAGGTTCCCCAAAAGGAGTATCAAGTTGGACTTTTTCCACCTTCTCCAGTTCATCAAGATTATAAAGACCGCTGCCGCCGATAATGCCTGCTTTCATGTTGATTCCTGCTAAGAAAAATGGTTACAAAATGAATTGTGTTTGAATGCCTCAGTCACCCTCAAAAGTCACCAGAGAATAAACCGGATGATCCAGGCGATGCCTCCCTTTTAAGTCAACCAATTCAATTACAAAGGCATAACCGACGATGTTTCCTCCTGCTTTTTCAATCAGTTTCGCGCTGCCTTCCATAGTACCTCCTGTTGCCAGCAAATCATCGACCATTAATACTTTGCTTCCGGCCTGAATCGCGTCCTGGTGTACTTCCACCAGGTCAGTACCGTATTCCAGATCATATTCAACACCGTGTGTGGGCCCGGGAAGTTTTCCTGCTTTACGGACAGGTATAAATCCCTTGCCTAAACGCAAAGCCAATGGTGCGCCGATGATGAAACCGCGTGATTCTATTCCTACCACAAGTTCAATTTGCTCGTGTTCATAATGTTCCACAAAACGGTCAATTACAGTATTAAATGCCTGTGGATCAGCCAGCAGGGTTGTTATGTCACGGAATAGAATTCCCGGTTTCGGGAAGTCAGGTATTGTTCGTATTATCTTTTTAAGGTCATCCATTTTGTTTTATGTTTGAGCAGGCAGATCGGTTTGGGAGTTTCACTGAATGAACATTTTATTAAATGAAAAAAACTCACACTTAGAATATTGTTAACAGTACTATGTCTTCATGCACAAAGTTCTAGAGCAGCAATTATAGCACTATGATTTTGAATTACAAAAGTATTATTATTTTCACATAACCTGTGATTTTCTTAATCCAGATAGAGTTTCCTTGAGACATAATACACTCATAATTTCAGACTATTTTGAAAAGATGATTGTCATGCTATATAATTGGATGTCAGAACAAAACCGATTTTGTGTTTATAATTACATTACACACCGCCTCAAAATAATTGATTGAATCAAATGGAATATGTCCGAAACGCGTGGTATGTAGCAGGATGGTCATCTGAATTTGCGAATGACCTGAGCGCTGTAAAAATACTTGAAGACAACATCGTCATTTATCGTACTTCCAAAGGTAGGGTCATTGCCATGGAAGACCGCTGTCCTCACCGGTTTCTCCCTCTTTCAATGGGAAAGCTTATTGGGGACAACTTACAATGCGGATATCATGGAGTAACATATAACTGTGAAGGACATTGTGTACGCATCCCCGGTCAGAAGAAAATTCAAAAAACACTCAAAGTCCGTACTTATCCTGTTTTTGAGCAGCACGATATAGTCTGGATCTGGATGGGAGATAAGTCATTGGCTGATACATCCGAAATTTTTGACATGCCTCAATTTGCCCAAGCGGGATGGGAAGCACATCAGGGTGATGCAATACATTTGACTTCAAATTATCTCAATGTTGCAGAAAATCTTGTTGATCCTGCACATGTGAGTTTTGTGCATCCCACTACACTTGGAAGCTCAGCCAGTGAAGATGTTCCGGTGCATTTTGACACGTCCGGAGATGCAATTGTTGCGTGGCGCTGGATTCGTGACAGCCCTCCGATTGGATTCTTTAAGGAGTTTCCCGGATATAAAACCAATGTTGACCGCTGGCATTATTATTATTTATATCCTCCGAGTATTGCCGTGATTGATTTTGGCAGCGCTGATTCAAAAGAACAAATTGAAGAAAATCAACGTCATCTGGGCACACAACTTTTTGCTTTGCATTTCCTGACACCTGTCAGCAGCAACCGCACGATAGACCGTTGGATGCATTTAAGAAATGTTGCAGTGGGTGACGAAACTGCCTCGTCAAAAATCAATTCAATGTTCAAAGTTGCGTTTGCTGAAGACAAACAGATTTTAGAGGCCATTCAGGAACAGGAGGATCATCTGCAAAATCAAAATCCTGTTCATATCTCCATTGACAAAGGCTCAATTGCTTATCGCAGGAGAATCGCGGATTTAATCAAATCAGAGGCAGCTGACAATTCCACCATGTAATTTGATCGATGTGAATTGAATTAAGGCAAACTCCTTTTTAAACACGTTTCGGCAATAAAAATGCCGCTCCAACAACAATACATGACGAAATAGCAAGCGCCTGCATAACTGGCTCAAATCCTGTTCCAGCCGACAGCAGGTATCGTGCGGTTATCAGCGCTGCCGCTCCTATCACCAGATTCAAAAGAAACTTTACTGAAAGTGCCTTCGTCCTCCACTGATCAGGAACATATTGTGATAAAACAGCATCAGTTATTGGAATCTGACCAAACACAAATCCCATAGCAAGCAGTGAAACCGCATAAAGGCTGAAATCCGAATGAACAGCCATCAGGAAGAGGAATACCGGCTGTCCGCAGGCAACGAAAATTAATACAGGTTTAATACTTCGTTTGTCGATCGCTCTACCAACCACAAGCTGCGCGAATGCTGCCACCGCATATATTGAAGCAGCTAAAGTGCCTGTCACAGCTATATCTGCAGAAACTCCCTGCATGCGGACATCGAACAATCTTGGTATGAGAAATGTCATGCCTCCAAAAACAAATCCTCCTGCTGCTGTAACTAATGCCAGGGAAACCAAGGCCCTCTGCCAGCCTGGGGAAAACCCAACCTGCTCCTTTTTATTTTGGTCTGTGGTAGTAGATTTGACACCGTTACTTCATTGATCCCGGAATAATAAAAGCCATCCGCCAGTCATACTGGGCAAGCAAAAAACCGGTTACCAATGGCGCTCCTGCAACACCCATGTTGCCCCAGACACCATTCATGCCGAGACGCCAGCCAACTTTGCCTCCTCCCTCAATCAGCATTGCTATGCCTACAGGATGGTAAATTGAGGCAAAGATTCCTATTAATGCCAGTCCTAATCCAATCTGCAAAAGGCTTTGGGCAAATCCGGTCAGAATCGCGGCAAATCCGATTCCGAAAAAAAATACTGTCAGCATGCCGCTGCGATTCCATTTGTCAGCAAAATATGCCGCGAGCGGAGCACATGCCCCGAAAAGGATCAGTGAGGGGATTCCATAAGGAATCATTTCAGCATAAGCCAAATCTTTACCGATTCCGAAGTCAATTCCTGCATTGAATGCAGCCTTTGCAAAGATCAACATCAGCATGTGGTCAGTGAAATGACCAAAATTAATATAGAAGAGCCGTAATTTTGCCGGATCAATCATTTATATGCTTTGAAAAGAAAGAAGTAAGATAAACAAATCTGCATCTTTATTCTTTTATCCAAATAATTTATTCACAAATATTCCCTATTAAACTTATCAACTTGAGCTGTATGGATGAATCCGCAGATAATGTGAAGCATGTAATTTCCGGAAATACAACGCTTTTACTACTTTAACAAGTCTGACATGTTTACTGAAAAACAAAGGTTTCACAAGCATTATTATAAGGAGAAAAGAAAATGAAAAAACAGAGGATTTGGGAAATACTTGAAATAAGCAAGGAGAACGACCAGCAAAGTAAAATATTCGACTATTTTATTTCAATATTAATTGGTTTGAATGTTTTGGCAATAATACTTGAAACTGAGAAAAGTTTTTTTGCAGAATATAAAACATTTTTCAGATATTTTGAAACAGTATCGATAATAATCTTCAGTGCTGAATATTTTCTGAGGATATGGTCGTGTGTAACTGTTGAAGCCTACCGGCATCCGTTTATCGGCAGAATAAAATATTTTTTTTCTCCAATGGCCTTGATTGATTTCATCGCAATTGCGCCTTTCTACTTAACCTTCATGATCGCTGATGCAAGAATTCTTAGAATATTAAGATTTTTAAGAGTACTTAAGATGACAAAACATTTTCATCATTCAAATACTTTTCACATAATAACCAATACAATCTTTAAAAAAAGATCAGAATTGATTTCTTCATTAATCTTGATGTTCAGCCTCTTATTAATATGCTCCACTGGAGTATTTTTTGCTGAAAATGAAACCCAGCCGGACAAGTTTTCCAGCATACCTTCAGCGATGTGGTGGGCGGTTGCCACTTTGACAACAGTTGGTTATGGAGACATTTTTCCAGTAACCTCTATAGGAAAAATTTTAGGTTCAATATCAGCAATATTTGGCATTGGCCTTTTTGCCTTACCGGCAGGTTTACTTGCTTCCGGTTTTTCTGATGAAATGCAAAAAGATAAAACGTTTTGTCCACATTGTGGAGTAAAATTGTAATGATTTAAGCATGATTA
>LUQO01000068.1 GCA_001627865.1 SAR324 cluster bacterium REDSEA-S27_B3
GGTAGCTCGTCGGGCTCATAACCCGAAGGTCGAAGGTTCAAATCCTTCCCCCGCCACCAATACAAATTCGATCCATATTACCCCAACCTAAATCATTTTAACACTCCGGAAGTTAATTATATATTCCCTCACCGTTTAAAACAGGTTTGTCAAAATGGAGTGTTTTAGAAAGTACCACTCCTTCGTCAAGTCCATGCAATTCAATTTTTGCTCTTTTCCTTTGGAAATTGATTCTGATAAGACCAAAATTTTCACCAGCGTACATTTCTCCTATCCTCAGCGGACCAGGTTCATTGGTATTCCTGCCCGGTTTATTCATTGAGCTTGAAGTTATTTCTAATATTTCAATACCTTCTTTTGTTCGAAGACTGTATAACCCCCCAAGGTGCCTGTCACCGCTAATTACAATCAAATTGCTTTTTGAGTTTTCAGCAAGCAGATTCAGAAGTCTCTGACGTTCAAGAGGCAGATTCCCCCAGCGCTCCCAGCCATGACCTTCTGCAAGAAACTGGATTGAAGTGCCTAATACCCTTAAATCCACTTCTTTCTTCAAAGCCCTCGTAAGCCATTTCCATTGGACCTGGCCCAACATAGTTTTAGCCGGATTGTAATCCGGCTCATAACGTCCAAGGCTGCTTATTTTGTGTATTGGAATTCGCTTCAGCGGGGACCGGAAATATCGTGTATCCAGCATTAGAATCTGCACAGCACCTTCTTTTGAATAAATGATTTTCTCAAAATAAATACCATGGTTATGTTGGCGTCTGTCAGCTTCAGGTATATCCCAGAATTTGAGGAAAAGTTTTTGCGATTCATCCTTCAGCCTGTATTCAACACCTCCATCATTTTTTCCATAATCATGATCATCCCAGATTGCCAGGAAGGGAAAGTCCAGTCCTGCTTTTTTGAAGGCCTTGGCTTGTTTTTGATAAGCCCTTTCAAGATTATTGATATTTCCATTAGTATCTCCGTAAACATTGTCACCCAGCATGATGAATACTTCAGGATTTTGGGCTTTAATTTCCTTCCAGATCGGCTGCGGTTGATCCTGATCAAGACATGAACCGAAACCTATCACCAGTTCTGCTGAAAATCCCTGGCCAAGGGAAAACAGTAGAGTAAGGCTGATTGCGGATAAATGTTTGAGTATGCTGTTCATATTATCAATGAGTTTAAAGATAGAGCTGTTTTCAGTGCTGTTTATGAATTACTTTTCAAAAATTGTTTTTCCCAGAATAAGAACCTTCCCAGCCAGAGACCAGAAAGACCTCCGACCGAATTCATGAAGACGTCTCGCATGTCTCCAACCCTGTTTGGCAGAAACCACTGGATGATTTCATCAACTGCTCCGATCAATGTAATCAAACAGCCTGTAAAAATGATTCCAGGCAAAGTTCTAACATCAACTGCACGTGAAATTAAAAGGCCGAGTACTGCGTATTCGATAAAGTGTATCCGCTCAACCCAGACATCCAAACTGAGCGAAAGATAAGTCAATAACATAAGGGGAGATATAATTAGCAGAAACTGCGTTGCTTTGTATTTTTTAATATAGATCCATAGAGTAAGCAGCAGGAAAAATGAAATACTCATTGACAATGAAAGAAGATTTAATAATTCTTTTGAAATAATTGTACTCAGAACTTTGATGAAAGCAGGGAAAAATGGCAGGCTGACATAAATAAAAAGGATGTAAATTATAATTAATACCCAAAGTCGCTTTTTTGAATTCAGATTTAATTTATTAATTTTTCCTCCCCTTTTTCATTTACACACCTGCTCTTACAATACGACATGGCAACCACAAATGACAGGGAACCAAGACAGTACCTTAATTGCAGTCAAATCGATCTTTATTACATCAAACAGTTAATTATCATAAACCATTGAGCAAATAACGATATTTTCCTTAGAAAGCGTTTTAAGCATTTTTTGAATGTTGTCGTAAATGAACTGTCTAATCATCTACTGTTTTGCCGAATCTTCCGTGAGACGTAGCGTAAGCAGAGTTTAAGCGTTCTGGATTGTAACTAAACACCAATCAGAGTAACATTTAAGCCACAAAGTAAATATTTCCTTACAGATCGTTTTAAGCATCTTTTGAAGAATGTCGAAATGGTTCAATAAATCGTGGTGAATTACGATGATCTTTCCCAAACGAGATGAGCGATGAAATTCAAAACTATTGCCCTTCCTGTTCTGTTCCTATGTATTTTCCTGACTTTCTTACCCCATGTGCTTCAGGCTGGCCCAGGCGAAGGCTGGGGATTAGCCCTGGGCAACGGTCCTTTGAAACCGTTGGATGCGAATACAGGCAATGATTACCAGACCACATCCATTTTAAGTGATGCAGTAGATTACCAGTGGTCACTGGGGCAATCCTTTTCATTTTCAGTTTTTAGCACCGAGAACGGCGGCAGGGCGGAGCTACCTCCAAATCCCAAACAAGAGTACTACAAAACTGGCGTCCTCATTGGAGCTGAGTTGAGAGCCTGGTTCGGTCCTTTCTTCCTTGGTATTCATGGAGGACAATATTACCTTTTGTGGGCTGAATCGCTGAGTTCCTACTCTGGCATTGCGCAAACTGGAGGTAGCGGCTACAGCTTAGGGTTTGAGTTGGAATCTGGTTGGATGTTTGTTGCCAACAGCGAGCAAAGCGGTACTTTTGAATTTAACGACATGCTTGACCAGAAGGTAGAAGGAACACGCATCCTGCTTGGTTACCGCTGGAGGTAACAGGCCAGAGACAAGGTCTGAAAGAGCAATGAAGGGGGGTGGGGCCACAATACGGGCATCAAGCTCTATATATAACATCCCATCAACCTACACGGGGTAGAAATTAGGTTTTTAAACTTAAAAAAAACTAAATGCAAATTGACCAAACAGATTTTAAAGATTGACGATTTACTAGTATGAGATTGTTCATTGTGCAACATGGTAATGCGCTACCAAAGGAGGTGGATCCGGAGCGGGGACTGAGTGAGAGTGGAAAACAGGACGTTGCGAATGTGGCTGCGTTTTTAATAAGAGGCAGCGTTCAGGTTGAATGGATCTTCCACAGCGGTAAGAAGCGGGCATGGGAAACTGCAGAGCTTTTCAGAGAGTGTCTGATAGGAGATGGACATTTTGATGAGCGAGATGGGATTGCGCCCCTTGACCCTGTTGTGCCAGTGGTAAAAGAAATCCAGAATCTAAGTAAGGACACAATGTTTGTTGGGCATCTCCCGTTTGTTGGGAAACTGGTGGCTCATCTAATTACTGGTAATGAGGATATCGGTGTTGTATCTTTCACACCGGGAACGGTTGTCTGCTTGGAGCGAGATGAAAATGAAATATGGAGTGTGGCTTGGGTGGTAAGACCAGAATTGTTGAAAAGTTTAAACTAACACCGACGTGTCTGGGAATCAAACTGTTAGTTCTTAAAAACCAACAAATCCCATGCATACCTAGAGCCTTAAATATAGAGAACTCATGACAGTTAGAATTGAAAAATCCGAAAGCGTCTGGACAGTGATCCTGTCACGTCAGGAAGCACGCAATGCCATGAACCCCAAAAGTGCTGATGCCTTACAGGAAGCTTTTCTTGAGTTTGAAAAAGATGAAAGTGCTTCGGTCGCAGTTTTTTGGGGTGAGGGAGGAGCCTTCTGCGCAGGATGGGACTTGAAGAATGCTGCTTCACTAGAAGGAGACCGTCCACTAGGTGAATTGGATTTTCCTGAACATGGTAATCCTCCCAGAGGAGCGATGGGTCCAAGCCGACTGGAACTGGACAAACCAGTGATTGCTGCTGTTGCAGGCCCTGCGGTAGCAGGTGGAATGGAACTCGCACTCTGGTGTGATTTCAGGGTAATGGAACAAAGTGCTTATTTTGGTGTATATTGCCGTCGCTGGGGAATTCCTTTGATTGATGGTGGCACAGTTCGGTTACCACGTCTAGTCGGTCAGGGTCGTGCACTGGAAATTATACTCACAGGACGCAAGGTTCCTGCTGAAGAATGCATGAAGATTGGACTTTGTGAATATGTTGTCGAAAATGGGAAGTCACGTGATAAAGCAGAAGAAATCGCCCACCAAATTGCCCGTTTTCCGCAAAGCTGTCTTCGTGCCGACAGACGCTCGACCATAAGTCAGCATGGACTTTCGGTAAGTGAGGGTTTAATTCAGGAGTGGAAGAACAGTCTACCAGAACTACGTAAAGAAGGACTAAATGGGGCTTCTCAGTTTAAAAATGGCAAAGGGAGACACGGTGACTTCAACAATTAGTTCATTACCTTACAACAAGAATAGTGTACTCTATGCCTTATTTAATATGATTAACCTGAAGCAATAAAAGATATTTGTCAAAGACAGACTTAACTAATCAAAGACAGGTATTTGTTGAGGAGTATGTACGCTCTGGAGACCACTTGGAAGCAGCAAAGAAGGCTGGATACAAAGACACGCATACACTCAGAAATCAGGCTTGTAAGCTCCGGAGGGAATGTGCAGATGAAATAACTGAGGAGTTACACCGGAACTTTGCTGAAATTGCACCTAGGGCATTGAATATACTGACTGACCTTGCAGAGAATGCTGAAAGTGAGAGTGTACGTTTAGGTGCAACCCGCGATCTTTTGGATAGAGCTGGGTTTAGGCCAGTTGATAGACATGAAATAGTCAAAGAGAAATCTATGGAAGCACTAAATGCTCAGCTTGTGAGTCTTGTTGGTGAGAATGGGCCTGAGATGCTAATAAGTGCTTTCATAATCAGAAAAAGCATCTCAGGCCCTGGATCTGGCTGGTTAAATTATCAAAACGTATAGAAGTTTATTCGCCGCTCTTCCAAACAGCGTAATCTTTACCTGCATTGTTAAACTCATATCCTATCACCTCTTCATCTCCGACGACCCAACCATCATGCCCTGGAGCAAAAGAATAGGCTTCCCCAGCTGAAACTGTGATTTCTGACCCATCATCATGAACAACTTTGAGGGTTCCTTGTAAAATCATACCAACGTGCCCCGCTTGACAGCTTTCAGTCCCTACTACAGGCTTGATGCACTCAGACCATTTCCAACCAGGTTGAAGAATTAATCGTGAAGCAGCAACTGTCCCAAAATTTACAACCGCTGCATTTGTCTTTTCTGG
>LUQO01000069.1 GCA_001627865.1 SAR324 cluster bacterium REDSEA-S27_B3
ACAAAAGTGATATAGTGTAAATAAAGTGAAACCGTAGAATTTCAAGTGAAGAGAAAAATCATTGCAATACAGTAGAGAAGAAAGCTGGTATGTAATCAGAGTGCGCTCACAGGCGGAGCAGCTTGTGCAGGTGGGTTTACACAAAAAAGATTTTGAAGTGCTCAATCCTACTTATCAGGCATTGAGTATTCGCAAAGACCGCAGGAAGGTCCTTTCTAAACCCATTTTTAAAGGATACATGTTTTTCCGTGCCTTGCTGGATTCGGAAAAGCATCTGGAAATTTTGAAAACTACGGGAGTGGTTGAAATCCTCAAAAACAGAAAAGGACCAACTCCGGTGCCGGATGAACAGGTTGAAAATGTTCGCATTTTGGAAAAACATGTGGGAGATTGTTTTCATGGAACAGATTTAGTGGTTGGCGATACAGTGTTTGTACGGGACGGACCTCTTACAGGATTGAGAGGCGTGATTGACAGAATGAATCGCAACAAATTGTACATCCACGTTGATGCAATTCCCGGTTCAGTGATGATTGAAGTTGAACCGCATCAGGTGCAACTGGAAAAAGACACTGTATATTCTTTAGTCACCAGCAGATAAGTTTTGATGTTATTTCGACAGAATTTGGGAAGCGATCAATTCGAATCTGCAACAAATGTATTGGTAACCTGTTCCTATCCGGGACATTTTGGAAATAACAAAAAGGTCATGGTTGCGTACAAATTCTTTCATCTACTATATGGATTGAAAAATTTTTGTTAGAAAAATTTACTAATGTTAATTTTTTAATTGACATTATATTTTGTAAATTTTATGATTCAGCTTCCAGGGAATCTTAATGGTGAGATTCCCTTTTTTGTTTAACCTCTCAGAAGGAGTAAATATGAAAATGATTCGTTTGGCGTTGTTGTCAATGCTGTTTTTCATGGTTGCTGTGCCTTCATTTGCTGCAGGAAGGCTGACTTATTATTGCAGCACGGATATACCGTGGTGTGAGCTTATGAAAAAAGAATTCGAGAAGCGTACCGGAATCAGGGTAGCTATGACCAGAGCTAGCTCCGGGGAAACTCTGACCAAGATTCGGGCAGAGAAGTCCAATCCCAAGGGCGATGTCTGGTGGGGTGGAACTGGAGACCCTCACCTTCAGGCTGCTGAGGAAGGTTTATCACAGCCCTACAACTCACCTAAGTTGAGCGAACTGCACGACTGGGCGAAGACCCCGCACACAGCGACGGGCGGCAAGACTGTGGGCATTTACCTGGGTGCTTTGGGATATGGCTACAACAAGGAATTGCTGGCCAAGAAAGGTCTGCCTGCGCCGAAGTGTTGGAATGATTTACTGCATTCGGCCTATAAGGATGAGATTATGATGGCATACCCGAGCACATCCGGAACTGCTTACACGACTTTGGCTTCAATGGTTCAGCTCTTTGGTGAAGATGGAGGCTTCAATTACATGAAGGGTTTACACAAAAATATCAGTCAGTACACTAAGTCGGGATCTGCGGGAATCAAAGCCTCTGCCCGCGGCGAGATTACAATCGGAGTAGTCTTTGTTCATGGTGCTGTGAAGCAGGCCACGAAGGGCTTTCCCATTGAAGCGGTAGCTCCCTGTGAAGGGACTGGATACGAGATTGGCTCGGCCAGCATCATCAAGGGTGCACGCAATCTGGAAAGCGCTAGGAAATTTATTGATTTCGCGCTGACTGCAGATGTGCAGAGCATGTCCGCACAGGTGAAGTCTTACCAGGTGCCATCCAATAAAAATGCTGTCAGTCCTCCGGAAGCTCCGGATGTCAGCAGCATCAAGTTGATTGACTATAACCACGCCTTGTATGGTTCCAAGGCTGAACGTACGCGTCTGCTGAAGAAGTGGGACGCTGAAGTTAAGGTTCTACCTCGGTGACCACCCCCTCATTCTCCCCGGAAACCACTCCTGGATTTCCGGGGATCTTCAGTAAAGATAACCTCAACTTAAAGCTGTGGCTCGGTATCGCCTGGCTGGGATTTCTTATTCTGCCATGGTATGCCGCATACGACGGTTTCTGGAGTTTCATCTGGGTTACGGACGGCTATCCAACGTTTGACGAATACTCTCCCGGAATCCTGCAAATTACGATGCACGACCGCTGGTGGCTCTGGCCGGTGGCTCTGTTCCTTTTGCTTCCATTAAGTGCTTTAAGCTGGTCAAAGACTGATCCGCGTTACGCGCTTACATTGTTATTCTCCGGAGGATTAGGTTTTGCCTTTACTCTTTCTCAGGGCTTTATTCTTGGCCTTCATGGTTGGGGCTGGGAATTTCTCGGGGATGTATTTGGACCAACGGAGCAAAAACAATTCGGAATGGGATATGGGGCCTTGCTTGTCTGTGGCGGATTCCTGTTCATGTTCACACAAGGCTTGGCAGCAAGAGGAGCGATCAAGGGAGATGTTTTTGTTTGCGGTTCAATAGGATTTTGTATTGTTCTTGTTGCGATATTTGTCTTTTTCCCGGTAGGACGCATCCTTATTAATTCTCTGCAGGACGATGAGGGTAACTATGTTTTCTCTCTGTTTCTGGAAAAAATAACTTCACACAGCATCTGGGGGCTGGACTGTTTCAGCAGTAATCTAAGCTGCGGAGTTGCCTGGAACTCGCTATTGATGGGGGTATTGGTTGGTTTGGCAACTACCGTGCTTGGTTTGGCCTTCGCTCTGCTGGTCACACGTACAGGAATGCAGGCCAAGGGGTTTGTCCGCACGGCCTCCCTGCTGCCCATCATCACACCGCCATTTGTAATAGGCCTTGCACTGATACTTCTGTTTGGGAGAGCTGGCGCAGTAAATGTTTTCCTTGAGTGGGCATTTGGAATACCTCCGAGTCGCTGGCTATACGGACTTACCGGTATTCTAATAGCACAGATTTTGGCCTTTACACCGATCGCTTTTCTGGTGTTAATCGGTGTTGTGGAAGCGGTCAGTCCTTCAATGGAGGAAGCTTCTCAAACTCTCAGGGCTTCGCGCTGGCAGACTTTCTGGACAGTTTCCCTGCCGCTGATGCGTCCGGGATTGGCTAATGCATTTTTGCTGGGTTTCATCGAAAGCCTTGCCGACTTTGGAAATCCTCTGGTGCTGGGAGGTCAATATGAAGTTCTTTCAACACAAATTTTCTTTGCCATTGTCGGGGCTCAGGGTGATCCCGGTATGGCAGCAGTACTAGCCATAGTTTTACTGATGTTTACACTTACAGCATTTTATGCGCAGCGACGCTGGCTCGGCAAAAAATCCTATGCGACTGTCACTGGAAAAGGTGATGCAGGAGTTCATGTAAGGCTGCCAAAGCGTGTGGCCTGGATGGCTTATCTCACGGCGGCTCCATTTTTAATAATGAGTCTAGTGGTGTATGGAATGATCATATTTGGTGGGTTCGTGGAAACATGGGGCTACAAGCACAACTTCACTCTCAAACATTATATTGCGGAGTTTTCCCTGCATTGGTCTGAGCAATATGGACTTTTATGGGAAGGAGCGGCCTGGAACTCTTTCTGGACGACACTGCAAATCTCTGCTATTTCGGCTCCACTGACTGCAGGTTTAGGTCTGTTAACGGCATATATTCTGGTCCGTCAAAAATTCTGGGGCAAAGACATCTTTGAGTTTTTGACCATGCTCAGTTTTGCCATTCCCGGGACTGTGATAGGTGTCGGTTACATTCTGGCTTTCAACGTTCCACCTATAGAAATTACCGGAACCGGTGTTATTCTTGTAGTCTGTTTTATTTTCAGGAACATGCCCACAGGAATCCGTGCAGGGATTGCGGCGATGAGTCAGCTTGATCCAAGTCTGGACGAAGCCTCTCTGACACTTGGGGCCAAGTCATTCACTACTCTGCGGAGAGTGTTGCTGCCTCTGCTGCGTCCTGCATTGGTCGCGGCATTGGTGTTCAGCTTTGTAAGGGCAATGACAGCAATCAGCGCGGTTATCTTTCTTGTCAGCGCCGATTATGACATGGCGACCTCATACATACTTGGTCGAGTAGAGTTTGGGGATTATGGACTGGCAATCGCCTATTCATCCGTGCTGATACTGGTTATGCTTGCGGCGATTGGTCTGATACAGCTTGCAGTCGGTAAACGGGAACTTGGACGCCGAGAATCTTTTGAGTTTTAGCTATGATGCCATCAAAAATTTAAACTAAAAAAATATGTCTAATTCATTTGCAGTAGAATTCAAAAATGTTACTAAAGCATTTGGAGAAGTACAGGCAGTAAGAGACCTGAACTTTTCAATCCAAACAGGACAGCTCGTAACTCTGCTTGGTCCGTCCGGGTGTGGAAAAACAACCACTTTGCGCTTAATCGCAGGACTTGAGATGGTAACTGAGGGACAAGTCTATATCGGCGACAATGATGTAACAAAACTTCCCGCAACTGAAAGGGATGTTAGCATGGTCTTTCAGTCATACGCTCTTTTTCCGCACATGACCGTGATGCAGAATGTTTCGTATGGTCTTACAATGAGCAGTTTACCAAAACCCGAAGTACATGAGAAAGCACAAACCGGACTGGAGTTGGTTGGACTGTCAGGATATGGTGATCGCCTGCCCAGTGAACTTTCCGGCGGACAGCAGCAGCGTGTGGCCGTGGCACGTGCGCTGGTCTTGGAACCTGAAGTGCTGTTGTTTGATGAACCTCTATCAAACCTTGATGCAAAGCTTCGAAGGAGAGTTCGTGAGGAAATTCGTGAACTGCAGCAGGAACTGGGCTTGACCACAGTTTACGTAACTCATGATCAGGAAGAAGCGCTGGCAGTTTCTGATCGTATCATTGTCATGAACGAGGCGGTGATTGCACAAGAGGGTGCACCCAGGCAGCTTTATGAAGAACCTGTCAATTTGTTTGTTTCCGATTTTATCGGTGACGCTAATTTGGTGAAGTCAACAATTCTTGATATCGATGGTTCACACGCCAATGTTGATATAAGAGGAATTCGGATACAATTACCTCACCGTGGATTGACTCCAGGAGAGTCTATGGTTGCCATTCGACCACAGTCAATCCTTTTGAAACAATCCGGAACAGAAGACGGGATCCCCGGAACTATTCTCAAGGCATCATATCTGGGTGATCATTTGGAATATACTGTTGAATGCGCTCTAGGTGAGTTATTTGTAATTGACAATCAGATACAAACACAGCAGCCTCCCGGTACAAATGTCTCTATAACTTTCCGACCGTATGGAGTAAGTTTAATTCCTGAATCTTGATCAGTAATATAATTACTTTTTTTATCTTTGTACTACCAAACAATATTGAATTCCTTACTTCTACGCTTGTTGAATTTATCAACTTGTACCCAAGTACTCGACAGTCACGAGTTTTGTTGTGTCAATTTATCAGATCTCTCCCTTCGGTCGAGATGACAAACCGCAGTGAATAATATCAGTATCTTACGAGAACTCATGACACACAAGTCAAGAATGAAAATAAAAATATAATGACGTCTTCAACACCACAAAGAGGATTTAGCCAGTCGGAATTTGAACAGCGTGCACAAAAAGCGCAGTGTTTGATGTCGGAAGAGAAACTTGACGCGATTCTGCTGACCACTGAACCGAACGTGCGTTATTTTTCCGGTTTCCTGACGCAGTTCTGGCAAAGCCCCACACGGCCCTGGTTTTTGATTGTTCCAAGGGAAGGAGAACTAATCGCGGTAATCCCGGAAATCGGCAGGGCCGGAATGGAATCAACCTGGGTAAATGACATCCGGACTTGGGCTTCACCGTGTCCGGAAGACGACGGAATTACTTTGTTGACACAATCCCTCTCAGATGTGAAAGCACGATTTGGACGGATCGGCATGACGCTGGGACAGGAAAGTCACTTGAGGATGCCGGCAAAAAATTTTCAGCAATTGATTGATAAAATAACTCTGATTGAGATCGTGGATGTTGCACTGCCCATGCACAGTCTGCGAAAAATAAAGTCTGAGGCAGAAATTCAGAAAATCGAGCACATTTGTCAAATTACTTCGGATGCATTTGAAAACCTTCCAAATGAAATTCATATCGGTGAATCACAAAGACAGATCTGCCTGAAGCTTCGTCAGGATATATTAAAACGCGGTGGAGATAATTCTCCTTATCTGATCGGCGGTTCCGGATTTGGAGGATATGACAACATCATCATGGGGCCAGATGACAGTGCACTGGAAAATGGACATGTGCTGATCATTGACACCGGCAGCACCTTTGATGGATATTTTTGTGATTTCGATCGTAATTACGCTTTTGGACATTTGCCGAATCAAACCCGCAAAACCCATGAAACAGTCCACCGTGCCACTGATGCCGGTTTTGAAATGGCCCGTCCGGGAAAAACAACCACTGATGTCTGGCAGGCTATGTGGTCGGTGCTGGAAAAAGGCGGTGCGTTAGGAAATAGTGTGGGGCGAATGGGGCACGGACTTGGGATGGAATTAACGGAATGGCCATCTGTCATGCCCGGAGACGATACATTATTGGAACCGGGGATGGTGCTGACACTTGAACCGGGAATGGCTTTTGCTCCGGGAAAACAAATGGTTCACGAAGAGAATATTGTAATAACTGAAGATGGTGCAAGAATGCTGACACGTCGTGCACCGGCGGAAATGCCGGTAATTCAAAGTTGATATTCAGATTAAGCTCAGCCCCCAATTATCAGAATAAATATTTAGCGACCATTTGCTTCAGGGCTTTACTGTACTGACTGTCAATGGTGTAGATAATCAGAAATTCAGGAAGCAACTTCTTCAGCAGTTTTTTCCTCCAGTCTGTCCCCGAAAATCTTCAGCAGTTGTTCTTCACACTCTCTTAATGAAGTTTGTTCATTCATGCCTTGTTGAACGAATTCCTGTATCAATGGATTTTTAGTGATTGCATAGTCTATCTCCGGATTGCTTCCCTGAACATAAGCTCCGATATTTATCAGGTCTTCAGCCTCACGGTAAGTGGCCAGTGTACGGCGCATGATCAGGTTCAGATCAAGGTGTTTTTGATCCACAACATCGACCATTACCCTGCTT
>LUQO01000007.1 GCA_001627865.1 SAR324 cluster bacterium REDSEA-S27_B3
ATATTACTCTCTGCAATGCTTAATTTGTTTTGTACAGCTCTAGAAAATGACTCTTCAAATGCTTCTTATTCAAATTTGTAACTTTTTCAGGAAGCCCTATTTACTTATAGGATAGCCCGTCCCATAGGGTCGAACCGCAAAGAAGTAATGAATTAAAAGCGGAGAATTGTACTAAATATCTTTAGAAACAATCCTAAATTAATGAACCGGAAAACGCACCCGCCACAGAGCGGACGGGGTATCAAAAACGCGTTTGGCAAAACCAATACTTTCTTACGCCGCAAGCGGCGGGGAATTAGACTCTAAATTTGCTTTAAATTACAATTCGCTTTCTAAAAGATCAAGCTAAAATACGTAGTATAGCTACGTGTTAGACGAAATAATACTACGTTATTATGTGCAACATGGAGTTGCGCAGGAAGTTTGGGAAACGCTTGAAGCTGTTGAGGAAATACCGCGGACTGACTCAGGAGCAATTAGCAGAGCGGCTGGAGTTATCAGTGGAGATGGTGTCTTTCATGGAGCGTGGTATTCATGCTCCTTCGTTTGAAACACTGAGTCGTTTAGCTGAAGTGCTGAGTTTGCCTGTACGGGATTTGTTTGATTTTGAGAGGATTGTAGAAAAATGAATGGGGGAACTATTTAACCGTTTAGAAAGAGATACTTTATACTGAGTATATGATATTATTTATTTAATTTAGATATTAAGTCAGATTGAAGCCTAACAAAAAACAGACAATTCAGCTTATAAATTTCCACCAAATAATAGTGTTGATTCTACCAGAGATTTTGGGGGAGTAGTGAGCACGATTTCAACTCGACGATTTGCCCTGCGGGCATCTTTTAACTCACTGCCTTTAAGTGGAGTTCCGCTTTGATCTTTGTAACTTACTTTGGGGCGTGTGTCAGCAAAGCCGACGATGGAGATTGATTTTTCAGGATATTTTAAACGGTTAATCAGCATCGTTGCAATGGTATTTGCTCTGGCGGAACTGAGTTCCCAGTTGCTGGGGAACTTTTTGCTGCGCATCGGCACATTGTCCGTGTGACCTTCCACAATCAGCAGATCAGACTTATGTTCAGGAATTTCCAGTATTTTTTTAAAAAGAGGAGAAAGAGCTTTGAAAGCCCCTTTCTTGAGTACAGCATCACCTGATCGAAACAGGTAATCCTGAGGCAATGAAACAATGCAGCTGAGCTTTGTTGAACGAAGTTCATATTTATTGAACTGTTTCTTATTGTCCTTCAGGAACTGTTCCAGCTCGCCGCAGTTTTTAGGCTGAGTGGAAAGTGTGGTAAGCAGCACAAAAAAGCAGAACAGTAATGTCATCAAATCGGCGAAAGTGGTTATCCAGCCGCCTTCAGAGCTTCCTCCTCGACTCATGCTATAATCCTAATCCTCCTCCCATCGCGGCCTGTTCCTCCTTAATAACTTTCTTTCTCAGCTTTGGAGGAAGATATATCACCAGGTCTTTCGCGGCAGTTTCAGCAAGCTCTCTGCGCTTCAGGTAGAGCAGTCCTTCACGAATCATTTCCAGAAGCAATACCTGCGACTCCTTAAGCTGAAAACGCTTGGAGGCGATTGGCAGAAAAATCAGCTGCGAGATCAATACGCCATAAAGCGTTGTAATAAGCGCAACTGCCATTCCTCCCATCAGGCCTGCGATATCTGCTCCGCCCTCACCGCCAACGCTTCCCAGCATCAGGATCAGGCCAACCACTGTACCAATCATTCCAAAAGCTGGTGCTGCGCGTCCCATGAATTCCAGCATGTCAATTTCTTCAAATGAGCGGTAGTTGTACATTTCGATTTCGGAGCGTACAATTTCCTCAATCATCTCTTCTGTTACCAGGTCAACAGCAATAAAATCCTGCAGCCAGGTTTGCAAGTCTGTATTTTTAACAGCACTTATTTCTTCATCTGTAATCAATTCCTTGTTAGCGCGTTTTTCACAGAAACCGATTATTGTATGATAAACTTCGAGGAAGTCCTTGTCTGCTTTCCCTTTCAAAAATGCTTTTGCAATGAACACAATCGCCCGCATTGCATCACCAAAGCGAAAGGCGATTAATGTTGCCGCGTATGATCCGCCAAGTACTATTAACAGAGATTTCAAATCAGCGAATCTGGAAACTGAGCCAAGCCATGAATCCTGGAACTCCTTAAAACCTGCTTTCAGGCCGCGCAGTTCTTCCGGAGAAGCCTGGGATGCTTTTAAGGCCTCTAGTCCCATCTCAAATTCTCGGAATTGGTACATGTAGTAATTGGAAAGGTGATCCGGCCAGATAATGCCGAAAAAGACCAGTGATATTCCAAAAATCATTCCAAGGAGTGTACCTAATTTGTCAAGCATAAAATCCTTATTATTTTTCTATTAAATTTTTTATTATAAATAATATCAGTATGTTATAGATTTACAATATTAGATTACGCAATCAATTATTCATTGATGTTTTGAATGTCAAAAAAATAGTATAATGCTGAAATCATGACAGTCTGTAGTCTGTCGGACTTCAATAACCCAGAAAGCGCTTTTGATTATTCTGTGCATTCTGTATCAATAAATTAAGAATTTCAACACATTTTCTTTTGCACTCCAGGTAACACACCGTCAGAGGCAGGTAATGTCAGAGCAATCAGATTATTTTCAGTTGCTTCAGAAAAATCATGGTTCCCAACAAGGGAAACACTTTTGGAGCGGTGACAGGGTTACTTCCGCTGCAGCCAAACTTTTGAACAGGAAAAGTCTGGGTGAAAAATTGCTGGACAGAATTCTTCCTTTGTATGAGGTGAGCAGTGAATTGACTAAGTATTCTGGACTGCAGTCGCTCTATGAAGGACTTAATCTACTTAATCCTCAATATTTCCGTCAGGATGAAGTACTGAGATTGCTGGGCAAATGCCATGGGCTGAGCAATCAGCAGCAGAAACAGCTTGCAGGCGCAGTAAAGGTTTTTTTGGAAATAGTCAATAAAACCAATCTGAATCCAATTCAGTTAAATACATTAGAGATACTGGGTTTGTGGTGGCAGATATTTCCTGAGAAAAAGCCCTGGGATGCCTTGAAGTGGCTCTGGCAGGAAGGAGTGGCTGTGCCGCATAGTCAAAGCGGATTTCGCTCATGGTGGCGGTTTTCACAAGGCTCCTTGCCTGAAAAAAAATCAGATGAAATTTTTCATCCAAAAAAATGGGTTGAAATCTGCGAGCAGCAAACTGTGTTTGAAACTGCGTTTGAAGCAGACAGGATGGCAGCGGTCTTTTCAGGTGAATGGAGACAGGCCGGTTCGCAGGGGGTTTGCGGAGATTTGCCTGATTGTGAAAACTGTAAGCTGAATACAGATTGTCTTTGGCAAACAGGTCAGGGAAACCAGGAAATGATGGGAATTGAGGAAAAAATACAAAGAAAAAAAATAAAGACGGAAGATGTTCCGGAATTGATGAAATGGCTGCTGAGTTCAAATCCGGAAGAATCGAATGTGCTTGAGGGTACAGTCAACAAGGACGCGCCGCTTAAAGGATGGAATCGTGAACGTTTGAAAAAACTGGAAAATCTGCAGCCGATTGGATCAAAACTGATTATCCGTCTGGAAGCACTGAGGGAATTATGCAGAAACTATAGTGTTGAAAAGTTGAAACCATTTCAGCAGTTTAGTTCAAGCCGTGATATATTTATTCATTTTCACCAGCAGTTGGCAAAACAAAAACAGGAACAGTTCATCATTGTGCTGCTGGACAACAAACACAGATACCTGGCCGAAGAGGATGTAACCAAAGGGATTTTAAACAAAAGTCTGGTACATCCAAGAGAAGTTTTTGCTTCTGCCATCGAACATCGTGCTGCTGCCCTGATTTGTGTGCATAACCACCCTTCAGGTGATCCGGAACCTTCTCAGGAAGATCTCAGGATTACTGAACGACTGGTTGAAGTAGGCAAGCTGGTGGGCATACCGGTATTGGACCATGTAATTGTAGGTGGTGATGAATACACAAGTTTTGCGGACAGGGGATTGCTGTGAAAAAAATAAAAGATCACTATTTCCACAAAGCCCGGAAAAACGGATATGCTGCCCGATCTGCCTACAAACTTGAAGAAATTGATAAAAAATACAGGATTATCCGCAAAGGAAATGCAGTGCTCGATCTGGGGTGCAGTCCGGGTTCATGGCTTCAGTATGTCAGCAAAAAAGTAGGAGAGTCCGGACATGTGCTGGGAGTCGATTTGCAGCCTGTAAATATATCGCTGCCTCCGCATGTAAAAGTTATACAGGCTGATATTTTTGAACTTACAGTCAACGATTTGCAAATCGAGGGAGGGCTGGCTGACGTTATCCTGAGTGATATGGCACCAAAGACAAGTGGCATACAAACAGCTGACGCGCAGCGCTCTTACATGCTGAATAAGAAGGTTCTGGATCTCGCTGATGATTTGCTGTCTCAACAGGGCACACTGCTGGTGAAAGCGTTTCAAGGAAAACCGCTTGATGAATTGCGCAGCGATTTCAGAGAAATGTTTGATCAGGTAAAATTATGTAAGCCAAAAAGTTCAAGATCGGAAAGCGTTGAAATCTTTATTCTTGGAACAGGCAGAAAATGATCTATTTTTGGAAATTAATATTTGATGCTTTCCTGACAAATTGTCATTCTCGCGAACGCGTGAATCCAGAAACGTGTAAGTATCTGAAATAATATATTTCCACTTAAAAAGAATTGGCAAACACGGCCGTTATTTTGACCTTTAAACTTTTCATCATTTTTTATTAAAGATTTTTCGAAAACTACCGATTTTATTTTAAAGTATCCTCTTGCGTGCAGCTTTGAGGAGTTGTTTACATTCAAAGCAAAAGCACCAGGTTAAGCTGAAAATAATTATATTACCGACATGAAAATCAGACAAAATCCAGCTTCATTAAACACACTGAGACATGCCTCAGATCACTTCAGTAAAGTGAAGGGTGGTATCGAACGTCTTAGCTCTGGTGTAAGAATAAACAAAGGCGCAGATGGTCCTGCATCATTGATTGCTTCAGAGAGGTTACGCGGACATATAGTTGGACTGAAGCAGGTTTTTGATAATGCCTCATCTTCTGTTTCATTACTGCAAACTGCGGAAGGTGCACTTAATGAAGTCAGTGATCTTTTAATTAAAATAAAACAGCTGACTGTACACGCACAAAACGAAGCAACTAATAACTCAAAAATGCTGACTGCAGATCAGCAGGAAATTGAAAACCTGCTTAACTCAATTGACCGGATTGCAAACAATACAATATTTGGCGGGAAAAAACTGCTTGACGGCAGCATGGGAACCAGTGGTACAGCAGTGGGTGATTCCCTGCAGTTTGTATCAGCTGAAGCAACAACTGCTGCTTCCCCTGAACAAGGCTGGGAAGTGGACATTCAGCAGGTTGCTACAAGAGCACAGATTATTGGAACCGTTGCAATTGATCTGAATAATATTCGCAATGGACTGCAAATCGTTTTGAATGAAGGCGGAAGAAACTTGGATTTTAATACAGAAGGAAGCCAGTTAGCTGAAGACATTCAGGAATTGATCAAAAACGCTGACCGGGACCCTCTGAGATTTCCTGCAGCTGAAATGTCCTCACAAATTAGCAGATTAGTTGTTAATGCCTTGAATCAAAAAATTAATGAGAATGGCTTAGATCTTCAGGCAATTCTCACGCCAGACAATAAACTGCTTGTTCGACATAACAAATTTGGGGACACGGTTTCTTTTGCTGCCGGAAGTTCAGTGGCAGGCATACTTTCTGACAGAGCGGACATTGCCCAGACTGCGGAGCCGGGAAAAAATATTGAGGGCACAATTAACAATCAAGTTGCTCTGGGAGAGGGACAGTATTTATCCGCGCTGGAAGGAATGGAAGCTGCCGGTGTAACGATAAAGTATGATAAGGAACTTGGATTTAAGGAAAACCCTATTCTGGATCAGGATGGACTCCGGATTGGGACACAACTTGTTAAGGTCAAAAATGAAGATGTGGTCGGAAGTCCCGAATTTCCCAAAATTGAGGGCTATATCCATGTTTCCCAGATGTCCAAAGAATTTCAGGTTGGACTTGATAAAGATTCAAATCCCGCCTTCTCGTTTGCAAATGTACGCACCAGCCTGATGGGAAACAGTGTTAAGAATAAGAGCGGTTTTCGAAGTCTCGCTGAAATAGATGTTACTTCTTTGCAGGGGGCTAAGGATGCTTCTTTGATCGTCGACAAGGTAATAGACCAAATTTCTGTCTATCGTGCTGAATTGGGATCATTTCAGAAAAATACGCTGGAGAGCAACCTTAACAGTCTCAAGATTGCGGAAGAAAATATCACACAGGCTGAGTCAACCATCCGTGATTCGGATATTGCCGCAGAAATGTCTGAACTAACCAAAGATAAAATCATGCTGCAGGCAAGCACGGCCATGATTGCGCAGGCCAATCAGGTTCCGGAAACAGTTTTGGGATTAATCCAGAACAACTGATCAATGAATAAAGTTCAGTGCTGTGCAGGGCGCTGAGTCACATATTTCCTCTCTTTTACCAGCCAAAAACCCATTTCTTTACTCTTCAAAAAGACTTGCCGTTTACCCGGATTTAAGGCTAATATTGCGTAAAATAACAGAAACTATTCAGGACAATATTTTCCAGATAAAGTCTGAATTACCTTTCACATCTCTGACAGAACAGTATGGGATCAGCTGAAAAAGAACAGGCTGGCAAACATCAAAATTTGACTTTGGAACTGAAGGGAATTACAAAATATTTCCCTGGCATTGTTGCAAATGATAATGTTGATTTTAATTTGCGCGAAGGCGAGATACACACAATCTTGGGTGAAAATGGCGCAGGTAAATCAACATTGATGAACATAATCGCCGGACTGTATCCTGCGGACGAAGGCGAAATAAAAGTCTTTGGTGAAACTGTTAATTTTACTAATCCTCGACAAGCGATTGAGAAAAGCATAGGTATGGTTTTTCAGCATTTTATGCTGGTGCGCAATCATACTGTTGCGGAAAATATCATTCTCGGCCTGCCGGGCGTGGTTACGCTTGAATTAAAAAAGGTTCATCAGCAAATCAGGGAAATAAGCGATCGTTATGATTTGTTTGTTGATCCGGAAAAGAAAATACAGGAACTCTCAGTAGGTGAACAGCAGCGTGTTGAAATTGTAAAAGTGCTTTTTCGGGGTGCGCGAATCCTGATCCTGGATGAACCGACAGCTGTTCTGACTCCGCAGGAATCAGGAGCACTCTACGACATCATGCAGAGGATGGCTGATGAAAAACACTCAATCATCTTCATCACTCACAAAATGAAGGAAGTAATGGCTCTTTCTCATCGAATAACTGTTTTGAGTCGCGGGAAAGTGATGGCGACACTGCGAAAAGAAGAAACCAATCCTGAAGCTTTGGCTGAACTGATGATAGGTAATCCGGAAACTAAGGAGTCTGAGATTGTTGAGGAATTGCTGAAAGAAACTGAAATTGATCATCAGGATAAGCACAGTACTTATACAGCGGTTAAAAGCAAAAAGTCCGGAAAATTAACAGTAGCCCTAAAAGATATTCATGCGGTTAATGATTTGGGGCGTCCTGCACTCAAGGGAATTTCACTCGAAATACATTCCGGAGAGATTTTGGGAATGGCTGGTGTTTCCGGAAATGGTCAGCCGGAACTGGCAGACGTACTGAGCGGGATGCGTTCACCCACCCAAGGCTCTTATCAGTTTGAAGATGTGCCGCTGGACAATCCGACCGTGAATGAAATGATTGGCAGAGGGGTGGGCTATATTCCGGAAGATCGGAACAGGTATGGTGTTTCTTCCGGAATGTCTATTGCTTACAATTTTTTACTGCGAGATTATAAGAATCCAAAATTTAGTAAAAATCAGTTGCTGAAAAGTCAAAACATCTTTGGATATGGCAGCAAAAAAATCAAGGAATTTGACATAAGGGCACCATCAGAAAAAACCCCTGTAGGGCTGCTTTCCGGAGGAAACATGCAAAAAGTTATTCTAGCCCGTGAAATTTCGCGTCCGCTGAGATTGCTGCTTGCGTCCCAGCCTACAAGGGGGTTGGATATTCACGCAACCAGCTTCATCCGTGAACAAATCTGCCAGGCACGAGACAAGGGTCTGGCGGTGCTGTGGATCTCAGAAGACTTGGATGAACTGCTGATGGTTGCTGACCGCATTGCTGTGATGTTTGAAGGACGTATTGTAGGAATTTTAACAAAAGAGGAAGCCTCAATAAGTTTGATTGGACAGATGATGACTGGAATGGATAATAACAATTCAGAGAATTTCACACAGAGCAAAGAATATGCGTGACTATCTTTTGCTATATGTAAACGGCCAACGTCACCAGATTTCAGGTGAAAGGTGCTTTCAATCACTCTCTGATTATTTGCGCATTGAGCTGGGTTTAGTTGGTACCAAGGTTGTTTGCGCCGAAGGTGACTGCGGTTCATGTACGGTGTTAATCGGACGCGTCCGGAATGGAGAGCTGAAATACGAAGGCATTGACAGTTGTATTCAGTATCTGTATCAACTTGACTGCACGCATGTAATCACGATTGAGGGATTAAAACATGAAAACCGAGTTCACCCTGTACAGCAGGCGATGGTGGATGCCATGGGATCACAGTGCGGCTACTGTACTCCTGGGTTTGTTATGTCCCTTGCTGCCATGCTGGAAACGAAAGAGGCCTTGACACGGCTTTCAGTACAGGACGGCTTAACTGGCAATTTGTGCCGTTGTACTGGTTATGAGCAAATCATTGAGGCGGCCTTGTCCCTCTCAAAACCTGTCGCGGGGTCTGCGGCAAATCAGCCTGCTTCAAAGCGATATAATAAAAAGGCGCTTATTGCGGATTTTAATGCACATGCTTCACAATCTGTATTTTGTGAGTATCTGGAAAAATGGAACGGAGCATCAAATAAGGTCAGGTTTTTTGTACCCCGCACACTGCAGGAAGCAGTTGAATTCAAGCAAAAACAAAGAAACGTTACTGTTGTTGCGGGAGGGACAGATATTTCTGTGCAAATGAACAAGGAGCATATTGAGCCAAAGTGTGTAATGAGCCTGACAAATCTGGATGAATTGGATTTTATTGAGCTTAAAAAACAAAAAGTGAAAGTTGGAGCAGGTGTGACATGGACTAAGCTGGGTGAATTTTGTCAACAGCATCTTCCACAACTATCTGAAATTATATCTTTATTTGCATCAAGGCAGATCAGGAACGCGGGCACATTGGCAGGCAACATTGCTAATGCGTCACCGATTGCTGATTCACTGCCGTTTCTGCATGTAATTGAGGCTGAGATAGAGTTGTCCGGAACGAAAAGCAGCAGGTGGGTCAATATCAACCGATTTTATCATGGTTATAAAAATACTGAAATGACTCCGGACGAGCTTATCACAAGTATTCGCTGGAATCTTCCTGAACCGGAGGGCGTACTGAAACTCTACAAAGTCTCCAAACGTAAAGACCTTGATATCTCCACCTTTACTGCAGGCATTCTGCTAAAGTTGAAAAATGGTAAAATTAACAAAGCACGCCTGGCATACGGAGGGGTTGGACCGGTTGTACTTCGTCTGCCTAAGACAGAGAGATACATGCAGGGCAAGCCGGTAACCGCAACCATTTTTCAGCAGGCCGGTAGTATGGCCAGTGAGGAAATTTCTCCAATTTCAGACGTACGTGCGTCCACAGATTATCGTTCTCAGTTAGCGGAAAACATAATGATGAAATTTTTTCATGAGTGCTTTGACAATCAAACCAAAAAAGAGGCCGCATGAAAATTCTTGCCAAACCAAAACATAAGTCGGCGTCTGGGCCTGTGAGGAAGAGATCTTTGTTTCATGATGATCAAATTACGGGAAAAAATGAAAAGCCTGCAGAATATATTGCTCATACTGTACAACAAGAGCACCACAGCAAAGTTTCCGGAAAACAGGTGCCACATGATTCTGCAGTCGGGCATGTAACAGGGGAAGCTTTATTCGTGGATGATTTGACACCCGCGAAGAATGAATTGATTGTGGATTTCATCTCGAGCCCTGTTGCGCACGGAAAGATTGTCAGCATAAATACTGAAGAACTGGCTCAGCTGGATGGAATTGCCGGCGTTTATACATATGCAGATATTCCCGGAAAGAATCTATATGGAGTGGTTGTTCAGGATGAGCCGATTCTGGCTGAAGATGTAGTTGAGTATGTAGGGCAGCCTATCGCAGTCATCGCCGGTGAATCCCGTAAGGCAATTAGGCAGGCCAGAAAAAAGGTTCAACTCAAAATCAAAGAGTTGAAGCCTGTTTTCACTATTGACGAGGCAATTGCCAAACAACAGTACATTGGAGTTCACCGTACCTTCAGACAGGGTAATTATGATAAGGCCTGGAAAGAATCTGAACATACACTGCAAGGGACATTTGTCTGCAACGGACAGGAACAATTCTATCTTGAATCTCAGGCGGCATTGGCCTGGCCCGGAGAGCATGGTGAGGTTTATGTTCATTCTTCAACTCAGAATCCATCAGAAATTCAGGCTGTTGTCGCGGAAGCTTTGGGAGTCGGTTATAAAGAAGTAGTTTGTGTCTGCAAACGCATGGGAGGCGGATTTGGCGGCAAAGAGACACAAGCAGCAATTCCTGCTGTGATGGCCGCGCTTGTGGCCTCAAAAACCGGACGCTCCGCAAGAGTGGCATATACTAAAGACGATGATATGCGCTCCACCGGCAAAAGGCATCCATACAAAATTCACTACAAAGCCGCCTTCACGTCTGAAGGAAAAATTACCGGAGTGAAGTTTGACATTTACTCCAACGGTGGAGCATCCGCCGATTTGTCAACGGCTGTGATGGAGCGCACCCTGTTTCATTCAGATAATGCCTATTATATTCCAAATCTTATTTTCAATGGTGTCATCTGCAAAACAAACTTCCCCCCCAATACCGCATTCCGTGGATTTGGAGGACCGCAGGGAATGGCAAATATTGAAAACGTGATTCAGGAAATTGCCATTTATCTGCAGAAAGATGCCCTGGAAATCAGGCGCTTGAATTGTTATGCTCGCAATGAGCGCAATGTTACTCCATACGGACAGATTGTGATAAATCATATTCTTCCGGAAATCATTGAACAGCTTGCCAAAACTTCCGGATACAAAAAGCGTCTGCAGGAAGTGGAAGAATTTAATCGCAAGTCACTTACACATCTGCGGGGACTGGCTCTGACTCCGATGAAGTTTGGCATTTCCTTCACTACTACATTTCTGAATCAGGGCAATGCGTTGGTAAATGTTTACAAGGACGGTACGGTGCAGGTATCAACAGGAGGCACCGAAATGGGGCAGGGTCTTAACACAAAAATAAGGCAGCTGGTTGCAGATGAATTTGCGATTTCTTACCAGGATGTGAAGCTGATGGTCACTTCAACAGAAAAAAACAACAACACACCACCGACTGCGGCATCCGCGAGTACTGATTTGAACGGAATGGCAGCTGTAAATGCCTGTCAGAAAATACGTGACAATTTATGCAGGTTTGCAAGCAAATACTTTGCTTCAGAGGGAACCGGACTTAAGCCTTCAACCAGTAACATTTGTTTTGAAGACAGTGCTGTTTATGATCAGCGGAATCCTGCAAATAAACTGTCTTTTAAAGAACTTGTAGAACTAGCTTTCATGAATCGAGTGAGTATGGGAGAGCGAGGATTTTACCAAACCCCAGAAATTAATTTCAACAGGGAGACTGAGAAGGGTGAGCCGTTTTTCTATTACACTACAGGCGCGGCGGTTTCTGAAATACTCATTGATCGTTTTACAGGTCAACTCACGCTTGAACGTTCAGATTTGCTGGTTGATATAGGTGAGTCGATCAATCCCGGCATTGACCGCGGACAGATAATTGGAGGTTTTATTCAGGGAGTGGGCTGGGTAACGAACGAAGAATTGCGCTACTCTGATAAAGGAGAACTTCTGTCTTTTTCTCCTACAACCTACAAAATCCCCAACATTCAGGATCTTCCTGAAATTTTCAATGTGGACACTATCAGCAATCCTCACCATCAAATTAATATAAGACGCAGCAAAGCTGTGGGAGAACCACCATTGATGCTGTGCTTATCAGTCTGGATGGCAGTTAAACATGCATTATCCTGTGTGCGAAGTGGTGTCTGCCCTCAGCTTAACCTGCCTGCAACAGCTGAGGAGATTCTGCGCAGACTGACAGATCTTAAGCACCAGACAAAAGAACATGCTGAAGAACTTGATCCGGCAGAGGAATCAGAAGTCGCCCTTGTTTCCACGCCTGAACAAACCTCCAAGGATCAACAAGCTGCCTGAAAAATTTCCCGCTTAGGCATTGTTTCAGTTGCTGTGCTTGATTGAATTGACATTTCAGGCAAAATCTCACATATTGTGTCTGAGAATTTTTTTGTGCAGATTGTATAAAAAATCAGTTAATAATCTTATGGAGAAAGAATGAAGGACATTGATATTAATGGAATAAAAGAGACCATAGTTGAGCGTTCGGATTACCCAATCGAACAATGTAAAAACAATCTTGCTGATGAAGTAACAGCAATTTTAGGCTACGGACCTCAGGGCAGGGGCCAGGGTCTTAATATGAGGGATCAGGGATTCAAGGTAATTCTGGGTTTGCGCAAAGGCAGAAGCTGGGACAAGGCTCTTGAAGATGGATGGGTTGAAGGAAAAACTCTCTTTGAAACAGAAGATGCTGCTCAGCAGGGCACCATATTGCAGTACTTGCTTTCTGACGCAGGCCAGATTGCCGCGTGGCCGATGGTTAAAGCTAATCTAAACGATGGTGACGCGCTTTATTTTTCCCATGGTTTCGGCATAGTATTTCACAAAGACACCAAAATCATTCCACCTGAAAATGTGGACGTGATACTGGTTGCGCCTAAGGGCAGTGGTCTGACTGTCCGGACTCATTTTCAGGCAGGACGTGGTATCAATTCGTCATTTGCAATTAAGCAGGATTATACAGGACGGGCAAGAGAACGCTGTATTTCAACTGCTTTCGCGATTGGTTCAGGTCATCTTTTTGAAACTACTTTTGAAGATGAGGTACACAGTGACCTTACCGGCGAGCGCTGTGTTTTGATGGGCTTACTTCAGGGCGCATTCCTGGCACAATATGAAGTCCTGCGAGAACATGGGCATTCACCCTCAGAAGCCTATAATGAAACAATAGAAGAAGCGCTGCAGAGCCTTTATCCTCTGGTTTCAGAAAAAGGTATGGATTGGATGTACGCGAATTGCTCAACCACTGCTCAGCGCGGCGCGCTGGACTGGGCGCCAAAATTCCGTGATGCCATCAAGCCGCTTGTTGAGGAATGCTACCAGAGTGTGCTGGACGGAACTGAAGCCAAAATTGCCATAGACTCCAATTCAAGTGAAGATTACCGCGAAAAGCTGGAAAAGGAACTTCAGGAAGTCAGCAGCCAGGAAATGTGGCAGGCTGGTAAAGTTCTGCGAAAGCTTCGTCCGGAAAATTTATAAAAAACTTGAGAGGTTAGAATGGGCTTTGTAAAGCTGCTTGATGAAGGGAAATATTTTGAAATACAAAAGCGTACTACACGCTCTAATTCCCTTGAGAAGGAATCAACCCCATTTTGCGGAGCACTCCGTCCGCATTATAATCCTAACATGATCCTGCTGCTGACAAGTCCCTTGGAATCTCGTAGTGACGTTTTTGAGTTCAGATCAGAAGACATTTTATACGCGGAAGAGCTTTCCAGTCTCACAAAGCCCAACGGTGTGACGGTTGAGCAGGTTCGTTTATGGGTACGTAACGGAAGCCCAGCCATGCGCATGGAACCGCTGCGTGTTGGAAAGGACGAGTAAGCGAGCCGGGAATTACCAGGAAGTTATCTGTATAAGTTACGCAGCTGACTCTGTTTATATTTAATATGTCTTTGCGATCAGCTCAGCAGATTTCAGACTGTTGCCCTTCCCCTGTTTGTACTTTTAGATGCGAATGATAATGTTCTCGCCAAACACGCCGGAATTTTAGAACTAGCTGAATATTCTGCAATTCCTGAACTGATACCTCCCAATTATTTTTTGTGCGTTCCCGGACTTTAGTATTTTTCGCCCTTGGAGCATTAACTTTCTTAAGCGGCTGCTCCGATTTAGGCTATTATTGGCAGGCCGCGTCAGGACATCTGGAGCTGTTGGGCCGGAAGCAGGATATCCAGGAACTGCTTGATTCTCCTCATACTTCAGCAGAATTAAAACGTAAACTGAATCTGGTGAAGAGTGTTCGGACTTTCGCTGTTCAGCAGCTTTCCTTTCCGGACAATCAGGGTTACACCGGATATGTAGAGTTGGATCGTCCATACGTGACAATGGTGGTGACGGCTGCACCTCCTCTTGAGTTGAAAGCACATCAATGGTGTTACTGGTTTGTGGGTTGTCAGGAATACCGTGGATATTTCGAAAAAGAACACGCAAGAGAATATGCTCAGGAATTACAGCAGCAAAAACTGGATGTTTCAGTCAGTCCGGTTACCGCTTACTCTACACTTGGTTGGCTGAATAAATCGTGGCTGCCGGATTATTTTTCAGATCCTGTAATCAGCACTTTTTTGCGGCGTCATGACGCGGAATTGATTACAGTGCTGATCCATGAAATGGCACATCAGGTAGTTTATGTCAGCAACGACACTTCCTTTAATGAATCATTTGCTGTTTTTGTTGAGCAGCAAGGACTGAAGCAGTACCTGGATGTCTCCGAAACTGATGTTTTCATTAAGGATGATCGGGAAGAATTATTTCAGTGGTATTTAAAAGCAAGCAAAGATAGAGAATTGTTTCGAAACTTGATCAATTTAGCTTTTGAGAAGATTGAGAAAATGTTTGCTTCAGATCTTTCAAATGCAGACAAGCTGCAAAAAAAACAGCAGCTGTTTGATCAACTGCAGGACAGTTACAAAACACAGAAAAAAAACTTTCAGGTGCTTTCTTATGACAATTGGTTTGCCAAAGAACTTAATAACACTCATTTGCTCAGTGTAAAGCGCTACCACAGCCAGGTTGAAAAATTCGAGCACTTGTTCGACCAGCAGGGAAAAGACTGGAACAGGTTTTTTGAGGCAGTAAGGGAGTTGGCAGATGTCTCGAGCGAAGAGCGTCAACATCGTATGTCACTGCTGAATTGATAAGTTAAATGCATGAAATTTCCTTCAAAAAATTGCGTGTCATATTGCTTGATCGTGATGGTGTAATCAATCAGGAACCAGGACCTATACTGACTCCGGAACAGTTTATAATGATCCCGAAAAGCTCGGAAGCAGTGGCCAGAATAAATGCTCAGGGCTGGAAGTGTTTTGTAATCACTAACCAGGCGGCCATTGCCAGAGGGGATCTGAATCAGGCTGTATTCCAGGAGATAACTGATAAAATGCATCATGAGTTGCAGAAGTCCGGAGCACGAATAGACGGACAATATTTTTGTCCGCATCATCCTGACTGGGAAAACGGCAAAAGGCTTACTGAACCAAAACAATGTTCTTGCCGGAAACCCGGGACACTGATGCTGGAACAGGCCTCGTCTGAACATGGGTTTGCACCGGATGAAACTGTATTTATTGGGGATACCACCACTGATTTTGCCGCAGCATCTGGTTGGGGCACACCTTCTATTGGAGTTCGTACTGGATGTGCCGGACAGGACGGCAAGGTTTCCATTGCTCCGGATTATTGGACAGATGATCTGTGGAGCGCGGTTGAATTATTGCTTGAAAACACTTCCTGACAATTTCCTGATAAATTTATCCTGCCTAAACTATTGATGACTGTATTTGATTTCACAAATAACTTGAGACAAACAGCGTAATCAAGCTAGTCTGAGTCAATTCTTTTTTCCTCTTAAATACACTTCTATTCCATGTTTTCAAAATCAATTTTGCTTTTCAATACTGGAGGCTGCGTGTCGCCGTTTCCGCTTTCTAAGTTTCTATCTCCCTCAGCATTCAGGAAAGCCCTGCTTTTTTTGATCACGGCTGTTTTCATTGCTCCGGCAGTTTCTGCGGGAACGCTTAATGATGGTCTCTACGCAAACTTGAAAACCTCAAAAGGCGAGATTGTTTTACGACTTTTTTATAAGCGTGCTCCGCTGACGGTATCCAATTTTGTGGGACTTGCTGAAGGAACAAAACAATGGAATGATCCTGTTACCAGCAAAGCCATGAAAACACGTTATTATGATGGCCTGAGTTTTCACAGGGTGATCAATGATTTCATGATTCAAGGCGGTGATCCTCTGGGAACAGGAACGGGGGGTCCGGGCTACACATTCAAGGATGAATTTCATCCGGAACTAAAGCACAGCAAAGCCGGAATACTTTCCATGGCCAACGCCGGAGCAGACACAAACGGCAGCCAGTTCTTTATCACTCATGTTCCAACCCCGCATCTTGACAGCAAGCATTCCGTTTTTGGAGAAGTTGTTGAAGGAATGAAAGTGGTTAATGCCATTGAGAAAGGTGACCTCATAAACACAGTGACAATCATCCGGAAAGGGGAATCAGCAAACTCGTTTGATCCGGAATCAATAGAAAAAAATATTACTGAACAAAATAAGAAACTTGCCGAGAAAAACAGGAAAAACATACCCGAACCAACCTCCGCCATTGATGCAGCAAAAGTTCCGGATGCAGGGAAGCCAGAGACTGAAGAAGTCAGTGTTCAATTGCTGGTTGTGACCTACCAGGGAGCACGGACCTCAAAGCAGAATATTTACTACGACAAAACCGGAGCAAAAGAAGTGGCGGAAAAACTTGTAGATCTGGCCCGCAGAAAAGGAGTCAGTTTTGCTGATTTGATCAAGCGTTATACTGATTTGCCTCAGCAGACAAAACTACCACTGCTGTCCTCAAAAAATAATTTGCCCGATTACCTGCAGCCCGCGCTAAATTTAAAAGAAGGGCAGGTAAGTGATCCTGTTGATTCACCATTTGGATACTTGATTTTCAGCCGTGTCTCAGTTGATGCTGTAAATGCCAGCCATATCCTGATCTCGTACAAGGGGGCAATGCGTTCGGAAAAAAAACGTGATCGCGCGGATGCCAGGAAATTAGCTGAGAAAATTTTGAAAGAACTGAAAAGCGGAAAAGATTTTGCTGAGTTGGCACGAAAATATTCGGACGGTCCTTCAGGACCCAAAGGAGGCGTCTTGGGACGTTTTGCCCGCGATCAAATGGTACCGGAATTTGACAAGGCAGTTTTCAGCTTGGAGCCCGGCGAAATCAGTGGAGTTGTGGAAACACAGTTTGGATACCACATCATCAAACGCACCAAATAACAGTCTGGAGTAAAGCATTGACAACCGCGGGAATCATCATCATTGGGAATGAAATTTTGTCCGGCAAAGTGACGGATGAGAACTCGCCGTACCTTTGCACGGAGTTGAGGCTGCTTGGAGTAGAAGTAAAGCAGATTATCACAATTCCGGATGTTCCAGAAATTATCGGGCCAACCGCACTGGATTTTTCAAAACGTTTCAGCTGGGTTTTTACCAGCGGTGGAATCGGGCCGACACATGATGATGTTACAGTTGCCTCAATTGCCCGGGAATTTGGCGCAGACCTGTATGAATCACCAGAGATCATGGAAGCCATTTATAAATATCGCGGTGATAAAATGACTGACGCACATCGCAGAATGGCGATGATTCCTGAAGGTTCGGAGCTGATTGAATATGCCGAAGGACGTCCCCCGCAGCTGCAATATCAAAATATCTTCATTTTTCCAGGAATTCCGGAGTTTCTCAAAATTCGTTTTTCCGGCATCAGCGAACGCTTCAGGACAACACCGATTGTTATGAAACAGATTTTTCTCAAGGCAGATGAAGGAGACATTGCGGCTTCACTTGACGCCACTCAGGAAGCATATCCGGAACTGCTGCTTGGCTCATATCCGAAAATATCCGGTGCAGATTATAACCTCAAACTGACTCTTGAATGCCGTGATGATCAGTATCTGCAAAACGCCTGTGATTTTCTTTGTGAGCGTTTAAGTGAAGAAAGTGTGCTTCGGATAGAATAAAGAAACTAACAAAACAATTGATGAAATCCCTTAAAAGCCTGCAACAGCAGTTTTCCGGTCGTGGTCCGCTGATTCATGTTGTGCTGGATGGCTGGGGAGTTGGAGCACCTGATAATACAAATGCCATCCATCAGGCAGAACTTCCGGTGATGAATCGCCTCAGGCAAAGCTGCCCGTACACCCAGCTCTGGACTCATGGAGAATATGTGGGACTACCCAACGAGCATGATCTGGGTGGTTCTGAGGTTGGACACATGACGATGGGAGCAGGAATGATTAAGCAGCAGGGGCCGACTCTGATCAGGAACCTGATAAACTCTGGAGAGTTTTTTGAAAATCCGGTCCTGTCTCGTATCATTCAAAACTGTCTGAGATTTGATACACCTTTGCATTTACTTGGCCTGCTTTCAGACGGAAACATCCACAGCCATGTTGATCACACGGAAGCAATCATTCGTCATGCTTTTAAGGCCGGAATCAGGCGCTGTTATGTGCATGCTTTGCTTGACGGCAGGGATGTCGGGGTGCAGTCTGCTCTCAATTATACTGAATCGTTTGAAAAACTGTTTGCGGAGTTGAAGGTACAAAGGGCGGAAATTGATTATGCTTTTGCCAGCGGAGGAGGACGTGAAGCCGTCACCATGGATCGTGACAAAAACTGGGAAAAAGTGGAGGCAGGCTGGAAGATTCATGTACAGGGAAAGTCAGAAAACCGTTTTCCCTGCATCAGGGACGCAATTGAACATTTTCGAAAAAACATTCCCGGAATCATCGATCAGGATATCCCCGGTTTTGTGATTGAACGAAACGGTAAAGCTGTGGGGCCGATTGAAGATAATCACGCGCTGATATATACAAACTTTCGCGGCGATCGTGCTATTGAATTTACACAGTCGCTTCTGGTTGATGATTTTGCTTATTTTGATCGACTGCACCGTCCACAGGTGGTGTTTGCAGGAATGACTCAGTATGACCAGGATAATCAAATGCCTCCGGATTTTCTGGTAGGAACTCCGGAGGTGGATGATCCATTTGGCAAGCGTATTCTGGAACTTGGTCTGAAGCAGTTCAGGCTGACAGAAACACAAAAATACGCACATGTGACTTTTTTTTACAATGGAGGCTATCGAGAACCGCTTGATACGTCGATGGAAAATTATCATCTGATTGCATCAGATAAAATTCCGTCTTTTGCCGACAAGCCTGCCATGAAGGCTGGAGAAATCAGTCATAAAGCGGTGGAATTTATTCGTTCAGGGGAATACCAGTACGGACTGATTAATTTCGCCAACGCTGACATGGTAGGCCATACGGGGGATTTTCAGGCCGCGGTACACGCCGTTGAAACAATCGATACTGCATTGAACGTAATTGTTCGTGCTGTTGAAGAAGCAAAAGGACTGCTGGTGATCACCGCCGACCACGGAAATGCTGATCAGATGCTGATCGAGAATGATAAAGGTACAATGGAAATCAGCACCAAACATTCGATAAATCCTGTACCATTCATCATATACGATCCTTTGTACAAAGGAGATTATCAGCTCAAGCCCTTTGGTGAGGATTACAACAACAATTTGAGCAACGTGGCGGCAACAAACTTTGTACTGCTTGGACTGTCTGTTCCGGATGACATGGCACCCGCGCTTTTTGCTGACTGAAACAAACTAAAAAATGTTTTATTGAAAAATAATATTTAACTTATGAGCAACATACTTTGTATCGGAGCCGGCTATGTAGGCGGACCAACCATGGCCATGATCTCCAAATATTGTCCGGAACATACTGTAACTGTTGTGGACATTAACCAAGAACGGATTGACAGCTGGAACAGCGACGATTTGCCGATTTATGAGCCGGGTCTGCTGGAAGTGGTTCAGCAGACCCGTGGCAGGAATCTGTTTTTTCATACAGATATTGCAGGAGCAATAACTGACGCGGACATAATCTTTGTTTCAGTCAACACTCCTACAAAGATGTTTGGAGAAGGTGCAGGTAAAGCAGCAGATCTGCAGTACTGGGAAAAAACCGCGCGCGATATTTTACAGAATTGCAGCAAGCCGGAGGTCATTGTTGTTGAGAAAAGCACATTGCCGGTACGCACTGCGGAGGCCATGGCCAGAATTCTTGAGTCCGGACACAGTTCCACAAAATTTTCTGTTGTTTCTAATCCGGAGTTTCTGGCGGAAGGCACCGCGATTGAAGATCTGGCAAATCCGGACCGTGTTTTGATTGGCGGGGAAGAGAATGAAAATGGACGGAAGGCCGCGGAAACTGTGGCAGAACTTTACGCTCACTGGGTGCCGCGTGATCGTCTGCTGCTGACCAGTGTCTGGAGCAGTGAACTGTCAAAACTTGTGGCCAACGCCATGCTTGCCCAGCGCATATCTTCGGTAAACAGCATTTCGGCGCTTTGTGAACGTACTGAAGCAGACATTACTGAAGTTTCCAGGGCAATTGGTATGGATACAAGAATTGGCGCAAAATTTCTGCAGGCCAGCATCGGATTTGGAGGTTCATGTTTTCGCAAGGATATTCTGCATCTGTCTTATCTCTGCGAATATTATGGACTTCCGGAAGTTGCCGATTACTGGGCCAGTGTAGTCCGTATAAATGAATGGCAGACTGAGCGATTTTTTCAGAATATCCTGCAGCAGCTGTTCAATACACTGGCCGGCAAGACAATAACCCTGCTGGGCTTTGCTTTTAAGCAGAATACAGGTGACACACGGGACTCCCCGGCAATTCCGCTCTGTGAAAAATTGGTCGGTGAAAACGCAAGGGTCAGGATTCATGATCCAAAAGCATTGGAAAACGCCCGCGTTGATCTTAAGCATCTTAACGCCGATATATCATTTGTGGAGGATGTATACGAAGCAGTCGAAGGCGCCCACGCGCTTGCTCTTGTCACGCAGTGGGCTGAATACAGAGAACTGGATTATGAAAGAATTTTCAAGGTGATGGCTGAGCCGGCCTTCATCTTTGACGGGCGTAATCATCTTGATCATGCTAAACTTTTTGAAATCGGATTTAATGTTTTTCCTCTGGGGAAAACTCCGTTTAAGCATATTTAATTGAAATCTTATGAATACTCCTACAATACAACACCATGAAAACATTTGAAGAAAATCTGAAATTAATTGCAACTGCGGAAAAAACTGTGCTGCTGCGGCTGTACAACCAGCGTGATGAACTGGTTTCCATCATTCCTAATATTCCCGGACGGCAGGGATCTGTCAGGATTTTCAGGCATATTGCGGATAAAAACGGAATAATTGACTTTGAGGCAGCAAAGGAGGGACTGAAAATCTTTGAGGAAAAAGTGGAAGATGTCCGCAATAATCCGGGCAAACATCAGAAACTTGAATTGCTGCTTGGACTGAAAAACAGGGAAAACCTCCGGATAGAAACTGTGGAAAGTTCATGCGAAAATTTGCTGATAAATCTTTCCGGACAAGTTGCTTCTGCGGAAGAATGTAATGTTTTTATTGAACTGCTGAACCAGGGAAAAATCCGTGCGGCTGAAAAAGTGAAAAATATCTGGGAACCTCAGCCGTATGTGATTGATGGCGTTTTGAATTATTTTGGCACACATACCAGCGAACGCATGGAAGGAAAGTACTGGGACAAGATCCCTCTCAAAACCGCCAGCTACACAGACGAAGAATTTGAGCAGGGCGGAGTTCGTTATGCACCGGGATGCATGGTGCGCACAGGAGCATACATTGGTCCCAAAACTGTTGTCATGAACCTGGCTTTTGTGAATATAGGTGCATACATTGCCGGAGAAGGCTGCATGATAGACGGAGGCGCGCGTGTGGCTTCATGTGCCCAGATTGGCAAAAATGTGAAGTATGGAGCAGGTTCCGGAATTGAAGGCATCCTTGAGCCGGCAGGCCGTCTGGCCTCTATTGTTGAGGACAATGTTAAAATCGGAGCAATGTGCGAAGTAACCGGAATCATTGGAGAAGGAGCAGTTATTGCCAGCGGAGTGATTATGGCATCAGGAAAGAAAATATATGATGAAGACACCAATGATTTTGTGCCTCCCCTGGAATGCGTGGTTGGGGAGAAAACATTTCTGCTGCCGGTAATTCCTCCTTATCGACTTGCGGTGGGAGGCTCAATTCCCAGTAAGAAAGGAAACCACAACACTGATGCCGTAATTCTTAAAGCAGGTGATTTGCGTGATTCTGCCACCATGCGTCATTTCGAAAAACAAGGAATACTGTACGTCTGATAAAATGTCCCCACTGCTAAGGCGCGCACGTGAAACGCTGACAATTGAAATCGCCGGTCTGGAAGAACTGAGCCAGCGTCTTGATCACGAATTTGAGCAGGCAGTCAACTTGCTTTATGACTGCCGGGGAAAAGTGATTTTGGCTGGAATGGGCAAGAGCGGCTTGATTGCCCAGAAAATTGCCTCAACCCTAACCAGCACAGGCACACCCTCGCTCTTTCTCCACGCAGGAGAAAGTTCACACGGTGATCTGGGAATCATCACCAGGAACGACGTTGTAATCACTTTTTCCTACAGTGGTGAAACCGATGAGGTACTGCAGATGATCGGGCACATCAACGCGCTGGGAATCCCTCTGATTGCAATTACCGGAAAAGCTGATTCCACACTGGCCAGGGCTTCCACAGTTCATTTGTCAGTGGCAGTTGATAAGGAAGCCTGTCCGCTTGGGCTGGCTCCCACCGCCAGCAGTACTGCCACCTTGGCTCTCGGTGATGCACTTGCCATGTGTCTGCTGGAGCAGCGTCAGTTCAGTGAAGATGATTTTGCTGTGTTTCATCCCGGAGGCAGCCTTGGACGCAAACTGACCATCACGGTAGAGGATGTGATGGTGACAGGTGATCTTTTGCCTGTTGTACCTGAAGATATGATGATGCGTGAGGCAATGAATGTTTTGTCAGGCAAAAACCTGGGAATTATAGTTGCGGTCAATCAACATGGAAAAATAAGCGGTGTTTTTACCACCGGTGACCTGATGCGCCTGCTTGAAAGTGAAAAGGATTTTCTTGACAAACCCCTGCTTGATTATGCCAGTCCTGATCCTAAAACTATGGCACCCGAAGAACTTGCAGCAAAAGCCCTGCATGTAATGGAAACGCACTCCATTACCTGCCTCGTTGTAACCGATCCTGAAAACCGCCCCATCGGCATTGTCCAGATCTACTACATTCTCCGTGCCGGAGTTTATTAACTGCCCGCTGCTGTTATCAGCTCAAACAATTTATTCAATCTCTAAGTGAAATCTGTTCCAGATTATAATCAAGTGTCTGCTTTAGCAATTGTTTTTTCATAAAAGTGGTTGATCATCTCCCCTCCTTGTGTTACTGTTTGCCTTCGTGCTGTTTAAAAAATAAATCATAATAGTTTCAGATCCTTGATTCCATTAAGAAAAGTGATGTTTCTTTTTTCTGCCGACAAGAGTTGTGGTGGTAAAAGACGATTTATATAACATTCAATAAGGAGGAATATGACACCTTGGGAAATACACGCTGTTGAAGTTATGAATTGCAATTGCGCATACGGCTGCCCTTGCCAATTCAATGCCTTGCCTACTTATGGTACCTGTGAGGCCGCAGTTGGTTTTCAAATTGAAAAAGGTTTTTACGGAGATGTTTCGCTGGACGGGCTGACTGCAGGCATGATGGCCAAGTGGCCCGGACCTATCCATGAAGGCAATGGCGAGCGTCTGCTCATCATTGACGATCAGGCCTCCTCCGAGCAGCGTGACGCGCTGGAAAAAATCCTTTCCGGAGAGGACACGGAAGAGATGGCTACCATCGCCTGGGTCATCAATGCCATGACCACCACCCACCATGAAACTCTTTACAAACCTGTTACCATTGAAGCGGACATTGAGGGACGTACCGGGCGTGTTGTGGTGGATGGAGTTTTTGAGGTAAATGCCGAACCCATCAGGAATCCCGTCACAGGGGCTGAGCATCAGGCACGCATTGATATCCCGCATGGATTTGAATACACCATTGCGGAGATGGCCAGCGGAACTACCAGTACTCAGAGCGGGATTGACCTGCCGAACAACAACAGTACACATTGCCACCTGACTGAACTCCACTGGAACAATTCCGGAATCATCAGCTCCTGAAGTTCATGACCCACACTCCGGACAATGCTTCCGACGAAATAGTGGTTCTCAATATGAATTATACAGTCTTGCTCCTACCCCTCACCCCGGCCCTCCCCTCCTGGGAGAGGGGGGACCACTTCGTCCAGCGAGTGTTCGTCAATTGGCAGAACCCTCTCCCACAGGGAGAGGGGGGACCGCTTGCGGTGGGTGAGGGTAAGTAATCTGATTGAGTTCAAAAGTTATTCAGAATCACTATAAATCATGGTAACTAGCCCGATTGTGCAATTGTTTGCACATGAAAACCGGATTATCTGTTCAAACATTTTGGAGAAAAAATGACACCTTGGGAGATACACGCAGTTTTAGTTGCCAACTGCAACTGTGCATACGGCTGCCCCTGTCAATTCAACTCCCTGCCAACGTATGGAACCTGCGAAGCCGCAGATGGTTTTCAGATAGAAAAAGGGTTTTATGGAGATGTTTCGCTGGACGGACTGAAGGCTGGTTTTGTGGCAAAATGGCCTGGTCCCATCCATGAAGGAAATGGTGAAGGTCAGATCATCATTGACAATCGGGCTACCTCCGAACAGCGTGAGGCGCTGGAAAAAATCCTTTCCGGAAAGGACACCGAAGAGATGGCCACCATATTCTCGGTGGTCAATGCCATGATCAGGATTCATCATGAGACACTCTTCAAACCCATTACAATTGAAGCGGATATGGAAGCCCGCAGGGGACGAGTATTGGTTGATGGCGTGTTTGAACTGAACGTGGAACCAATCAGGAACCCTGTGACCGGAGACGAGCATCGTGCTCGCATTGATATTCCGGATGGATTTGAGTTTACTATCGCTGAGATGGCAAGCGGTACGGTAAGGACCATGAGCGGTATTGACCTGCATGACAACAAAAGTACACACTCCCACCTGGCCGAAATGCACTTGAACAATTCAGGAATCATCCGTACCTGAATGTTCTGGATATGTGTTGAAATTTTACTCGCAGAGTCGCAGTATGCATACTATTTTGGAAAAACACTGAAACAAAATAAACCAAAGAGGTAATATGAAAAACAAAAAGGTATGTATCGTCACAGGAGCCTCACGCGGGTTGGGGCGTGGCATTGCGCTGATACTCGCGCAGGAGGCAGGTTGCACGGTGTACGCAACGGCACGGAAAGAAGCAGCGTTGCAGGCGCTTGCCGAAGAGGCGGCTACGGGAACCCAAGGCGGCGTTGTGAAGGCTTGTCCGCTGGACCAGAATGATGATGCCGCAGTTTGTGATTTTGTGGAACGTGTGCAGTCGGAAGCGAATCAGGTGGACTTGCTGGTGAACAGTGCGTTTGCCGGACTGATTGCCATGACTCCGCACTTTGGCAAACCCTTCTGGGAAAGGCCCCTCTCGGTCTTTGACGCTTCAATCAACATCGGACTCCGCAGCGCCCATGTGATGAGCGCCCTTGTCGCTCCGTTGATGGTAAAGAACCAAGCAGGACTGATGGTGCAGGTTTCCAGCTTCGGAGGTGTCCAGTACTTGTTCGACGTGGGATATGGCGTGGGCAAGGCCGGACTCGACCGCCTCACTGCGGACATGGCGGCGGAACTGAAACCGCACAACGTGCATTCAGTGACGCTGTATCCCGGCGCAGGGGTCACGGAGGTGACTGCCTTTCCGGGTGGAGAGACCCCTGTGTTTACAGGCCGGGCGGTCGTGGCACTGCTCAACCAAGCCACCAACGAGGATTTGGCGAGAATGAGCGGGAAGGTCATCCAGACCGCGGAACTCTCGGTGGACTACGGCTTCACCGATGCGGGCGGCGAAATGCCCAACTCGGACTTTTCGGGAGTCGAAGCGGCGCAGCGCTGTCGTGAAGCCATGTCCCAGCCCGTGCTTCAGTACAACCTGAATGCGGTACTGCCGGACCCTGCTGAGACCAACAACCCCGGTTTTACCGGGGTATTTCCCGGTGCCCAAAACTACAAGGTGTAGAGCGTGAGGGGGGGGAGGCTAACGGGTTCAGTCCTCCGGTTCCCAGCCCGCCTTGATCAGTCCTTCGATGATGGGGTCCGCCAGCGTGGAGTTGGGAATGAAGATGCGGCGGTAGTCGTCACGGGTCTTGAGGTTGGGACGCAGCGCAAGGTAGCGCTCCAGTGCGGCCCTGGCCTCCGGTCGCTCCAAGTGCCCCAGCACTGCTGCCCGGAAGCCCAGGTGATGACCCAAGTCCGGATGCCGATGCAGAGCCTTATCAATCGCCTCAAGTGCCTCCTCGAACCTTTCCTGCCCCAGGCAGGCAAAATAAAGCACACATAAAAAGTGGATCAAGTCTGGGTCCGCCGGGCTGAGTTCAAAAGCCTTCAGAATGTTGCTTTCCCCTTCTTGATACTCCCCGGAATGAACCTGTGCCAACCCCAGCCAAAAGTAACTGTATGCAAAACTGGGATTGAACTGTATTGCACGTCTGGCATAATCCTGTGCGGGGGGATGGTCTCCGCGAAAGAAATAGGATGCAGCAAGACCCATAAAGGCCAGTGGGTTTTCCGGGTTCAAATTTTCTGCCATTCGTCCATGAGCAAGCATCTCAGCCAGCGTTTTTTCAGGGTCTTTGGTAATGAACTGAACCAGTTCCGCACTACCGATGATTGCAAGATAGGCGTGGGCATCCGCAAAAGTTGGTTCCAGTTCGACGGCCTTTTCAAAGTGCTGGCGGGCCTCTATCAGTGCGGGGTCTTTGTGGTCAGTGCGTTGTCGTTTACCGTAATAGCAGTTTAAACCCTGCAGGAACTCCTCCCATGCACTGAGGTTTTCCGGACGCTTGCGTGTGAGCCGGACTTGCTCATGGCCTGTCACCGAAGGAGCGACCCGACGCGCAATCGCCTCGGAAACCTCGTCCTGCACGTCAAAGATGTCCTCCAGCGTGCGGTCCCACTTCTCCGACCAGAGGTGGTGGTCCTCCTCCGCATCAATGAGCTGCGCGGTGATGCGCACGCGGTTACCTCCCTTGCGCACGCTCCCCTCGACGATGTAGCGCGCGCCAAGCTTGGCCGCTACTTCCTTGAGATTGTGGGACTGCCCCCGGAAGGTGAAGCTGGAGTTTCTGGAGATCACCGGGAATGTGCGCCAGAGCGAGAGGTTAGTGATGATGTCTTCGGTGATGCCGTCCGCGAAGTACTCCTGTTCCGGATCACCTCCCATGTTCGTGAACGGAAGCACCGCGATGGCCGGAACTTTTGTCTCGGAGGCCGGAGGAGGTTCCGGAGTTGATGAGATCTCAGAAGTAGATGCTTCCGGAGACTCAGGTATCAGAAAAGATTCAAGAACCCTGGAGGCGCTGCCCAGCTCGACCCTGAAAGTTGGTACCGGCTCCTCGATGTTCTTCATCTCTTTCTCACCGAGACTTACAAAACTCAGGTCCAGCTTGCGTCTGACTTCTTCATAAAATTTCCCTGAAACACAGATACCGCCCGGCTCTGACGTTGATTCCAGCCTGGCTGCTACATTGACACCATCGCCGTAAAGATTGTCACCTTCCGTGATAACGTCGCCTAGGTTGAGTCCAACTCGGAACTGCATCTGGTCTTCCGGATTGACTTCGTTGTTGCGATCCCTGATATTTTTCTGGAACTCCACCGCGGCCACAATGGCATCCACCGGACTGCCGAACTCGGCAATTATTGAATCTCCAGCGCTTCCGAAGACGCGTCCGTGGTGAGCCTTGATAGCCTCGTCTGTGATCGTACGGCATGCCTTGAGGCTGCGCAAGGTGCGGTCCTCGTTTTCGCCCATCATCCTGCTGAAGCCCACAACGTCGGCGGCAAGGATTGCAGCAAGCTTTCGTCTGGGAGCAGATTCAGGCATAAGAAATTCTTATAAAATGATAGATGGTTTTAATTCAGTTATATTGAAAAAGTTCTCGATACTGCTTTTCCCTCACCCACCGCACCTTCGACTCCGCTCAGGTATCGCGGTCCCCCCTCTCCCCAAGGGAGAGGGGTAAATTAGACTCACCCACCGCACCTTCGATTTGGCTCAGATATCGCGGTCCCCCCTCTCCCTTTAGGGAGATGGCTTTGTTGAGGGGATGAATTGCATTTAGAATAATTGTTGTGTCTGTCAATGTTAAGATATTTTTACTCCAGAAAAAGTTGCAGTAAAAATTGTTTTTATTAGACGATCATCCCCACAGTTCTGCGGCTGGAGGGAAAACATTGCTCACTTTATATTTGATGGGTGAAGCCCTGTCTTCATAAAGATAAAGCGGCGCGTCGATGTCAACAATCTCGGCACGCTGAGCAATTAAAAAGGCTGGCGCGATTCCAAGTGATGTTGAGGACATGCAGCCTACCATGGTCCTGAATCCCATACTTTCTGCTTTTGCCTGTAAACGCAGCGCTTCGGTGAGTCCCCCTGTTTTATCCAGCTTAATATTCACAAACTCATACAGTCCCTGCAATCGTTCAAGATCGGCTGAATCATGGCAGGACTCATCGGCACAAACAGGAATAGGGTGCTTAAGGGATTTCAGAGCATCATCATTTTCAGCAGGAAAAGGTTGCTCGATCATTTCCACCCCAAGCGACTTTAATTCAGGTACAAAGCGCTGAAAATGCTCAAGCGTCCAGCCCTCATTGGCATCTACAACCAATCGTGAATTGGGCGCATTTTCGGAAATTGCTGCCAGGCGCTCCAGATCACCATCACCGGTGAGTTTGATTTTCAAAATCGGACGCCGGGCATGTTTTACGGCAGCTTCTCCCATTTTTTCCGGAGTATCAAGGCTCAGTGTGTAAACAGTTGTAACACTTCCTGGCTCTGACTTCCCATCTGTTGCCAGATGTTGTGAAATCTCCGCTAATTCCCAGATTCTTTTACCCGCGAGTTTTGCCTCCAGATCCCAGAGTGCGCAATCCACAGCATTCCGTGAAGCGCCTTTGGGCATTGCCTGCTGAAGCTCTGAACGTGACATTCCATTTTCCAGTTCCTTGCGAAAATCTTCTATAACTGCCTGGCTCTGGTCAACAGTCTCATGGTAGTGTTCGGTAGGTGAGCCCTCACCCCAGCCTTTGACTCCGTTTTGTTCCAGCTCAACCACCACCACATCAAAATTATCTTCGTAGCTTCTTGAAATCGCGAAAGGCTCTTCGCTCCAGTTTTCTGTGCTGATATTCAGTTTACGTGAGGTCATAGGTATTTTCCATTTCAGGATGAGTTAATATATGGGTTCAGGGTCCTGCGGAGGTCTTGCCCGCCAGCGTCGGTGCATCCAGAAATATTGTTCCGGATATTGACGGATAACTTGTTCCAGCGCGGATGTTATTTTCTGGGATACCTCCAATGTGTCTTTTTCCTGCTCTCCGCAAAGCTCAAATTTAACTGGCTGGAATTTAATTTCAAGACGAGTGCCTACATACGGGCATGTCACTAAAATTACAGGACTTTTGCGTAACAGATGAAATGCGGCTGTGCCTTTGCTGGAAGAAGCAAGCTTACCAAAAAAATTCACGAAAAGGTCGGATTTGTTATCGTTTTGATCAACCAGCATGGCAATGATTTTATTGGCGGCAAGTGCTCTACCCATTTGCAATGTTGCTATTTTGCCCTTATCAATTGTTTCCACACCGAAACTGGCACGCACGGTATTCTGGAGTTGATTTGTGAGCGGATTGGTTTGTCTTCCTACGTACATTACAACTTTATATCCCTTTTCAGCCAATGCAGGTGGAATTATTTCCCAGTTCCCAAAGTGTCCGCTGATCAGCAGAACTCCCTTATTTTCAGACAAAGCCTGATCCAGGATTTCTGGATTTTGACAGTAGGCCACTTCTGATGTGCGGCCTTTCCAGGCATCCATGTGCAGCACGTCCATGCAAAAACGTGCAAACCAGCGATAATTTTCACGTGCGATTTTTTTGCGTTCCTGTGATGACAATTTGGGAAAAGCGAACTCCAGATTGATTGCCACTATCCTTCGGCAAATACGCAGGTAATGATAGAGCAGACCATCCAGCAGAAATGCTCCCCGTCTTAATGATTTTTCAGATGACCGTTGTCCCCAGCGTTTCAGGCTGCTGAAAAGAAAATACTCAAATCGATGGCGGAATTTGAACGATTCCGGACTAAGTGTGCTGTTTCCGCTTTCAGGCATTCTGGGTTGAAAATTAAGTCATGTAATGTGAAAAAGATAGCAGATTCAGCCTCGTATGAAAACCTGAAAACTGCTTCCGGTCCTGCGATTCAATTAATAATTAAGCGCATCAGGAGGCAGTCATGTCTCGATTTTTTGGCTCGGTTGTGTCATTTTATACATGGAAAACTGCTTTGAGTATTTTCATCAAATTATTGTAAGCAAAAGCAGAAATGACTATTCTTCTGCAGACTGTAAATATTTAAATGAAGCTCCCTTAAGTTAACACCAAACAAAAAACCATCAGCCCTTGAAATATGGTATTTTACATAAACTTTTGTAAATATACATGAAAAACGCCCCGCCTGATTCCAGCCTGATCCGGAACTTCTCAATTATTGCTCATGTTGACCACGGAAAGTCCACTCTGGCGGACTGCCTGATGAAAGAGACAGGCGCGGTCACTGAACGTGAGGCACAGGAGCAACTGCTTGACAAGATGGATATTGAGCGCGAACGCGGCATTACTGTTAAATCACAAACCGTGCGCTTAAATTATCCGGCAAAAGACGGCAGGGAATACATGTTAAACCTGATAGACACTCCCGGACATGTTGATTTTACCTATGAAGTTTCCCGTTCACTGGCAGCATGCGAAGGAGCTTTGCTTGTTGTAGACGCGGCGCAGGGAGTGGAGGCGCAGACATTGGCTAATGTCTATATGGCCCTTGACAATAATCTTGAAGTGCTTCCGGTGCTGAACAAGATTGATCTGCCTTCAGCTGAGACAGAAAGGGTTTGCCGGGAAATAGAAGACATTATCGGACTGGACAGCAGCAATGCTGCAATGGTCAGCGCAAAAAAAGGAATCGGCATTCCTGAAGTGCTGCAGCAGGTAGTGGATTACATTCCTCCTCCTTCCGGAGAGGCAGGGGCGCCTCTGCGGGCATTGATATTTGATTCATGGTTTGATTCATACCTTGGCATAGTCCTGATGATACGGATTGTGGATGGAGAAGTACATGTTGGCGATAAAATCCGTTTTATTGCAACAGGAAAAGAATATGAAGTTTTTCAGCTTGGTGTTTTCACGCCTTTTCCTGCACAGCGTGAAGAACTGAGATTGGGAGAGGTTGGATTTTTAAGCGCTTCTATCAAGACCATAGGTCACACTATAATCGGTGATACAATCACATCAGTCGGCAGTACAGGCACGGAACCCCTGCCAGGTTATGCTGAAGCAAAACCGATGGTGTTCAGCGGAATTTATCCGGTGGACAGTGAACAGTATGAAGAACTTAAAGAGGCGTTACGAAAACTGTCACTGAATGATTCATCATTAAGTTATGAAATGGAAACTTCCGCGGCGCTTGGTTTTGGTTTTCGCTGCGGTTTTCTTGGTCTTCTGCACATGGAGATTGCGCAGGAGAGGCTGGAGCGTGAATTTAATCTGGAGCTGATTACTACTGCTCCAAGTGTTGTGTATCAGGTACATCTTAAAAAAGGAGGTGTAATCTGGGTGGATAACCCCTCACAGCTTCCCTCTCCAATTGAAATTGATTTCATAGAAGAGCCCTACATTCGTGCGCGAATTCTGACTCCCCAGGAATATGTTGGTGGAATTATGAAACTTGCACAGGAACGCCGTGGTGTGCAGAACCACATGGAGTATCCCGTGCCAAATCGTGTTATGCTTGAGTATGAAATTCCCTTAAATGAAATTGTGCTGGATTTTTATGACCAGCTTAAATCAATTACAAAAGGATATGCATCACTGGATTATGAACTGATTGATTTCCGCAAGGGGGCATTGGTCAAACTGGACATTTTACTTAATGGAGAGATGGTGGATGCCTTGTCCATGATTGTACCGCGTGACAAGGCTCCCTTCAGGGGCCGTGAGCTGGCAAAGAAAATAAAAGAATTCATTCCCAAACAGATGTATGAGGTTGTGATACAGGCAGCCATTGGTGCAAAAGTTGTTGCTCGTGAAACACAGGGGGCGCTGCGCAAGGATGTAACAGCAAAATGTTATGGAGGAGATATTACACGAAAAAGGAAACTGCTTGAAAAGCAGAAAGCTGGGAAAAAAAGAATGAAACGTGTAGGTTCGGTGGAAGTACCGCAGGAAGCATTTATGGCTGTTTTAAAAATTGATCGCTGAAAAATCCAAATAATTTGCCTTTTAATCGATGAATCAAATTCTACCTACTTCAAAATTTTCATACAGCAGCAACAAACTGAAAATAATCCCGGAAACAGTCGCCTACTCTAATACTGAGATACGGGACAAATTACTGCAGCTGGATAACACTTGCTATGTTGTCCGAAATGTGGATGCAGTTGGTGTTTGCCTCGAGGAGGACGTGAATGAATCTTCTTCCGGAACAGAAATGCCTGTGCTGGCACAGGCACTGCCCTTGAAGACAGCACAGCTGGGGGATCCGGAATTCATCAAGGATCATGGTCTTAAAATGGCCTACATGACCGGATCAATGGCAAACGGGATTGCCTCAGAGAACCTGGTAATTTCCTGCGGCAAAGTCGGTTTGCTCAGTTCATTTGGCGCAGCGGGATTGCTTCCCTCCCGGATTGAAAAAGCAATTAAGTGCATTCAGCAGGAATTACCAGACGGACCCTATGCCTTCAACCTGATCCACAGTCCAAGTGAAGACGCGATTGAACGAGGCGCGGTTGATTTGTATCTGAAGTATGGAGTAAGAACAGTTGAAGCTTCGGCATTCCTTGGTTTGACTCCTAATATTGTACGGTATCGTGTGGCAGGTTTGCGCCGTGGAACACAGGGCGAGGCTGAAATTACAAACAGGGTAATTGCGAAAATTTCACGTGCGGAAGTTGCTTCCAAATTCATGGCGCCTGCATCAGACGCAATGCTGAAAAAACTGCTTGAGGAAGGTAGTATTACCCAGGAACAGGCACAGCTTGCGGCAGCTGTACCGATGGCAGATGATGTAACGGTGGAAGCTGATTCCGGAGGACATACGGACAATCGCCCGTTGGTTTCACTGCTGCCTGCTATCATTGCATTGCGTGATCAAATTCAGGCAAAGTATGGATACTCCCGGTCAATTCGGGTGGGCGCAGCAGGCGGGATAGGAACTCCGGCTTCTGCATTGGCAGCCTTTATGATGGGCGCGGCTTATGTTGTGACAGGTTCAGTAAATCAGGCCTGTGTGGAAGCAGCTGCTTCCGAACACAGCAAAGGACTTTTGGCTCAGGCAGATATGGCGGATGTTATTATGGCGCCTGCCGCGGATATGTTTGAAATGGGTGTTGAGCTGCAGGTTCTCAAGCGGGGAACAATGTTTCCCATGCGCGCCAAAAAACTTTATGAACTGTATAAGAACTGCGACAGTATTGATGAAATACCACAGCCGGAGCGACAGAAACTGGAACAGCAGGTATTCCGGAACTCGCTTGATGAAATCTGGAGGCAGACAAAGGAGCATTTTTATGAGCGCGATCCTCATCAGATAGAACGCTCAAAAGATCACCCAAAACGCAAGATGGCCCTGATTTTTCGCTGGTATCTTGGACTGACCTCTCAATGGTCAAACTCAGGTGAAAAAGGACGTGAGACGGATTACCAGATCTGGGCAGGTCCGGCAATTGGCGCTTTTAATAACTGGGTTAAGGGCACATATCTGGAGGATGTTTCCAAACGTAAAACTGTGGAGGTGGCCTGGCACATCATGACTGGCGCGGCATATTTATACAGGCTGCGTCTTTTACAAATTCAAGGCATCCGACTGCCTGCTGCCTGTGATGCATATCTGCCCCAGCCGTTTTCAGCAGTTCCTGACTAACATTCAATCATAATGTATAAATCGAGGAGGAGTGAGTATTAAAATTGCGGTCATGACCATGAAAGGCGGTCAGGCAAAGACCACTCTTGCCATCAATTTTGCCAGCCGTATTGCCCGTGCCAGCCGTGATGTTCTATTAATTGATTCAGATATTCAGGCAAATATTACCACTACTTTTCAGCGAGATCATTTCTGTAACCTGGCCAATATAGTTTTGGGCAAGGTAAGAAATTTTGAATTTATACAGCTGGCACAGCATCTTTCATTTTTACCTTCCGGGGGCGAAGCAATGGTGGAGTTCTCAAGCTATCTCAGTCACACAAACTTCAAAGACACGCTGTTCAAAAACCTGCTTTCAACCATCAACCATAATATAATTGTAATTGATACCGCGCCCAGCTGGAATGAAGTCAGCCGCAATATTCTGATGTATGTTGATTATGTGATTGTGCCGGTTGTTACGGATTATCTGGGGTACAGTGGTTGTGATCAGATAATGTCCTATATTGATGAGTTTAAGCAGAGCAAGCTGGGTCAGTGTAAAGCAGAAGTACTGGGAATTGCTGTAACACGATCACATCCGCGTACAAAACTTGCCAGAACAATCACCGCGGGACTGCAGGAAAGGTGGTCTGATTTGCTGTTCAAGTCTATGGTAGAAGAGTCAGTCTCCATCCAGGAGGCACCCGCGTTTCAGCAAAACATTTTTGATTATAAGAATGGGCGTACCAGAGGCGCCAGGATGTATGACCAGCTTTGCAGGGAAATAATGCGCAGGATCGTCAGGCAAAGGAAAAACGTATGATCATAAACAGCTTGTGAAAAGATAATTCAGCAAACTGCTGAAAAAATTGGATTATGCTGATATGCTTGTAAAATGATGTTAATCAGAGAAATTAAAGGAATCCTTTGCAGCGGAACCCCCGAATAGTCACTTTAAACATCTCGAAAAAGCAGTGCTTCATGGATGAAGAATAAATATGACAAACGAACTGAAAATTAATCTAAATTCACAACGAGCAATTAAACAGGAAGGCAGCCAGAAGAATTTTACTATTCCGGAAAGTTCGCCGCTGCCTGTAGGAAGGATACAAAAGGAGTTTTTTGTTCCTGAATTAAATATTGATTCCGCGCAGGAGTCCCTGCAAAAGGGCTTCCCCCAAGTGCAGAATGTGGTCAGCAGGATCAATAAATTCATAGAAAATATTGCTGATGATTATTTTTTACTTGGGCTTCATTTAATTTCCCTGCATTCCCTGCTCAAGGAATCAAAACTTACTACTGAACAGGTAAAATCCTGGTACACGGAAAATATAAATATGCCGTACTCTTCTGCAATGCAATGCCGAAAGGTGGCTGAAGTATATTCATCAAATCCGGAACTGATTACGCGCTACACTGCTTCCGGGGCATACCTCCTAAGCACATGTAAAACTCCCGAAGAACGCGAAGAGATCTGGCAGGAAGCCAAAGGTGAAAAGACGGCGCCGAGCATCAGGGAACTGCGGGAAACTTTGAAACGTGTGCGGGAAAGAAAAGCACTGGAGCAAACTGAAACAGATCAGTTAAAGGCTGCTACACAAGATTCAGTAGGGAAATACATAATGTCACCTGCCGGCATCAGGGAAAGTTTGCAGACAATTACCGTTTATTTTGAGAGATTCGAGAACAATGAAAATCCGGAGGAACAGCTTGTTTTGCGTGAAATCCTGGTCGGCTCTGTGCAGCAGTTTCTGAAAGGCCTGCAGGAAAAAGCTTAATTTACAGCGCTTCTTCCTGAAAGTTTCTCCAGCACAATAACAAACCCGAAACCTAAGGCCATTAACAGCAGGGCGGTCGCCAGTTCTGAGTTTGCCAGCGGCCAGACATTTTCCTCCCGGATAACATATTCCTTACCACGGATTATCTGACTTTCCAAAGCAACTTTCCAGGGCCAGACTTTACGCATTGCTCCGATCATGAGTCCGGTCAGGATTGCTATGGTGAAATCATGCCAGCGCAGCAGCGAGTAGCGCAGAATCCTGGAAAATCCTAAAATACCTGTTACACATCCCGCAATGAAAATAAGCAGAATTTCCATATTTTCCATTACGAATGGATTTCTCAAGGCAGCCGTAATGAAAGCATATTTCCCCAAAATTAGCAGAATGAAGGATCCGCTCAATCCCGGAAGAATCATGGCGCAAATGGCAACAACTCCGCAAAGAAAAAGAAACCAGCCCTCTTCCGGAGTATGCAGAGGAATCAGACCGGTAATTCCATAAGCCAGCAATGTGCCCAGAACCAAGGCGGGGAAACTGGAGATTCGATTGTTGATTGAGTGGCTGACCACAATGATTGAGGCTGCTATCAAACCGAAAAAGACTGACCAGGTTTCTACAGGATGTTCGGTAAGCAGGTAATGCATGAGGTGGGCAGTGCTGATTACAGCCATGGCAATTCCGCATAGAAGTGTAACTAAGAAACGCAAATGCAGTCCTGTCAGCGCTTCTTTACCACGTAATCTTAATACCTGCCTGATTGTGTTCCAGTTGAAAGAGGAAATTGCTGTCAGCAAGGTCTGATAAATACCTGTGATAAAGGCCACAGTTCCTCCGGAAACCCCCGGTACAATATCAGCTGTGCCCATGCACACACCTTTAAAAAATAAATACGCGTGTTCACTGATTGACCTCGGACCCGGAGAGGCCCACCAGGCGTCTTTCCATGAGTAAGGTTCTGAGGTGGCTGAAGCTGCTGTAGTTTTCTTGCTTTCAGCTGAATTATGGGGCATGAGGAGGCTGGTTACTCAGACAAGTAAGTGCTTTTCGCTGTCTGTGACGTAAAAATGATGTTTATATGCTTCATCCAGTAATCTCCAGAAATCCTTTCTAAACTCTGGTTCATCAAGTCTTTTTCTCAATCCCTCGCAAAAATTTGTCAATCTGCCGGTAGATTGAGCACATTCACGCAAAAACTGGTTTGCGAAAACCTGTAATTCCCAGGGAAATTCTGACTCACTCAAATCCAGCAGAGGAGCATCCTGCAGGTGATTTTCATGCAGATTAGCAGAAAGCTGATCCACCAGATAGAAAAAGTCCTGACCCAGTACATCTAGCGCCTGTACTTCATAAGGACCGAGTCTCTGGATTAAATTTTCATGAAAACTTTTTGTGGCCGGTCTTGTATCGGATTTGTCTTCCAGCATGGTTTCTTTGTTGTATTATGATGCCGAATGAAGTCTGTGTAACACATATTCTATTGTGCAAGAATTATGACAGCATCTATTATTTTATTGAATGTTTAATGATATTAAGTGTTTAAATAAACTTTTTGATTCGCAAAATTAAAAGCTAAAAAGGAGAGGTTTAAATAACAATCCTGAAAACAAGATGTGCTTTTTCAGTATTTATGCGTATTGTTTTCATTTGGATTCAGCTTATGGAAAGATTGTAACTGAAATGTTTTGGAAGGGTTGAATTATAAACCAAAGATACATGTTAAGAATGCCGGTGCTGATTCAAATGTACTTTGGAGCTTTATTGAAACTTTGCTACTGCCTGACGTACAACTGAGCGTCGGAGTTTATTTTCATAAATTTTCTGCCGGCTTTTTTCGTCTTCCCATTCTGGTGTGGAAGTATCTCCGGAGTAAAGGATTTCCTTTGCTTTTTTCTCTGCTTCCTGGGCGCGCTGCAGATCAATCTCTTCGGCAGTTTCAGCCAGTTCAGCCAGCACCCTTACTACGTTTCCTTCAACCTGTGCGTAGCCCCAGTGTACGGCAATGGCCTGTGTGTTTCCGCTGCTCAGGTAAGATATGATTCCCGCATCCAGTGTAGTCAGCAAGGGGACGTGTTCCGGCAGAATGCCAAGCTCACCCTCAATTCCGGGGAGGGTTACTGATTCAACATCCTCAATCAGAACTGTGCGAAAGGGAGTTACTACTTCAAGACTAAGTTTATCCGACATCAGTTACTCATTTTCTTTGCTTTTTCCAGCACCTGCTCAATGGTGCCTACCATATAAAAAGCCTGCTCCGGAAGTTCATCATGCTTTCCTTCAAGGATTTCCCTGAATCCCTTGATAGTGTCCTTAATATCCACATATTCACCCGGTGTTCCGGTAAAGGTTTCTGCAACAAAGAAAGGCTGAGACAGGAATCTCTGCACTTTTCTGGCGCGGCTGACCACGGCCTTGTCGTCTTCTGACAATTCATCCATGCCGAGGATGGCGATGATGTCCTGCAAATCCTTGTAGCGCTGCAGCAGGATTTGAACTTCATGGGCAACATTGTAGTGATCGTCACCTAATACGTCCGCGGACAGGATGCGTGAAGTAGAATCAAGCGGATCAACCGCCGGATAAATTCCAAGTTCAGTAATCGCACGGCTCAATACGACTGTCGCGTCGAGGTGAGAAAATGTAGTTGCCGGAGCAGGATCAGTCAGGTCATCAGCAGGAACATAAACTGCCTGCACAGAAGTAATTGATCCTTTATTGGTTGAGGTAATGCGCTCCTGCAAATTCCCCATTTCTGTGGAAAGTGTCGGCTGGTAGCCCACAGCAGAAGGTATGCGTCCAAGCAAAGCCGAAACTTCTGAGCCTGCCTGAGTGAACCTGAAAATATTGTCGATGAACATCAAAACATCAGCCGCTTCTTCATCACGGAAATATTCCGCGACGGTCAAACCTGTCAGACCAACACGGGCGCGTGCTCCGGGGGGCTCATTCATTTGTCCATAAACAAGGCTTGTTTTATCGAGTACTCCGGACTCTTTCATTTCATTCCAGAGATCATTTCCTTCACGTGTGCGTTCTCCCACACCTGCAAATACGGAAAACCCGCCATGCTCTGCGGCAATGTTCCGGATAAGTTCCATGATCACAACAGTCTTGCCAACACCTGCACCGCCGAATAAGCCGATCTTTCCGCCTTTGAGGAAGGGACAGAGCAAATCCATCACCTTTACTCCTGTAACAAGCATTTGTGCTTCGGTTTCCTGTTCAGCAAATGTGGGCGCGTCACGGTGAATTGACCAGCGTTCATCTGTTACGATCGGTCCTGCTTCATCAACAGGGTCGCCTGTCACATTAATGATCCGACCAAGCACCCCTTTTCCGACGGGCGTGGAAATCGGCTCCTTCAAATCCTTCACATCCATTCCACGTGACAGTCCGTCTGTTGATCCCATTGAAACGGTGCGTACGGTGCTTTCACCGAGGTGCTGCTGCACTTCACAAATCAGCCGTGTATCTTCTTCCGGCTTGATTTCAAGTGCTGAGTAAATTTCAGGGAGGTCTTCTGTTTCGAATTCCACGTCAACAACCGGTCCCATTACCTGTACGATCTTGCCTGTGCTCATTGTTTCCTCTTAGTTTTGTATAGTAATAAATATGAAATTATAAACTTTCAGCGCCACTGATGATTTCGATCAATTCACTGGTGATTGCTGCCTGTCTTGTCCTGTTATAATGCAATTGCAGTTTATCAATTATTTCTCCGGCATTTTTTGTAGCCGCGTCCATGGAGGTCATGCGTGCCGCGTGCTCTCCGGCAATTGTATCCAGCCATGAAACATAAACCTGATTTTGAACATATTTTTCCAGCAGAGTTTGTAATATCTCTTGCGGAGATGGTTCAAACAATATTTCACGCTCATCCACAGTTTCTGCTTCTATGGGCTTAATAGGCAGAAGTTGCTCAATTACTGGAACCTGAGAGATTACGCTGACGAAATGATTGTATGCAAGAATGACCTGATCAAGTTCATCATTCTCAAACCGCTGAGTGAACTCGCCCACCACATCTCTGACAAGGCCCAGCTGCTCTTCAGGAGGTGTGCCTGTATGATTGACAACAATTTTGTGAGGAGTTCTTTTGAAGAAATCGTTTCCCTTACGGCCAAATATGGCAAACTCGGCACACTCAACTCCTTCGTCAACAAGCTGCTGAGATAATGCTTTGGATAGATTGGAATTGAAACCTCCGCAAAGCCCGCGGTCACTTGTGACTAATATAACAGCGGTCCGTTTTCCTCCGGTGTTCCGGAAGAGCAAGCCGTAACCGGAGTCCTGTTCTTCGTCTGTGAAACGCGTACTGAGAGAAGAGACTATGCTTTTCAGCTTTTTGGCGTAAGGTGTAGCTTCACGTATATGGTCTTCCGCCCGTCTTAACTTGGCCGCGGAAACCATTTTCATGGCGCTCGTAGTCTTCTGAGTTCTTTTAACGCTGTCGATGCGCTTGCGTATATCTTTTAAGCTGGACATTCCGAGTTACGCCGCACTGTTTTCTGAGGTAAAAGCCTGCACAAATTCATTCAAAGCCGCTTTTAATTCAGTTTCGGCTGTTTCGTCAATCATTGCTTTTTCTTCAATTGATTTACGCAAATCGGCTTTTTTAGTTTGAATAAATGTGAGGAATTCTGTTTCGAATTTGCTTAGTGCGTTGATCGGCTGGTCATCCAAAAATCCATTTGTGGCAGCAAAGATTGAAATCGACTGATCCACCCAGGGCATCGGCTGATACTGCGGCTGCTTGAGAATTTCCACCAGACGCTGTCCGCGTGCCAATTGTTTTTGTGTGGCCTGATCCAGATCACTGCCAAACTGCGCAAAGGCTTCTTTTTCTCTGTACTGGGCAAGGTCCAGACGCAGTGTACCGGCCACCTGCTTCATGGCTTTCACCTGTGCCGCGCCGCCCACACGGGAGACTGACAGGCCGACGTTAATCGCCGGACGAATTCCGGAATTGAACAAGTCAGTACTTAGGAAAATCTGTCCGTCTGTAATAGAAATCACGTTGGTTGGAATGTATGCAGAAACATCTCCGGCCTGCGTTTCAATAATCGGAAGAGCAGTCAGTGAACCGGCGCCAAGATCATCACTCAGTTTGCAGGCCCTTTCCAGCAGTCGGCTGTGCAGATAAAATACGTCACCGGGATATGCCTCACGTCCGGGGGGACGTCTCAACAGCAACGAAAGCTGACGGTAGGCCACAGCCTGTTTGGAAAGGTCATCATATACGCACAGCACATGCTTGCCCTGATCCCGAAAATATTCACCGATACTGACGCCTGAATACGGTGCAAGAAACTGCAGCGGAGCAGGTTCAGAAGCTGTCGATGAAACAACAATTGTGTGCTCCATCGCGCCCTCATTTTCCAGTCTCTGTACAATCTGCGCCATTGTTGAACGCTTCTGTCCAATTCCCACATAAATGCAGATCACATCACCGCCTTTTTGATTGATGATGGTGTCAATCGCAATCGCGGTCTTTCCTGTCTGTCTGTCGCCAATAATCAATTCACGCTGCCCGCGACCAATCGGCACCATTGAGTCGATCGCTTTCAGTCCGGTCTGCATCGGCTGATGCACAGATTTTCTGGCAACAATTCCCGGTGCTATTGTCTCAATCAGGCGTGTTTCACTGGAGTCAATCGGCCCCTTGCCGTCAATCGGTTTGCCTAATGGATCCACAACACGTCCCAGCAGTCCTTCGCCCACAGGAATCTCGGCAATCCGCTCGGTACGTTTGACCTCGTCGCCTTCCTTGATGGCGCGGTCTTCTCCAAAAATTACAACCCCAACATTATCTTCCTGAAGGTTTAAGGCCATGCCGGTGACATTTCCCGGAAACTCAACAAGTTCCCCTGCCTGCACATTGTCCAGACCAAAGACTCGTGCGATTCCATCTCCGACTTCCAGCACTGTTCCGACTTCTGATTTGGTGGCGGTTTTGTCAAAGTTTTCAACTTGCTGCTGAATTATTTTACTGATTTCTTCTGCTCTGATATTCATAACCTGTCAGCCTTTTATAATAGATTGTCGTATTTGATTTAATTGAGTTTGAATACTCCCGTCAATGACCATGGAGCCGATGCGTGTTACAATTCCACCTATGATGGAAGGGTCGATGGTAACATTGACTTCTACCTCTTTGCCCGAATAGCTGGAAATAGCATCTTCCATATTTTTCACAGTTTCATCCGGCAATTCATAAGCCGTCGTTACATCAGCTTCGATGCGGCCAAGTTTTTCCTGTAGTAATAAATTAAATGCCCTCTCAATGTCCGGCAGAAAATCTATCCGCCGCTTAGACAGCAGGTAACGGCTGAATGTGTCAACAAGGGCGGGCGCTTTTATTTCATTGAGAACGCCTTTCAGGATTTCCAGCTTTGCCCGGGATGAAACTTTAATGTCAGAAAGGACTTCTCTGAGTTCGGTATTCTCTTTGTAAACCTCAGTCAACGCGGATAAATTTTTACCGGCATTGTCAAGGTCATTTTCCTTTTCCGCCAGATTGACCAGGGCTTTGGCGTAACGGCGGGCAATCATTCCCTGACTCACGCTGCTCCTTTAGTCCGGCTGAGTTGATCCATGTATTTAGTCACCAGTTTATTTTGCTGATTTTGATCCATTTCCTGTTTCAGCTTATTTTCTGCCAAATTGACGCTTTCTTCAGCAATCCAGTGCCGCAAATCATCTTCAGCTTTTCTGCGTTCCTGATCCAGGGCAAAACTGGCCTGTTTCTTCATGCGTTCAATTTCCTGCCTGCCTTCTTCAATTATGCGCTCTTTCTCAAGTTCAGCTTCTTTTTTGGCAGAATTGACCATTTGCACTGCCTCCTCTTCAAGTCCGGCAATTTTTGAACGCATTTCATTCAATTCTGCTGAGATATTTTCTTCAGCCTCCCTTGCGTCGTCAATCACCTTCTTTGCGGTACTGGCAGAATTGTTGAGTGCGTTCGCCAGAGGTTTCTTTGCGAATTTGTAAATGATGGCCAAAAGCACAGTAACATTGACAACTTTCCAGATGAAGTCCAGCAATTGCGAACCTCCTCCTTCACTCTCAGCGGCAAACAGGGGTACGCTCCAGTAAATGAAAAACACTGTAAGTGTAAAAATGCACGGTAAAAACTTTCCTGCAATAAACTGCCTGGCACAATTTAAATACTGATGTGGATTTGACAGCATAATTTTCAATTTGAGAAACAATCTAAAACAGGCAGTTGCCTTTATGTGAAAATGAATTCAGCTAGTTTAACAGCTGTTTGCTGATAGACGCGGACAGCTCTTTATTTAGTTTTGAGAAAAAGGTTTTGGTTGCTTCAATTTCTCCTTCCAGTTCCGCTATATTTTTATCAAGCTCTATCTTTAATGTTTGACGCTCTTCCACAATCATGGACTCCCTTAAAGATAAGCCCTCTTCATGTCCTGTGTTTCGCAGATGCAGGGCTTCTGTCCGCACGGCATCCAGCTTTTGTTGAAATTCCTGCTTGAGGCTTTCAACCTCTTCATTAATCTGAACTACACTTTGCTGGCTTTTTGCTATGGCCTGATTTCGATTGTCAAGCGTGCGTAAAACAGGCTGAAACAAAAGCTTATTGAGTGCATATATCATGATAAAGAGTACAATAAGTACAGCAAAAGGAGTGGCCAGCTGCAAATGCAATAAACCATAATCCATGCTGAATCCGCCCCACGCGTTTTCAATGACGGCTTGTTTGAAATTCATATCCGGATATAGCTTATTTGATCAATAAAACAATAAAGTTAAACGTTATAATTTAGCACATTGATTCATCATCAGTCAAGTATATTTCTATTTGAGTTGCATGATGCTATAATCACTCTGCAATTAAAAAGTAAAAAAATTCCAACAAATTAAATTACTGAGATGTATAGGACAGGAATCGGCTTTGACGCTCACGCACTTGCGGATGATCGTCCTTTGATCATTGGAGGAGTTCACATAGCTCACAACCAGGGACTGCATGGGCATTCAGACGCTGATGTGCTGGTTCATGCTATTATGGATGCAATACTGGGAGCACTGGCGCTTGGAGACATAGGCCGGCACTTTCCTGACACAGACCCGGAATTTGAAGGAGCAGACAGTCTGGAGCTTCTTAGTCATGTTCAAAAGATGATTGAGGAAAAAGGATATTGCTGTGAAAATCTGGACAGCATCATCATCCGCTCAGGTATCAATCAAGGCCACAACAACTGAGCGCATGGGCTTCATCGGTCGGGAGGAAGGAATCGCCGCGCAGGCAATTGTGCTGCTGAAATCAAACAATTAAAGGAAAAGAGTCTCAAATGTTCAAAATAGTCATGGCCCTGGATCAGGGCACTACCAGTTCACGTACAATTTTATTCAGTGAGAAGGGAGAAATTGTATCTGAGGCAAATGCACCTCTGGCCTGCTCTTATCCCCAGTCCGGATGGGTTGAGCAGGACCCGCAGGAAATATGGGCCAGCCAATCTCAAACCATTCAGGAGGCATTGAAGAAAGCAGCGCTGACAATGAAGGACATTGCCGCGGTGGGCATCACAAACCAGCGTGAGAGCACCATTGCCTGGAACAGAAATACCGGTGAGGCAATTGCACCGGCCATAAACTGGCAGTGCAGGCGCACTGCTGATTTTTGCGAGGAGCTGAAAGCGGAGGGCTTTGACCGTGTACTGAGAAACCGCACCGGACTGGTGACTGATCCTTATTTTTCCGGAACAAAAATGCGCTGGATACTGGACAATGTACCTCAGGCCCGCGAGTTGGCGGAACAGCAGAACCTGTGTTTTGGCACTGTTGATTCCTGGCTTATCTGGCAGCTTACGGGTGGAAAAGTACACGCCACAGAAATCAGCAATGCCTCCCGCACAATGGTTTTCAATATTGACGCCTGTGCCTGGGATGATGAAATTCTGTCACGCTTCGGCATACCGCGCGAGACACTTCCGGAAGTAAGGCCATCAAGCGGAATTCTTGCTGAGATTGATCCGGAATTATTTGGAGGTTCTGCTCCAATTGCCGGAGTGGCCGGTGACCAGCAGGCTGCGCTGTTTGGCCAGGCATGTTTTGAAACAGGAATGGCCAAAAATACTTATGGTACTGGCTGCTTCATGATTTCTAACACAGGCACCGAACCGGTTCAATCAAATCATGGCCTGCTCACTACAATTGCCTGGCAAATTGACAGCGAAGTGACGTATGCCCTTGAAGGATCAGTCTTCATCGCGGGCGCGCTTGTGCAGTGGCTTCGCGATGGACTGCAGCTTTTTGAGGATGCTTCAGAAACCCAGGCCATCGCAGAGTCTGTTGCTGATTCCGGGGGAGTTTTTGTGGTTCCGGCATTTGTAGGACTTGGCGCTCCGCACTGGGATCCATACGCACGTGGAACAATTGTGGGTTTGAACCGTGACACAAACCGCGGCCACATTGTTCGGGCCTCACTGGAAGCAATTGCTTTTCAGTCAGCGGAAGTTCTCCGGAGCATTGCCAATGATACTGGACAGGAAATCAGGGAACTGCGCATTGACGGCGGAGCCGCGGCAAATGATTTTCTCTGCCGTTTCCAGGCCGACATATTGGGGATGCAAGTTAGACGACCAAAAATTCTTGAAACAACAGCAATGGGAGCGGCTTTTCTGGCAGGACTGGCAGTCGGCGTATGGCAGGATCAGGCTCAAATCAGCAAACTTTGGCAGCAGGAAAAAATGTTCGCGCCGCGAATTTCCGGAGAAGAGTCAGCTCACTTAATGGAAGGATGGGGCCGTGCTGTAGAGCGGGCCAAAGGCTGGATAGTTAAGTGACTATAGAAATAGATTATCAGCGGATGATTTCTAAAATTGAAAAGGAAGAGATTTATGAAGAAAAATAAAAATGGAGGCGAAATGAAATCTGAATACAAAAAAGAAGACCTTGGCCACGGTATTCGAGGAAAACACTTTGATGCCTATAATGAGTCTCACAATGTTGTGCTTCTTGATCCCGAAGTTGCGAAGTTTTTTCCTACAGAAAACTCAGTTAATGAGGCTTTGTTGTCGATCATTAAAATCGCAAAAAATTCAGTTGATTTGACAAATAGATCCTCTTGATTCAAACAATCCTCTTCTATATAACAGTTTAAAGATTTACTGATAATCAGAATTTCCGCTACAGCTTGCCACGTTTTGCGGCAATTACCTCAGTGATCATACTGAGGGCGATTTCTGCCGCGGTCTGTGCTCCAATGTCTGCTCCTGCGGGGCCTTTGATTCGTTTGATTGCGTCCTTATCAATTCCGGCTTCTTCAAGACGGGTGCAGCGTTTGGCATGAGTTCGGCTGCTGCCCAACGCTCCGATATAGGGCAGGTCATGTTTCAGCAATATATGCAGGGCAGGGTCATCGATTTTGGGATCGTGCGTAAGCAGAATGGCATATGTGTCTTCATTCAGCGGCCAGTCATTCAATACTTGGTCGGGCCATTTGCTGATTAGCTGGTCCGGAGGAACATCAAAGCGTTCCGGAGTTGAAAAAACACCCCGAGGATCAATCACAACCGTCATGAAGTCCAGCTCCTTTGCAAACCGAACAAGCGGAATTGTGATGTGACCTGCTCCAATTATCAGCAGCTGGTCCTGCCTTGGAAAAACCTGGATGAAGGAATTTCTTCCGTCAATTTCAACAATTCTGTTTTCACGCGCACTGTAGGCGGTCATTGCTATTTCGAGAGCTTCGTCCCTGTTATTTTGAAAGCCACCTAAGTTTTCAGCTTTACCTGGAAGCACCAATAAAGGCATTTCATTTTCATCTGTAGTTTCGCTTTCAGCTGCAAGTGGAGAAATCAGGACAGCCGGCTGATTGTTCCGGATACAATTTTGAAGAGTGTCCCAGACCTTTTTCGTTTCCAGATCATTCGAAAAGGCCCAGTGTTTTTCCCGTTTCCAGGACTTCCAAACCTTCTTCGATTACAGCACCTTCAATGCAGCCTCCGCTGACGGATCCCGCGACTTTCATTCCGGACCCTATCAGCATGCCTGCTCCTGTTTTCCTGGGGGCAGAGCGCCATGTACGGATTACTCTTGCCAGCACAAAAGGTTCTCCGGAATCAATCCATTTAAGCTGCTCTTCCCAAATATCTCTCATAATTTTTTTACCGTATTTTTCTTCAGTTTCCCTCACCCACCGCAAGCGGTCCCCCCTCTCCCACGGGGAGAGGGCCGGGGTGAGGGGAAAGTAAACAAATATACAGTGATCAGCAATAATCCGTGGCTAAAACTAATCCGTGATTATCCGTGGCTAAAACTAATCCGTACTTATCCGCGGCTAAAAGTTAGTTACCTTTGGTCCAGAAGTCCTGTTAAATAAGTTGCAATTCCGGCGGCACAAATGCCCCGGAAGGCAATGCACTTTGCTTCACCAATCTTGGTGCCGTCCGGAGCATAAACGTAAGACCAGAATGTGGTCCAGTCGTAATGCGCCAGCAATTCACCTTCCTTGTTGTAAAGCCGTCTGTTTTTTGCGCTTCCGACCAAATTCTGCTGTCCATCATCTATTACCACAAACAATTGGAA
>LUQO01000070.1 GCA_001627865.1 SAR324 cluster bacterium REDSEA-S27_B3
GCATAAAGTAAAAGATCATCTTTATCAAAACCTTCCACCGTCAGCACTTTTGTGACTTTTGGACGACCTTCAGTTAATGTTCCGGTTTTGTCCATAAAAAGTGTATCAAGCCGATGCGCGGCTTCCAGAGCAACTGCATTCCGGAAAAGAATTCCATGCTGAGCGCCGATTCCTGTTCCAACCATGATTGCTATCGGGGTTGCCAGTCCCAACGCGCAGGGACATGCTATTACCAGTACAGCTACCGTATAGCTTAGAATATCATTGGCGGATGCTCCGGAAAACCACCACATAATTCCGGTAATCACCGCAATCACCAACACAAGCGGCACAAAAACTCCTGCCACTTTATCAGCCATTCTTGCGACCGGTGCTTTGGCCAGCTGAGCGTTTTCCACAAGACGGATAATTCCGGACAAAGTTGTTTCCGCCCCAACTCGTTTCACTCGAATTGTGAGCACTCCATTAGTGTTGAGTGTTCCGCCTGTAACCTCTGAGTCGATTGTTTTTTCGACAGGAACCGCTTCACCGGTCAGCATCGATTCATCCACATAGCTGGAACCTTCCACAACTATTCCGTCAGCCGGAACAATGCTTCCCGGACGTATCCGAAAGACATCACCGGAATGTACAAGATCAATTGAAATACTGGATTCCTTTCCCTCATGTACCAGGATTGCTTCTTTGGGACGCAGTTTCAGCAAAGAACTGATTGCTTCGGAAGCACGGCTTCTGCTTTTGGCTTCAAGTGACTTCCCCAGCAAAATGAGTGCTATTATTACAGCTGCTGTCTCAAAGTATAAACCATCCGCGTTCTGACTCATTCCTGATAAATTCCATAAACTGAAACCCACTGCCGCGGAAGTGCCTATCGCAACAAGGGTGTCCATGTTCGGGTTCCGCTGTGTAATTTCAGATATTCCTCCTCAGACTGCTCAGAAGGTTCCGGAACATCTTCATTTTCTTTTAACCGCTTTGCAGTGAATCCCGCTGCTTCAACCGCGGATACCAACGCTGAGGAATTGGCAAATTCCGGATTATAATGTACTGAGGCCCGATTCAGTGCAAAATTAACTTCAGCCAGATCTACTCCATCCACTTTTCCCAAAGCTTTTTCGACTGAACTCACGCATCCGGCGCAGGTCATTCCATGGATATCCAAGTTAATTATCTGTGAGTCCTGTTCCATAATTTCTTCTCAAATGTATTATTGAAAGAAATCTTTTTACTTCTACTTTATATACCATATAGGGGTATAAGGTTTATGTCAATCAAATTATTCAGAAAGTCCATCCAGGACAAAATCAATTATAGATTGAAGCAGGCGCTCATTCGATATATGCTTTAGCAGCTGAAATCTTAATACAATACATCTTAAACTTTTTATGACAGTTTTAAACCATTCAATGAAAAACACTAAATTACCATATTATAAAATTCATACCATCCCCCTTGATTTTCAGGAATATCCTCTGGAGGAGATGCAAAGCAGAGCGCTGGAGTTCTACGAAAATATGAACAGGCGCAGGACGGTTCGTGAATTTTCATCAAGGGAAGTACCTCTTGAGGTAATTGAAAACTGTATCCGTGCCGCGGACACTGCGCCTAACGGAGCAAATCAGCATCCATGGCATTTTGTGGTCGTTACTGATCCAGAGAAAAAGCGGCAAATCAGGGAAGCAGCTGAAAAGGAGGAAAAAGAATTTTATAATAACCGTGCAACCAGAGCATGGCTGGAAGCGCTGGCTCCGCTGGGTACTGATGAACACAAACCTTTTCTGGAAACAGCACCTTATCTGATCGCGATATTTGCGCAGGTTCATGGCATTGATCAAGATGGAAAAAAGATCAAACACTATTATGTTAATGAGTCCGTGGGTATTGCCACGGGAATGCTGATCAGCGCTGTTCATTATTCAGGTCTGGCCTCACTGACACATACCCCAAGTCCGATGCGCTTTCTTAATCAAATCCTGGAGCGTCCTGAAAGGGAGCGACCTTTTTTACTGCTTGTTGTTGGATATCCTGCAGCTGATGCAAAAGTCCCGGACATCAATAGAAAATCACTGAAGGAAATCTCCACGTTTTTTTAGTGCGGAAAAGTTATACAATTCGAAACATGTGATTATTGAATTTTCAGATTAAAACCATGATGAAACAAAAATCTCCAAATACAACATATTTAAAGGATTATACGCCTCCTCCATTTTTTATTGACAGGGTTGTTCTGGAAATTGAGCTGGGAGAAGAATGGAGCACGGTAAAAGCGCGGTCGAAATTTCGGAGCAATTCTGATTCTAAAGATGAAAGCAAAACTCTGGTACTCAACGGGGAGAACATGGAGCTGATGAATGTCCGTTTGAATGAGACGAAGCTAAGTGTTGATCAGTACAAAATTGATGAGTCCCAGTTGACAATTCAGGATGTGCCGGAAAAGTTTGAGCTTGAAACCGAAGTCAGGATTCAGCCTCAGAACAATACCGCGCTTGAGGGGCTTTACAAATCCGGAGATATGTTCTGCACTCAATGTGAATCAGAAGGCTTCCGGAAAATTACTTATCATCTGGATCGTCCGGATGTGATGTCCCTCTTCAGCACTAAAATAACCGCGGACAAGAAGCGTTATCCAATACTGCTCTCAAATGGTAATCCTGTTGAGTCCGGAGAATTGGATGACGGCAGGCACTGGATAAAATGGGATGATCCTTTCCCAAAACCATCATATCTGTTTGCATTGGTGGCTGGGAATTTACTGCATATTGAAGACACCTTTAAAACCGCGTCCGGACGTGAGGTGGTGCTTAGAATTTACGTTGAGCCTGAAAATATTGAATTTTGCGGACACGCGATGCGCTCGCTCAAGGAATCAATGCGCTGGGATGAGGAACGATTCGGCCGCGAGTATGACCTTGATTTGTTCATGATTGTGGCAGTCAATGATTTCAATTCCGGTGCCATGGAAAATAAAGGACTGAATATATTCAATTCCAAGCTGATCCTTGCTTCTCCGGACACCGCGACCGACACAGATTTTTACAATATCCAGGGCGTGGTTGGTCACGAATATTTTCACAACTGGTCAGGGAATCGAGTTACGTGCCGTGACTGGTTTCAGCTGAGCCTCAAGGAAGGTTTCACTGTTTTCCGAGATCAGGAATTTTCCTCAGACTTAAACTCAAGGGCGGTTCAGCGAGTGGCCGATGTGGATCGTCTGCGCACCCATCAGTTTCCTGAAGACGCTGGACCGATGAGCCATCCAGTGCGCCCGGATTCTTATATGGAAATCAATAACTTCTACACAATGACGGTTTACGAAAAGGGTGCGGAAGTGGTGCGCATGATCTGCACTTTGCTGGGCAGAGACGGTTTCCGCAAGGGCACTGATCTTTATTTCAACCGTCATGACGGACAGGCTGTAACATGCGATAATTTCGTTTCTGCAATGGAAGAGGCAAACGGTAAGGATTTGAAACAGTTCAAACGCTGGTACAGCCAATCAGGCACTCCGGAATTGCACGTCAGCTGCAAACATGATCCGGAAGCAAAAACCTACACACTCTCAGTCCATCAATCATGTCCGGACACCGCAGGACAAAAAGGCTTTGGAAAATCCAAAGAATTGAAAAAAGAGATTATTTCATTAAGTGATCAAGAAGAAAAAGCTGATACCTTGACTGACAGTGAGTCCACAAAATCCTCCGGACAGAAACTGGTAGAAAAGCAGCCATTTCATCTTCCTCTTGCAATGGGATTGCTTTCTACTGATGGTCAGCCGATTCCATTGAAAGCGGATGGAGATAAGAATGGTAATTTTAAGAACACACTTGTTCTTGAAATACGAAATGAAACGGAAACATTCGTGTTTGAAGACATTGCGGAACCCCCTGTTCCCTCACTGCTGCGTGGGTTTTCCGCGCCGGTCAAACTGCATTTTGACTACAGCAACACCGAACTTGCGCTTTTACTGGCCAATGACACTGACAAATTCAACCGTTGGGAAGCAGGACAGCAACTGATGATTCGGGTTGTGCTGGAGCAGATTAAACGATATCAACAGCAGAAACCGCTGGAATTATCTCCGGATTTGCTGGAGGCCTTCCGGAACATCCTTGAACAATCCGCAAAAAATGATCCCGCGCTGCTGGCACAAACGCTCAGCTTTCCGCCTGAATCATATCTGGGCGAATTAATGGATGTGATAGATGTTACCGCCATTCATGAAGCACGAAAATTCCTGCGTTCAGCGCTGGCAGAAAAACTTCAGATTCAATTTGAACAGATTTATAGTGAAAACCAGGAAAAAGGAGCTTACAGTATTGATCCTGAAGCAATGGGAAGGCGCAGTTTGAAAAATGTTTGTCTCAGTTATCTTTCAGAATTGAATACTCCGGAATCCATTCAACTGCAGCACAAACAATTCCGTAAAAGTGAAAACATGACTGATGTGGTGGGGGCACTCGGCGTGTTGACTCATATTGATTGTCCGGAAAGAGAATCGGCTTTTGATGAGTTTGAAAATAAGTGGAATCATAACACGGTGGTAATGGACAAATGGTTTACATTGCAGGCAATTTCGAACCTACCAGAAACTCTGCCAAAAGTCCGGGAACTGACCGCTCACTCCGCTTATGACGCGAAAAATCCCAATAAAATTCGTGCACTGATAAGCGCTTTTTCAAGGTTTAATCAGCTGCGTTTTCACAGCGATGACGGCTCCGGATATGAATTTCTTGCAGAACAGGTGCTGAAGCTGGATCCTCTAAACCCTCAAACGGCATCAAGACTTGTCACTGTTTTCAATAACTGGAAAAGATTTGAAGAAAATAATAAAACAAAAATGAAGGATCAATTGAAACGAATTGTTAAAACACCAAAACTCTCCGGAGATGTTTTTGAAATAGTCTCCAAAGCGCTGGGAGAAAAGATTTGAAGGGTGTTAACAAATTTAAGAGCGTTAAGTATTATGGTAATATTATCTTATATTGCATCATCATATTTATTGTCTTAGGGTTTTCAACAAACACAATTGCAAAAGTTTCTGGGCCATTATTTATCGTTACATCCTTTCCGGAATGGATGTTTAGTCGGTTTAAACACGAGTTTGAGGCCCGCCATCCTAAAATAAATATCCACGTTCGCAGTCGTAAAACAACAGCAGTTATCTCCTTTATTCAAGAACGGCAAAGTGACCCTGTGGATGTGATTTGGGCTTCCGCAACCGATGCGTTCGAGGTCTTAAAGTCTTCAGGTCATCTTTACCAACTTTCCAAGCTAAGTAACACCAACGGTAGTATTGGGTCTTACCCTTTGCATGATCCTGACGGATTTTACAGGGGGTTTGCTGTTTCTGGCTATGGTATCATGTGGAATAAAAGATATCTTGCTGAATATAACTTACCTACTCCACGTAACTGGAACGACCTTACCAAACCTATTTATCAAGACCATCTTGGCATAACAGCACCATCTAGATCTGGTACCACACACTTAATCGTTGAAACAATACTACAATCCCAAGGCTGGGAATCCGGTTGGGAGACACTTATTAATATTGGCGGCAATCTGGCCACCATTACTGCACGCAGTTTTGGAGTGCGTGATGGTATTAAGAAAGGGCGATTTGGTCTAGGACCTGTAGTTGATTTCTTTGGGTTGTCAGCCCGAGCAGGGAACAGCAACATTGGTTTTAATTATCCTGATGAGACCGTTTTTTTGCCAGCAAATATAGCACTTGCAAAACGTACTTCAAATCCTGCAGCAGGGCTTGCATTTATCAATTTTATTTTGTCTCCAGAAGGTCAGCGTATTTTATTTGAACCAGGAATCAGCCGCCTACCGGCACAAAGGGATATGTATGTTCATGCGCCAAAGGGCTTCCCAAACCCGTTCGACAAAGAGCTTTTGGCAAAAGGATTGAACTTTGATATTAAACTGTCAAGGCAGCGTTACAATTTGGTGAATACTCTGTTCGATACAATGATCACATTCAGGGTAAAGAAGCTTAACCACATCTGGGAAAAAATATACCAGGCAGAGTCTCTGCTAGAAAACAATGAAAACAGTATGTTGAGCCAGAATATACAGGAAGCGCGACACTTGATCAGTACCATTCCAGTTAGTCGGAAAGAAATGCTCAACCAAGAATTCACAAGTATTTTCCGACATCATAAATCGGGAATTACTCTGCCAGCCAAACAATTAGATTTGGAATTAGCATGGAAACAATTTGCTCAGGGCAACCTTGAACATTCTGAAGCTGTTGTACAAAATATTTTGACTCAAATTCAGAATGATATAGAGATAGTCACAGAATGACAAACGTTGTTAATTTTGGTATTCGAGCTAGACTATTTTTGGCATTCGGAAGCATTGTCTTCATGACATTAATTGCTACTTTGACAAGTTGGTTATTAATCAACGACTTCAACAACAACCTTCAGTATATTGTAACTGAAACTATACCTACAGTAACCCTCGCTGCCCGACTAGCCAAAGGGGGAAGTGTCATTATCACATCTGCACCAGCGCTAGCAAGCGCAGAGAATAACCAACAACGTGCCCAAGCATGGAATTCTTTGCAGAAAAATCTTAATAAAATCAATACTCTTATTGACGAAGCATTGCTAAAAAATGGAGACAAAGAATTTTTTGCAACACTTCGAAGTGCCATTGATTCTGTGTCTGCTAATTTACGCAGCTTAGATACAAATGTCCGTCAAAGACTGTGGTACAAAGAGAAAAACGAAGAATTTGTTGAGCGACTCAGATGGGTTCATGCTGATTTTATAGATGAAATTGATCCTATGATTGATGATGCCAGATTTGAAATTGAGCTGGCATTGTCACGTAGAATCAACAGTGATGATCAAGAGTTATTTGTTTCCATCAGTCGCTCACAAGAAGCTCTGCTGGATTTGAGTTCAAAAGTAAATCTCACTGTCGGCCTTATCTCAAAAACAGCAAGCTTGACCACTGATGATGCACTAAAAGATACCCATTATTATTTAAGTGAAGTAACCTCTGGTTTACAGCCAAACCTCAAAACTGTCCAGCATTTACCTGGAGTCATATCCTTGCGCCAATCCATTGAGGATATTATATCATTCTATGACGGTGAACTTAGTCTTGTTCAGTTACGGCAAGATGAGTTGGCAAACCAGCGCGAGGGGCTGCAAATCCTTCGTGAAAATGAGCAATTAGTTGGAAATCTTCAGGAAATCTTCAGCATGCGCGTTGAAGATGGACATAAGATGACAATGATTGCTGCTGCAAGTTCTCATCAATCCTCTCAAAGAGGTAAATTCCTATTGCTCAGCGTTACCAGTATCAGCTTAGTGATAGCAGTACTTGTTGTGTGGCTCTATGTTGGCCGCAACCTTGTACGCAGGGTGACGCGCTTGGATGAAAGTATGAGTACCATTGCCTCCGGTGATTTATCGACTTCAGTAGAGACTGATGGAGGCGATGAAATATCGGCAATGGCCCACTCGCTACGTACTTTTCGAGACACACTGTCCAAGACACAAAGTGAATTAGTTCAAGCTGGGAAATTGGCCGTGCTAGGCCAATTATCAGCAGGTATCGCACATGAATTAAACCAGCCACTGTCGGCTCTCCGATCCTATACTCATAACGCTAAACGATACATTGAAGCAAATAATCTTGAAGGTGCCTTGGAAACCTTGGAGAGAAATAAAAATCTGATCGAACGCATGAGTTTTATCATCAACCATTTGAGAGTACTAGCTCGAAAACCTACTGTACAAATTGAAACTGTGAATCTACGTGCCACTGTTGAAGATACGGTAAGGTTGATGGAGCCTATGATTCGCGAGCAGAGGATTGAATTAAATCAGTATTTTCACGATGAACATGTTTTAGTACAAGCAGAAGCAACCCAACTCGAACAAGTTCTAATAAACATGATTTCCAACGCAATTGACGCACTCAGCAATTGTACTACAAAAAAATTGCGGATCGCTGTCATGGAACAACAAGAAAACATTGTATTTACGGTTCAGGACTCCGGACAAGGCATCTCGGCTGTAGATTTACCTCATATTTTTGAACCTTTTTTTTCTACCAAAGAAGTTGGCTCAGGTTTAGGTCTGGGGTTGAGCATATCGTACAGCATCATTGAAAATTTCGGTGGTTCCATCAAGGTTAGCAGCTCAGCAGATACGGGTACCACCTTTACAGTCACATTATTAAAAGCATAACAGGAAACATTAGTGTCAATGCTTGGTCGAGTTTTATTTGTTGATGATGATAAAGAGGTGAGACTCTCATACAGTGACTCTATTAGAATTGAAG
>LUQO01000071.1 GCA_001627865.1 SAR324 cluster bacterium REDSEA-S27_B3
GGGTGCATCAGGATTCCGGAGGTTCTGGAATTCATTAGTCCGTCCGTCAGTGATTTTTTTTACCATGTAATTCAACTGGAACAGCTTTAATTCTCCAAACATCTTTTGCGTATTCATTTATTGTGCGATCACTTGAGAACTTTCCGGCAGAAGCAGTGTTCATAATAGACATTCTGGTCCAGGTTTTTTGATCTTGCCATGTATCAATCACTCTTTGGCGGCATTCATCATAACTTGTGAAATCCTGAAGCAGCATATATTTGTCTTCAAAAACAAGCGAGTTGTATAAATCATTATAAAGATTGGGATTTTCTTTATTAAAATAGCCAGTATTAATCATTGAAAGCGCTTCCCGTAAACCGCGATTATTTTGGAAATAGATTCTTGGGTTATAGCCCGATTTATTCAAAATTTTTACTTGATCTGCATTAAGGCCAAAAGTAAAAATGTTTTCAGCGCCAACCTCCTGAGCGATTTCAATATTTGCTCCATCCATTGTTCCAAGTATAAGCGCTCCGTTCAAAATAAATTTCATGTTGCCTGTTCCGGAAGCCTCAGTTCCAGCGGTGGAAATATGCTGTGAAATATCTGTTGCCGGAATTATTTTTTCTGCTATTGAAACATTATAATTTGGCACAAACACAACTTTTAAATGATCCTTCATGGCAGGATCATGATTAATCATACGTGCAACATCATTGATTAAATTAATAATCAGTTTTGCCATATAATAACCTGGCGCGGCTTTCCCTCCAAAAATTACTGTACGCGGCACGAAAGAAGTTCCAGGGTTTTCACGCAATTTGTTGTAAATAAATATCAAATGCAGAATGTTCAGTAACTGACGTTTATATTCATGAATTCGTTTTATCTGTACATCAAAATGGGATTCCGGATCGATGTCTATTCCAGATATATTTTTCAGCCAAAGCGCCAATTGTTCTTTTTTTGTCCTTTTTACTGCCTGCCACATTGTTTGAAACTCCACATCGTCAGCCAGAGACTGAAGTTTGCGCAACTGGGTTAAATCAGTGATCCATTCATCCCCAATATGTTTGGATATCAGTTCAGATAATTCCGGATTAGCGTTTCTTAGCCAGAGTCTTGGTGTGATGCCATTTGTTTTGTTTTGAAAACGTTCAGGAAAAATTTTATAAAAATCTTTAAATACCGTTGTTTTAAGTAAATCAGTGTGTAGCGCCGCGACACCGTTGATGGTGTGACAGCCAACAATTGAAAGATAAGGCATGCGGATTTGTTTATGCTCATTTTCCTCAATAAATGAAATTCGCCGTAATAAATCAGGATCTTCAGGAAATTGTTTTTTTACTCTATCCAGGAATAAATCATTGATTTTATAAATAATTTGCAGATGTCGGGGAAGCAGACGTCCCATCAGGTCAACTGACCAACGTTCCAGTGCTTCTGGAAGCACTGTGTGATTTGTGTAGGCAAAAACTTTTGATGTGATGATCCAGGCTTCATGCCATTCAAGACCTTCCTCATCCAGAAAAATACGCATCAATTCCGGAATTGCAATCGAGGGATGTGTGTCATTCAACTGTATTGCGACATATTCCGGAAATTTGTCAAAAGTATCCGAATGCGCTTTAAAGCGCCGGATTATATCCTGAAGTGACGCCGAAACAAAAAAATACTGCTGCTTCAGCCGCAATTCTTTCCCGGAAAAACCCTGATCGTTTGGATAAAGTACTTTTGAAATGGTCTCACTGCGCTGTGCTTCCTCAACTGCCTGTAGATAGTCACCATTGTTAAATAGCTGAAAATCAAAACTTTTTGAGGGTTTTGCTGACCATAGTCTCAGATTATTAACTGTATGATTTCCATAACCGGCGATAGGAACATCGTAAGCCATGGCCATCACCTCTTCTGTATCAACCCACTTTTTCCTTGTTACACAATCAGGATCTTTTGATTCTTCAACATGTCCATAAAAATGTACCGGATATATAACTTCCCAGCGTGGTATTTCCCAGGGGTATCCTTCCTCCAGCCAGTTATCTGGAGCTTCCACCTGTGCACCATTTTCAAATTGCTGTTTGAAAATCCCAAATTCATAGCGGATACCATAACCATGTGCGGGAAGCTGCATAGTTGCCATTGATTCCAAAAAACATGCTGCCAGCCTTCCTAGTCCACCGTTGCCTAAACCTGCGTCATGTTCCAGTTCCTGAAGTTCTTCAAGATCATAGCCAATTCCCCTGATTGCCTCTTCTCCTGCTTGACTGATGCCCAGGTTGAGCAAGTTGTTTCTTAAACTCCTTCCGATCAGATATTCGAGTGAAAAATAATTTACATGTTTGCATTTTCTATTTTGGTAGGTTTGCTGAGTATCATTCCAAAACTCCACTAACCTGTCACGGATGGACAGCGAGAGACTCCGGTAGATATCAAAATCCACAGCAGTATGACGGTTTTTACATTGAGAAAATTCGAGGTGATTTGCAATTGAATTAATCAATCCATCCCGATCCATGGGACGATAGCTTGCCACTAATTCCCAAATATTTTCCATTTCTTTTCGTGAGTTTGGCATTTGGATTTGATTTTTATTGTCGTTTTGGTAGGGCAGCATTACAAAACGGTCAATAAAATTTTTTCAAGTTATTAATGGTAGGGCCGCATTACAAGACGACCAATAGTATATATTCAAGTTTATAATGGTAGGGCCGCATTACATGGCGGCCAATATAGTTTATTCAAGTTTATAATGGTAGGGCCGCATTACATGGAGGCCATTTAACAGGAATTCATGCCAGAGAATGGTTCTGAATGAATGAAACACCATGGGTATTTTTCATCTTTACCCACATATTCATGCTTAGCCGCATTAAGTCGAATGTACTCCACATGCCGGTTAAAGTCTTCTTCATTACGGATACGATGATCCAAAAAACGAGATTGCCAACAGGTTTGTTTAGTGTCTTTGTAATTTAGCATTTTTAAAAAATTTTGTTTAACTGATCCTACAATATCACCAATTGATAAATCTTCAGAAGGAAGGATCAAACCGTGCCAATGATCCGGTAAAATAATTAAGGCCGCGAGTCTGAATGAAATGTGTTTGCGAGTAATCCGGAAGGCTTCCTGCAATTGTTTGCATCGATGTTTGTCTTCAAAAACAGGTGTTCTATTAATAGTTACCACTGTCACAAAATACCATTGATTTGAACCATGCCAGCGTTGTGGTATGTGGCTCATTGTAATACCTTTTCTCAAGGTTCATATCATTTCAGGCCGTCCTGTAATCCGTCCGTACCGTTTTATTTTAGGCCGGCATGTAATCCGGCCCTACCGTTTCATCATAGGCCGGCATGTAATCCGGCTCTACCGTTTTATCTTAGGCCGGCATTTAATGCGGCTTTACAGTTTAATATTTTGCCGGGATGTAATCCGTCCTAACTGTTTCCCATTATATAATTTGATTCCAATTATAGAATGTTTGTTATGGTAGGGCCGCATTATATGGCGGCCTATAAGAAGACGAATCTGTGTTTGTCAATTTATTGTAACGCTCAAACAAAAATTCGATTCGCTGATTTTCATTGTCAAATTTCTGCTTGCGATAACACAAATCCACCGCTTTGTCCAATTCTTGATGAGCTTTTCTTAATTTCTTCGGCATACTCAAGGAATCATACAAATCAGCCAAATTGCTTTCCGGAAACTCCTTTCTTGCTTCTAAAACTTCTCCGGATTTCTCCTCCACTTTTTTCCTTTGTATTTCGGCAATTTCCTCCGGCCATGGAAAGTTGTTATACACCACTCCCAGCGAATAACGAAAATCACTTTTGAGTCGTCCGGCTATGTGTCTTACCCAACTCATGTGCATTTCTGAAGACAGAATTCCAAAGTGATAAAGAGTTGAATCCATAACAATAAATACCAAATCACTTACAAGGATTTCGGGAGTTAAATATCCAATATGGATATATTCACGACGTTCGGAGGAAACTTTTGGAATAACTAAATAATCTGATTCGGGAATTGTTTCTACATGAAAACGTGTCGGAGTATCAGCTAGTTTTTTTGTGGGTGTACTTTTACTTTTCAATCTAAATTCCCGAACAGCGTCCACACGTTTCAAACAAGCTTGCATCCTTCTGAGTTGATTTGGAGGACATTCGCCAAGCCACAAACACCAGCGCACTTTTCCTTGTAAAAATTCGATTGCCCCAATCCATTTTCTAAAAAACTCTTTTGCTTCGGGTTCTTTCCGTAGAAATGCTTCCTTTTCCGGAGTTGTAAAAAGATAAAAACCTCCGTCAATGGGTTTGTTTCCAATACACATTTCCGGCACATTTTCGCAGATAGAACGACTTCTGTTAGAGATCACAATAGAAGGGGCATCAATCAGATAGGAATTAATATGAGATGCAATTCTTTCGTGTGGTTCAGATTTTGGAGTGGAATATTCATAAATTTGCTTGCGCTTTTTCGATTGCATAGCAAATCCGATAATTACACAATGAACTGCCGCTTTACCTCGAGCTTCGCTGTTCCATTGAAAGGTGCGATGAGCGAAGTTGATGACAATTTGGGATTCTTTGAAAAGTTCAGACCAAAGCACCCCTACTTGTTCACCCTGTACAATTGAGTTTGTGGAAACGAAAGCAACCTCAATGCTGGTATCCTGTATAAAATTAGCAGCTAGAAAATACCATGCGGAAACATAATCCAGAATTCGTGCTCCTTTGACATTTTTTGTAATTTGACTTATTTCAGTACGTTGCGATTCATTTTGATATTTGGAGCCAACATATGGGGGATTGCCCAAAATATAAGAAATCTTTTCTTTCGGAACAACATTTTGCCAATCCAGTTGCAAAGCATTTTCATGTATAATGGTTGCCGCATTTTGCAAAGGAAGACGAGCATAATGAACACCAAATTCAAGCGAGAATTTCTGATTCATTTGATGATCTACTAACCACATGGCAACTTCCGCTATTTTTGCAGGAAAATATTCTATCTCAACTCCATAAAATTGATCAACATTGATCAGTGAAAGGTGTTCTGTCACATCGGTTGATAATTGAAGATGTCCTCTCACTTTCAGCGTTATTTTCAATATTTCCAATTCCAGCAACCGCAACTCCCGGTAGGCGATAATCAAGAAATTACCGCATCCGCAAGCTGGATCAAAAAAATGTAGTTCGGCAAGTTTTTGATGGAATCGCTTTAATTTGGTTTTGCTGTTCCTGATTCTTTTAAATTCTCTGTATAAATCATCCAAAAATAGAGGTTTGATAAGTTTGAGGATATTTTGTTCAGACGTATAGTGAGCGCCTAAGTTGCGACGTTTATCTTTATCCATCACAGACTGAAACAAGGAACCGAATATTGCCGGAGAAATTTGACTCCAATCGAATTCAGCACACTTAATAAGTGCATCTCTCATTTCACTGTTAAAAGCAGCAATAGGAATCTGTCTCTCAAATAGTTTACCATTTACATAAGGAAACGGAGCTAAAGCTTCATTTATATTGCTTTGCCTTTGAGCAGGCTCCTTATTCAAAATCTGAAAAATTTGTGCCAGATGTAAACCTAAATCTGAACCATCTTCATGTGTATGATCTTTGATGTAATTTTCAAAAAGAAAGGGTTCAAAGATTCCTGAATCTTCTGCAAACACGCAAAACAGTATCCGTACAAGAAAAATTTCAAGCGGTTCTCCTTGGTATCCCCCCTCGAATAGAGAATCGTGTAAAGTCCCCATAAGTTCTGCGGCTTTAATGTTTACGGGGTCTTCTTCTTTGTGTTCCTTTTTTTCGTATCCGGCGATAAAGCCGAAAAGATGGATTTTTTGAGATAGTTCTTTCAGAAAAAATTCGTGTTCTTTGCCATCTTCCAAATCAAAGAGTTTTAGCCTTTCAAAATTAGAAACCAAAATATAGCGTGGCAATTCCTTTTCTTTTATTCCTGGGAAATAATCAACTGCTTGTTCAAAAGCCTTTTCTAATTTTTTCCCTTTTGATTTGTGTTCAACAATCAGTGTCCCTTTCCAGAACAAATCAATAAAACCTTGATCCCCAGCCAATTTTTTTACAGATAAATCAAAAGACGCTACCCGTCTGCGTGAAATACCAAAGACATGAAAAAAATCATTCCAGAACGATTGTGCTTCACCTCGTTCTTTAGATTCACCTTCCCATTCCTTTGAGAAAGCAATAGATCGTTTTCGGATTTCGTTCCAGCTTAGGGTCATGAGTTTTGGTATATATTCAAGATTTTTAGGAGTATATATTCTTGGACGGCATGTAATCCGTCCCTACCAATTATGTAAATATAATTATTACAGGGTGGAATTCTGTTTTGGTCGGTATGTAATCCGTACCTACCGTTTTATATGGTCGGCCTGTAATCCGTCCCTACCGTTTAATATAGCCGGCCTGTAATCCGGCCCAATCGTTTCATCAAAGGCCGCCATGTAATGCGGCCCTACCGTTTAATTTTAGGCCGGCCTGTAATCCGGTCCTATCGTTTTTTCTCAAAAGCAAGACATCCCAGAGGGGGTAAATTAACGGTTGCACGGTGATGTTGGTTCTGCCAGGGCTGTGGGATGGTTTCAATTTGTTCCTGGGTGTTATATCCAGATCCGCCGAATTGTGTTTCATCAGTGTCCAGAACTTTTTTATATGGACCAGATTCAGGTAATCCCATCAAATAATTTTCACGGGGCACAGGCGTGAAATTGAATATAAAAACCAGATCGGAGTCTGCAATATCTTCGGCTCCACGACGGACAAATGACAAAACACTGTTGTCCTGATCATGATGATCGATCCAATAAAATCCGGATGAGTCAAAATCGTTTGAGAACAAGGCTGGCTTGTTGAGGTAGAAATGATTTAACTCACGGACATAATCCTGCAGTTCCTTGTGGTTCGGATATTGTGTTAATTGCCAGTCGAGACTTTTAGTTTCACTCCATTCTTCCCATTGTCCAAATTCTGAGCCCATGAATAATAACTGCTTACCTGGATGAGCCAATTGAAAAGCCAGATAAAGACGCAATCCTGCAAATTTTTGCCATGTATCACCAGGCATTTTATCTAACAATGAACGTTTGCCATGAACCACCTCGTCATGTGAAAGCGAAAGCACAAAATTTTCAGTGAAAGCATACATCAATGAAAAAGTAATTAAATTATGATCATACTTCCTGTGAACAGGATCTTTTTCCATGTAACGTAATGTATCGTTCATCCATCCCATATTCCATTTGAAATTGAATCCCAAACCCCCTGTGTAAGTTGGATGGCTTACTCCGCTCCAGGCGGTTGATTCCTCCGCAATTGAGAGAATTCCCGGATGGTAGTGAAACAGAGTTTCGTTAAGCTGCCTTAAAAAATCAATTGCCCCAATGTTTTCACGTCCGCCATATCGATTCTTTACCCAGTCACCTTCCTCACGGTCGTAATCCAGGTATAGCATTGATGCCACAGCATCAACTCTGATACCGTCAATGTGATATTCATCAAACCAGAATAAAGCATTGCTGATCAAAAAATTGCGTATTTCGTTGCGATCATAATTAAAAATAAGTGTTCCCCATTCTTTGTGTTCACCCTGCCTGGGATCTTCATGCTCATAAAGCGCTGTTCCGTCAAAACCTGCAAGACCATGACTGTCTTTTGGGAAATGTCCTGGAACCCAGTCAAGTATTACTCCCAAACCGGCTGCATGACAGCGATCCACAAACTCCATAAATTGATGCGGGGAACCATAACGTGAAGTTGGTGCGAAATATCCTGTAACCTGATAGCCCCAAGAACCGTCAAACGGATGTTCCGCAACGGGCATCAGTTCAATGTGGGTATAACCCATTTCTTTGGCATAGGGAATCAGACGATCTGCAAGTTCCTGATAAGTTAGTGGTCGGTCTCCCTCTTCCGGAATTCGCTGCCATGATCCAAGATGAACTTCATAAATATTCACAGGCTGCCGGAGAGGATCACGTTTTTCCCGTTCTTCAAGCCATTTTTGATCTGTCCATTTAAAACCATTAAGTTCTGTCACCACTGAAGCAGTAGCTGGCCGTTGTTCCATAGCGAAACCAAGCGGATCACTTTTCAGGATTATTTCGTTTTGCTGGGTTTTAATTTCATATTTATAAAGCATGCCTTCATGTACATCAGGGACAAAAAGTTCCCAAATTCCGGAACTGCCCAACACGTTCATTTGATTCTTAAATCCGTCCCAATGGTTGAAATCTCCTACCACACTGACACGTTTTGCGTTTGGCGCCCATACGGCAAACAATGCTCCGGAAACACCTTCCAGTTCAATAAGGTGCGTACCAAGTTTATGGTAAATACGATGATGGTTTCCCTCACCAAAGAGATGTTGATCATTTTCTGTAATTTGACAGGAAAAGTAGTATGGATCATGTCGTATATGTTCACTTCCGTCTTTGTAATGGAATTTAAGACGATATGGTTTTAATTCCGGAAGGGGGTCTATCTTTAATTCAAATAACCCTCCCTGGTGAATTCTCTTCAGTGTGTTTGTTGCAGCATCAGCTTCATCATTCCAAATCAGGGAGACCTTTTCGGCGTTTGGTTCCAAAACCCTCACAATCCAAACTCGATTATTATTTTTCTTTAGTATTTCATGAAATCCCAGAAACGCACGAGGTTCATGATTATCACCTTGCAGAAGTAGGTCAATAGTTCCTTGTGATAACTTTAGTTCTGACATTATTTTTTTTGTAATGATAAAAATTATTAAAATCCATTTTCATTGAAAATAATTCTTGGATCAAGCCATCTTTTATCTGAGAGAAGTGTTGTAAGGAAGACAAGATAGATTTCACATTTAGAAGTAGATAGGATAGAAACTTTGTAATACGCAAAAAACTTGAGTCATAAAAAATCGAAGTTATGATTGCATTGCAGCAATGTGCATAAGGAATGGATGTTTTCTCTCAAAATATACTAATTTATTAATGAAAATTAACTCGCGCATATATGTAGCAGGACATCTTGGTCTGGTTGGTTCCGCAATTTACAGAGCTCTACAACAACGAGGATTCGAAAACCTTATTACTCGCACACACGCAGAACTTGAACTGCTGGAGTCTGAGGAAGTACGGGAATTTTTTGTTGAAACAAAACCTGAATATGTTTTTCTGGCAGCAGCAAAAGTAGGGGGTATTCATGCTAACAGCACTTATCCAGCTGATTTTATTCGTGAAAACCTAACTGTGCAGACGAATGTAATTCATGAGTCATGGAAACATGGTGTAAAAAAATTAGCATTTCTCGGCAGTTCCTGTATTTATCCCAAGTTATGCATGCAGCCCATCAAAGAGGAATATCTGCTTACCGGAGAGCTTGAACCGACAAATGATGCTTATGCCATTGCTAAAATTGCTGGAATCAAAACATGTCAAAGCTACAATCAGCAATACGGAACACATTTTATATCAGTAATGCCTACTAATCTATATGGACCAAACGATAATTTTCATCCGGAAAACTCACACGTCCTCCCGGCGTTGATTCGGAAATTTCATCAAGCTAAACTCAACAATAAAGAATCACCTGGAATTTGACAGTTCACATCCGGATGGAACCCCTCAAAAAATTTTGGATATTTCCAAAATTAATGCGCTGGGATGGAAACCGACTATTCCATTGAAAGATGGTTTGCAGAAAGTTTATCAGTGGTACTCTACACAGGATAATTCTGCAATGTAGTCAAAAATTATTCGTTTATTATCAACTCATTAGAATAGAGGTTGTAATAAAATTGTCATGGTTACACCAAAAGATTGAATAAGCTCCAAAACTGTACTATTCCAATTATATGTTAAACTGTTTTGGAAAAATTCATACTGCTGCTTTCTGTGAGATATCTGTCGAACGGCATGGCGATATTCCGGGTAAACAACATTCCAATGGGTGTCAGATCAATTTTCCTGGAATTCAACTTTAGCAGTCCTTCCTGATCAAATTTCTCAAGTTGAGTCCAGGCTTTTTCAAAATGCTTACTGAAATTGATTTCATAACGTGTTTCAAAATCCGGAATAGAAATTTCTCCATGACACATAAGCGTTTCAATCAGTTCCCTGCGTAACAGGTCTTCCTTATCCAGTTGTATACCTCTGCGTGGATTCAGTTTTTTATTACAAGATTCACCTAGATATTGATCGAGATCTTTGCTGTTTTGCCAGTAACTGTCCCCAAAATCTGAAATTGCTGAAACTCCCACTCCAATTTGTGCCATATTGTGAAGAGTGGTGTAGCCCATGAAATTACGGTGCAGAGTTCTGTTTTTCAGTGCTAATGCCAGCTCGTCTTCCGGAAGAGCGTAATGATCCATGCCAATCATTACATAGCCGCTTTCAGAGAAAAAGCGGATGGCTTCCAGATAAATTTGAATCTTTTCTTCTGGTGAAGGCAAATCTTTTTCTTTGATTGCTCGTTTGTGTGATTTGAACATTCCCGGTAAAAAAGCAAAGCTGTAGACCGCCAGTCGGTCAGGCCGCATTTTATCAACTTCTTCAAGGGTTTTGCAGAAACTTTGATGTGTCTGCAACGGCAGCCCGTAAACCAGATCCAAATTGATGGAAGTGTAACCCAGGCTCCGGGCATTAGTAAGCGTCTGCCATGATTGTTTTACAGTTTGATTCCGATTGATGGCTTTTTGAACATCACGGTTCAAGTCCTGTACACCAAAACTTACCCTTCTGAATCCAAGTTTGTATAGTGCTTCAAGTTGATTATTAGTGGTAACCCTTGGATCTGCCTCAAATGCCCATTCACCATCCTGAATGACATCAAATCTTGAAACAATCATCTTTACAACTCTCTCAAGTTGGTCGGTATTCAAATACGTCGGAGTCCCTCCGCCAAAATGAACTTGTGCCAGTTTCTTACGAGAGCGTAAAAATTTAGCAACTCCCGCTATTTCATTATCGAGAGCAGAAAGGTATTCTTCAGCTTTCTGCTTGTTTCCGGTGATGTATTTATTGCATCCACAAAAAGTACAAAGCTGTCTGCAAAAGGGAATATGGACATATAATGAAACTGGCCTGTCTTTAAGACCTTCCTGATACAGACTATCAGCATATTTTTCTGAGAACTGACCATGATTCCAGACAGGCACAGTAGGATAACTTGTGTAACGAGGCCCCGGACGGTTATATCGCTTAATCATCTCAGGTGTAACAGTATTAATTAATGACGATGACATATTCTGTTTGGTATTTTTTCTCTCTACTAAAATGTTTTTTATAGTCAGAGAATTTATAGAATTTGTTTAACTAATGAATCCAGATTGAAAAAAGTCAGTCAAAATCATGTACTTTTCGAATTTAATGAATTTTAGAAAAAAGGTTCTGAAGTGAAGAAAAATTAATTTAACGAGAAATTTTCTGCAATTTTACAAAAATGTTATGAATGTCAGCAGAATACTGATATAGGCAAATTAATGCTGGAATTTCCTTAAAGGAAAAAGATTAGCTGCGAAAAAAAACAGCACTGCAGCAATCACAATAGAGGGGCCGGAAGGTGTGTCAATCCGCAGAGAGGCCCATAATCCAAGTCCAACTGAAGCTATGCCAATTAATGCTCCGCCAATTGCCATTTGTTCCGGAGATTTACTGAACCGTCTGGCAGCAGAGACAGGAATTATTAAAAGAGATGTCACCAGTAGAATACCAATTATTTTTATGGACAGTGCGATTACTGCTGCAATCATGAACATAAAGGCAAGCTGAACTCCAATTACAGGCACACCTTCAGCCTTTGCCAGTTCATCGTCAAATGTTATTGCCAGCAGAGGACGCCAAAGCCTGAACAATGTAAGCAAAATTATAATTCCTCCACCATAAATCCAGTAAATATCATGCAGACCTACTGCTAAGATGTCACCGAATAAATATCCCATTATGTCAACACGCACCCAGGCCATCAGGCTGATCGTTAAAACACCCATTGCCAGTGTCGCATGAGAAAGTGTGCCTAATACAGCATCATTTGGCAGTTGTTTTTGTCGTTGAAATAAGAACAGCAATAATGCGACAGCCAGAGCGACAGCAAAAACACCTATCAGCAGATTAACCTGAAAAAATAATCCAAGCGCCACACCAAGCAATGCCGAATGTGCCATGGTGTCACCAAAATATGACATTCTCCGCCATACTACAAAACAGCCTAGCGGCCCCGCAACAATTGCTACTCCAACACCGGCAATTATAGCTCGCCAAAAGAAATCATCCAATAATGTCATGAAATTCACTCAGGTTAATCTTCCAGAAATATGATGTTTGTGGTCGTGATGATGGCTGTATATAGCCAAAGCACTTCCGGCGTCTAAACCAAACAACCGTAAGTATTCCGGATGCTGTGTCACAACTTCAGGCTGTCCTTCACAGCAAATATGCTGATTCAGGCATAGCACACGGTCTGTTGATGCCATCACTACATGTAAATCATGTGAAACCATCAATACCCCGCAGTCATGACTTTTTCTCAGGTTCTCAATCAACTTAAATAATTCAGATTCACCCATATAATCAACACCCTGAACCGGTTCATCCAGTACAAGCAGTTCAGGATTCTTCAAAAGCGCTCTTGCCAGCATAACACGCTGAAATTCTCCACCTGAAAGTTGAAACACAGGTTTATCTTTCAAAGCAGAAATTCCTGTTTCTTCCAAAGAAGTCTCAATCTGTTTTTTGGAGTAATTTCCTGTCAGATTCATTATTCTGCTGACAGAGAGTGGAAGGACAGGATCAACAACTGTTCTCTGAGGGAGATAACCTATTCTAAGTTTAGGTTTTCTGTAAATGCTTCCTGAACTTGAAGGAATTATGCCTAACAGCACACGAAGCAAAGTGGATTTTCCTGCTCCGTTTGGACCAATTAAAGTCACAATTTCTGCTTTTGATACTTTGAGCGAAATGTCTGAAAGAAGTTCCCGCTCGCCTGTGCGCAAAAATAGATTTTGTGTTTGAATAAGAATTTCGTTTTTGGAATCAAAATCCACATTATCATCAGTAGTTTCAACACTGGTTAACATTGACAAATTATTGAATCAGAGTTACCTTTCAATTACATTATTTTTAACACATACTTCGACTCAAATCAATGCTGTAAAGCAAAAACTGGATTACAATGAAAGCAAGAATTTGTTTTATATTAATACTACCTCTTGTGTGTTTAACTGAGTCAAATGCAGGCTCAAATCTGAATGTAGTAGTTTCAATCAAACCGTTTCACTCGCTTGTTTCAGGAATAATGCTTGGTGTTACCAAGCCAGTATTATTGTTAAATGGCAAATTTTCTCCACACGGATATTCATTGAGACCAAGCGATGCCGAGGAACTTCAAAAAGCAGATCTTGTTATTTGGGGAGGAAAAACTTTAGAAACTTTATTAACAAAACCAATTCATTCCTTGGCAAAAAATGCATTACAGGTTTCATTACAAGAAACTCCGGGACTGAAACTCTGGCCTATTGTTGCAGAAAATGATTTAGAAAAGTCCGATAAAAAATCTAATCATGAACATGAAGTTTCCAGTGAACACAAAAAGAGTATACACTCCGGGGACGACCCTCATATTTGGCTCGACCCGAATAACGCAAAAGCAATAACACTTAATTTAGTAAAATTATTGAGTGATTTAGATCCAGTTAATGAGCAAATTTATCAAAGCAATGGTAAAATTACCGTCTCTCGGCTCGATGAATTAGACCAGCAGTTGATTGCAGAAATGAATGATATTTCCGATTATGGTTACTTGGTCTTTCATGATGCATATCAGTATTTTGAAAGACGTTATCAATTGAAAACTTTTGGAGCTGTGACCTACCAGATCGAACATGCTTTAAGCGCGAGCAGATTAAGGGAGGTTCAAAAAACAATAAAAAATAATGAAATCCGCTGCATTTTTACTGAACCTCAATTTTCTCAAAAACTGGTGCAGACATTGACAGAGGGAACATCAGTTAAAATAGGTTCACTTGATCCGATAGGGTACAACATTCATGCTGGACCGGAATTGTATTTCACTTTGTTGAAGAATCTCAGTTTTTCACTAAGATCATGTCTTAATTGACTATTTGCAATGAATTTATATTTTTTATCATCAAAGTGACATCAAAGTAGTGAAGACAATAGTATTAAAATAAAGCATGTCACAAAATAATTTTTTCTGCTTTTTTCAATGGCTGAAGATAATTACTCAGACAATCAGGAAACAATAAGGACTGTGGATTCAGAAAATTCTGTTTTAAAACAATATTCTACTAAATTCTTGAGTGGGATGTCAGAAAGAATGCGTGAGACGTACAGTCAGTCGCAGTTGGATGACTTCCTTAAAGAACGTTTTGCATTTTTCAGGGAGGCTGTTCGCAGGAGTGGAATGGTACGAGTCAGACCGCAAAAAATTTCTCAGAATTTACAAGCAGACACAAACCTTCACGGACAAGTGATAGTGGAAATTGTTTCTCCTGATGCCCCTTTTATTGTCGTTACAGTTGAGGCGTTAATGCGACAATTAGATTTATTGATTCATCGTAAGCTTCATCCAATTATAGGGGTAGAGCTTTCAGTTGGTAAGGAAGTAGAAAAAGTATTTTTGCCGCAACAGCATCTTGATAAATATGACCATCTTTATCTGGAAATTGAAACGGACACAGACAATGCTTCCTTAAAAAGAATTGAAACCAGAATTGCAGAGCACATGCTGGCTGTTCAACTTGTACGTAACCATCAGCAGGAAATGCTGCAGCTACTCGAATCAGCACAGAAAAAAATTGATGCCATTACTGTTGTTTCAGCAGAAACCAGGAATGAGTGGTCAAATCTTTGTGGTTGGTTAAAACATGATAATTATACTGTAATGGGCTCAATCACATTTGCATTGAAAGATGCAGATTCAGCAGATTTTATCACTCCAGTTACCGATTCCGGACGGGGTATTATTGATCCTTTATATTTAGATAAAACTTCTAACAAACTCTTTGATGTTTTAACTGCACATCTCTGGAAGCGTCGTCACTCAGAATTCCCTTTTGCACTGGACCGGATACATTTTAAAAGTCCTGTTTTGCGTTTTGAGAACATGATGATGTTAAGTATCAAAGTTCCTGATGAGAAATTGGGAATGCTTGAACATGTATTTCTTGGTCTGCTCAGAAGCAGTTCTCTGCATATAAAAAATATTGAGACACCTCTGATTCACCAGAAAATGCAGTTTATTTTCAAAAACCGGAACATGCTTGTGGACAGTTATGATTACAATGAAGTAGTCAGAATTTTCAGCGCAACTCCAAAAATTGAGCTGTTTCGTACTTCAAGGAAGGAACTGATGCAGGTTTGCGACAGTCTGCTTTCAGTAAATAATCCAAACAATATTCTTTGTTTTAAAATCAACACAAGAGTTTCAAATGTCTTAAAGTTGATGATTGTAATGCCTACATCACTTTTTAATGATGAAGTTATAGAACACACTGTGGCCTTGCTGGTAGCAAAATTTACTCATCAGAAATGTGACTGGTATGAAGCACGTGGTAGTGAAAAATCTCGTTTGCATATTGAGTTTGAACTGAAGGAGGATGCTAAGGGAAAAAGTGATTTACCTGCTTTTAAATTGCTTCAGCTTGAAAGTGAAATAAGCTCGTTAATCAAGCCTTGGGAAATTCAGCTAAGGGAGCTTCTGCGTGATAAACATCCCGGAGAGGAAGGGATTCAATTGTATGAACGTTATGTCCCATTGATGCCTTCAGACTACCGTGCACGTGTTAACACTACAGAAGCAATGGAAAATATACAGTACCTGGAATTACTGACCCATCAGGAGAATATTCAATTCAACTTAAAACGATTCACTGTTCCATCTATTTTGAAATCTGTCTCACTTTTATATATTTACAGCAAAGACAAAATTCATTTAATTGAGATAATGCCCATTCTGCAAAATCTGGGTCTGCATGTTATAGATCAATTGACGACAAGGATAGGTAATGATCAAAAAACACTTGGATTTATACAGTCTTTTCGTGTGATTCGCAGTGACAGAGTCTTAATCGATGAGGAACATTACAAGCCATTGCTGGAAGCAATAGTTCAGCAGGTTTTCCGGAAAAAAACTGAAAACGACCCTTTAAATGCTCTTGCTTTGCTGGCAAATTTAGGTTGGCGTGAAATCAATGTGCTTCAGCTGTATCGTAATCTTTATCTGCAGCTCAATGCACCTTTGACTCGAGAGACAATTAACTCAGTATTGCTCAGGCATCCCCAGTGTTCACGCTTGCTGTTTGAAACATTTGCAACTCGATTTTCTCTTGATTCCACTTTTGGAAATCAGGAATATCGTCAGGAAGTGCTGCTGCCACAGAAAAAACAGGAATTCATTGAGAGTTTGGAAAAAGTTAAACAGGTAACGGACGATGAAGTTTTACGCTGTTTGTTTGAATTAATTGAAAATACTCTGCGCACCAACTTTTATTTACCTAAAGATGATGATGAAACAGGAATTTCAATAAAAATTGATTCAAAAAATATTGAACTAATGCCTGATCCTGTACCTTTCAGAGAAATCTATGTTCATGATTTCGGCATGGAGGGTCTGCATTTGCGATTTGGTGCAGTTGCTCGTGGAGGGCTTCGTTGGTCAGATCGTCCTGATGACTTCAGAACAGAAATATTGGGTCTTGTAAAAACACAGCAAACAAAAAATGTTGTAATCGTTCCGGTAGGTTCCAAAGGAGGTTTTGTACTGAAAAATCCTCCAGCTATACGTGAAGATGTCCTCGTCGAATCCAAAATACAATACAGACGATTTATTAGCGCGATGCTGGAAATTACTGATAATTATGACGCACAGGGTAAGATTCACACTCCAGGTCATGTTATTCCTTATGATGATCCGGACCCATATCTGGTTGTGGCAGCAGATAAAGGAACTGCTACATTTTCAGATATTGCAAATGAAGTTTCTGAAAAACATGATTTTTGGCTTGGTGACGCCTTTGCTTCAGGAGGCTCAGTTGGTTATGATCACAGAAAAGAAGGAATAACTGCTCGTGGTGGATGGGAGTGTGTAAAACTGCATTTTCAGGAAATGGGGCGAAACATTCAGACTGAGCCCACTACAGTGATAGGAGTGGGCGACATGAGCGGCGATGTTTTTGGCAACGGAATGCTGCAAAGTAAAACAATTCAACTAAACGCTGCGTTTAATCACATGCACATTTTTCTTGATCCAAATCCTGATCCTGAACTTTCATGGCAGGAGCGTAAACGTCTTTTTGAAATGCAACGTTCAACCTGGGAGGATTATGCTGCTGAATTAATCAGTTCCGGAGGAGGAGTTTATGAGCGTCACGCAAAATCAATTAATCTTTCCCATGAAGTGAAAGAAATGCTGGGTGTAGTTGAAGACAGCTTAAAAGGTGAGGAAGTTGTACACAGAATTTTGCATATGGATGTGGATTTGCTCTGGTTTGGTGGAATCGGAACGTTTATTAAGTCTCCTGCTCAAAGTCATCTTCAAGTTGGTGATCAGGCAAACAATGATATACGGATTAATTCATCTGAATGTAAAGTAAAAGTTATTGGAGAAGGAGCAAATTTAGGATTGACTCAGTTGGCACGTATTGAACTTTCAAACAATGGAGTACGTTTGAATACAGATGCTGTTGACAATTCCGGAGGCGTAAATATTTCAGATTATGAAGTAAATCTGAAAATTTTACTCCAGCAAATGTTGCGTGTAGGATTATTAAACTCAAAGAAAGAGCGTGATGATCTTCTTATTTCAGCAACAGACGAAGTTTCCGAACTGGTATTAGCAAATAACAGAGGGCAGCATCGATTAATTTCAATGGATAGTATGCGGTCCAACCTGAATTTACGTCTATTCCGTAAGATAATCACGCACCTTGAAGAAAAAGGCATGAATAAAAAAAACGAACATATTCCTTCATGGGCAGAGCTGAACCAGTTTGAAAACGCAAACATGCCTTTGCCACGACCTGTTTTAGCAGTTTTGATGGCATATTCAAAAATGGAAGTTTTTGATGCGCTGAGTGCCTCAAAAATGCCACTTGAAGAAGAACTGACAAAATATTATCTGGAATATATACCCAAGCTATTACGGGATTTTTTTGGTGAAAAAATCAATGATCATCCTTTGAAAAAGGAAATTGTATCTACTGTTCTTACCAACAAAATAATTAATCAGGCAGGATCAACTTTTATTTCAAGAATGGCACAGGTCTCTAACCGAATCATTCCTGAAATTGTTCGTACTTACCTGGTTATGGAAGCCAGTCTTGGAGCAGAGGGAATACGGAATGAATTGTATTCATATAATAATATCAATGAAAAGGAACGGTATGAAGCACTGATTGAATTGGAAGACGTATTAAAAATGCTGGTTAGAAATGTATTATACAGCCAGGAATCAGCACCAGGATATGATAAAATAGAGCAGTACAGTGAATTGCTGCAAAAACTACTAGAACATCAGGCAATTAAAGATGAAGAGGATATATCAGATTTTGATATGCTGATTCATGAAACTGAATCAGTACCAGAAGAGGATGAAACCGAGAAACATGAAGAGACTCACACTGTTGCCAAAATTCGGGCATCATTAAGTCATTTAAGAATTGCTCCTGATGTTTTGCATCTTTGCATGAATCAAGGTCTGGAAGTCAGTATTGCCTACAGGATTGCAATAAGTATTGAAAATAAATTTGGCTTTGATTGGCTGCGCGAAAAATTGGTTTCGCTGGAACCTCAAAATGATTGGGAACTTGAATACCAGGATATCCTTCTACGCACTTTGGATGCCGATAAATTATTGTTATTGGATGTTTTACAGGTATCCAAAAAAATCGAGACCGTTGAGGAACAAGAATTTTCAAGTTTAGTTGAACCTCTTGATGCAATAGATTCTGCGAATTTACATGCATACGTTCATTCCCTTGAGCAGGTACGAGCCGGTTCTTCAATAAATTTGACTACAATTGCAGTAATTCTCAACCGGTTAGAATTTCTCAAAAACATCATACCTAAAACCTGACTCACCTTTCACCAATTATTCTATGATTGCAATTATACTTGCCGGCGGAACCGGCACGCGTCTCTGGCCTTACAGTCGGAGTATGACACCTAAGCAATTTTTAAATCTCGGTTCAATTCAAGAATCGCTTTTTCAGGAAACATGCAAACGCCTTGAATCACTTGTGTCTCCGGAGGATATTTATATCGTTGGTGCTGATTCTCATCAAAAAGAGTTAAAGGTGCAGATTTCGCAAATATATCCGAACTTCCGTCCTGAGCAGTTACTTCTTGAACCTATGGGTCGCAATACTGCTCCAGCCATTCTTTGGGCGGTTATGAGTATTCCGGAAAGTAAGCGCAATGAACCGGTAGTAGTTTTGGCCTCCGATCATCTGATCAAAAAACCGGAGAATTTTATCAATGCCCTGACAAACGCTGAATCCCTGGCAGTTTCGGGACATATTGTGACTTTTGGAATAAAACCTGATTGTCCGGAAACTGGATACGGATACATAAAAGCCGGGGAACCTCTGGAAGTTGGTTTTAAGGTTGATGAATTTGTTGAAAAGCCTGATTTGGCCACAGCGGAAGGTTATCTGAAATCATCAGAATATACATGGAATGCCAGTATTTTTATGGC
>LUQO01000072.1 GCA_001627865.1 SAR324 cluster bacterium REDSEA-S27_B3
GCTTAGCCGTCAGATTTACAGTCTGATCCCGTTGACCGCTTGGGTATCTCCCCATGCTGGAGCTGGCAATAGGACTTGAACCTACAACCTGCTGATTACAAATCAGCTGCTCTACCAATTGAGCTATGCCAGCATGAGTTAAACATTTAATTATGTGATTTTATAAGATTATTGTCAATAGAAAACGTAAGTTGATATGCTTCTGGAACTTACACTATGTTAAGTAATTTTTGTTCTTTACCTTAAGACCAAAGTAATAATCAAGCAGCAGCCAGGGAAATATCAGGAGAATTAGAAGTTTTTATTTCCGGAAGTTTAATCTTATGATCTTTACTGAACTGATAATCCGTGAATACATCTTCAGCTTGAAGCAGCTGAAATTTCCCGTCTTCAAGTTTGTGTGTTGTATCTTTCAGTCGGTAAACATTTTGTCCACATGTCCAGATTCTGAATTTCCGAAATTGTGTACATAGACATGTTTTATCCTCAACAGATATTTTACCCTCATTTTTATCAAGTTCACGATTGTAAGCATCAACGTATTGACAATGTCCATTGTTGTCTAAAATATAACCGAATGCTTCACAATTTGGCCGAATACCATCTGCAATACCTGGAGACTGCCTCAGCATCCGCATGGGATATCCTGTTGGTGAAATTGTATTTACAATAATATCTTCCTCCACTGCTTCAAGGTAGCGATGTTTTGTTTTCTCTGGTAAACCGCATTCATTGGTGACTGTGAATCGTGTAGCAACCTGCACCGCAGAAGCTCCTGATTCTAAAAATTCCACAGCATCAGTTCCTGTAAACACACCTCCTGCCGGTATAACCGGAATATTCAAATCATTTTCTTTTAAGTAATTCAATATTTCCTGAACAATTGTTTTCAGCTCAAATTCATGCCAGTCCTCAGCTCCAAACCCCAGATGTCCTCCGGCTAATGGTCCTTCAACTGTAATAAAGTCCGGAAGCCGCTCATATTTTGCGGCTCTTTTTAGAAAAGGACGCAGTGCTCGTAATGAAGAAACTATTACTCCAATCATCACATCTCTAAACCTGGGATGGTCCTTCATAAGTTCCATTGATCCTAAATGAAGCCCAGCGCTAAGTGTAATCCCGTCAATTCCAGCATCCATTGCCGCGAGCAAACGTGTCTGCAATGTATCGCGCGGACTGTTCATTGTAAGTTTTTCCATACAGTTGATGAATATTGCTCCATCTCCTTTTTTGGAATCCATGGTACGGCTCACAAATAGTTTTTGAGCTTCAGCAAGTCTTTCCAGATCAAACTGCACTAATGATTTATCTACGTTGTGTATATTGAATTTATACTTTTTTTGTTTCTCCTGAACAAAACTTGTCTTAAAACGCCTGTCTGAAACAGTTGGAACCATTGCATCAGATATGTGACCTATACCGCCTAAACGGGCTGCTTCCAGAGCAAGTTCTGCAGTGGAAATATCGACTCCCATTCCTCCTACGATAATTGGGATGTAATCTTTTCCACCCAGTTTAAGGCGAAAATCATTCAGTACTTTTCTCATAAGCGTTTGTCAGTATTTAGTTTTGCTGAAAAGCAGTATATACAATACCTTTAATCAATTGGCCATTATTGAATATCCGCAATCAACGTAGATCACTTGACCGGTAATGCCGGAAGAAGCATCACTTGCCAGAAATACAGCCGTCTGTGCGACTTCATCCTGTGTTACGGTTCGTTTCATTGCTGAGTGCTCACCACCAATCTTCATTAGTTGTGCAAAATCCTTAATTCCGGATGCTGATAAGGTTCTGATTGGCCCAGGGGAAATAACATTAACACGAATATTGTCTGGTCCAGCTTCTTTTGCAAGATAACGTGATGAAGACTCTAAAGAAGCTTTAGCTGGCCCCATTACATGGTAATGTGGGACTGCAAGCACAGAGCCGATAAAACTCATGCTAATGATACTGCCTCCACCTCGCTTTTTCATCATAGGAAGGACGCCTTCTGCAAGAGGCAACAGTGAATATGCGCTTATTTCATGTGCCTTGGCAAATCCATACCGACTGGTGCTTGAAAAATTCACCTGAAGGTCCTTTTGATCTGCATAGGCTAAACTGTGAATTAAAAAATCCATCTCACCCCATTGATCATTCAATGAATCAATCAGTGATTGAATAGATCTGTCATCTGAAACATCACATTCCTGGATTAAGTGAGCATTAACTTTTTCTCCCAGTTTTCTCACATTTGCTTCAAAACGCCCCTTTGGATCGGCAAGGAAAGTCATCGCCAGTTCTGCACCCTGTTTATGAAAGTGTTCAGCAACTGCCCATGCAATACTGCGTTGATTTCCTACCCCAAGAATAATACCTTTCTTCCCTGATAAATTACTCATTTTTGCTTTTCTTACTTCTTATATAAATATCATTTAAGAATTATTTTACAAATTAAATGGTTTTAGCAAATTTAAGTTTTTTATCTTCATCCTTAAAACTTCTTGCAAAACCTACCTACTGCTTGACCAAATAAAATTTTCTGATCAGTTTTTAATTCCATTAACTCAATTTGTCCCGGAGGAAACAGGCAAATTACTGTGGATCCCAATTCAAACAAACCAACTTCCTCACCACGCTCAATCTGAAATGGTGTTTCCAATATAGTCTGCTGAAAAGTAGCACCAGGACGGTTTGAGGTTTGATCATGGTATCCTACTCTAATGCGCCCAACCACTGTGGCCCCAACTTTTACAAGAGCACATTCCCCATTTTCAGTTTGAATATATGTTGTTAATCTCTCGTTTCTGGCAAACAGTCCCGGCACATGATGCACACCCAGGGGACTGACTGTCCACAAATCCCCAGGAATATATAAAAACTCCCGTACTTCTCCACTCACCATACTGTGAATACGGTGGTAATTATGAGGAGCTAAATAAATGGTGATGAAAAATCCTCCGTCATAATGCCTGGTTCTTTCCGGATCTTTCAACAAGTCTGCTAAACGGTAATCCAAACCTTTGGCCTGAATCAGACGTCCTTTGTTTATTTTACCTGATTCTCCCAATATACCGTCCACAGGACTGAGAACAGCCTCTGGGTCCGGATCAATTGTTCGTGAATCCGGAAGTAGTTTTCTGGTAAAGAATTCGTTAAATGAACTGTACTCTGAAACCTGCTGTGCGGCTTCCTTCAGATCAACACCAAATTTCCATGAAAACAAACGGATTAAAGGCGTCAGCAAAATACGTGGTAATCTAGCATCCGCTACAATCCCGCAAATCCTGTTAAAAGCATTGCGGGGTAAAATCCAGATAAAATAATATGCCGGTGGACGCCCAAATCCCGGAAGTGCCATCAGCCTCCCACGGATTCAACCTTAGACTGATCTTGTTTCAGCAACTCATTAATATATGAACCCTCAATGGTTTCTTCTTTCATCAAAACTTCAACAATCTTATGTAACACATCAATATTATCCCTTAGCAGTTTTTTAGCTTTTTCATCGTGATATTTAATAGTTTTTCTCATTTCTTCATCTATTTCCGTGGCAGTCTTTTCGCTGTACTCACGGTCCTTACCAATATCACGTCCAAGGACGTTAAATTGATTGTCGCTCCCAAAAACAATCGGACCAAATGATTTACTCATTCCCCACCGGCATATCATATTTCTGATTGTATCAGTTGCCTGCTGAATGTCATTGCTTGCGCCTGTAGTTACTTCATCAAAAATTATTTCCTCAGCTGCACGTCCACCCATTGCAATTGTGATGCGGTTACTCAAATATTCAATATCGTATGAATGATTATCATTCTCCGGCAAATATGCAGTCAGACCCAAAGCTCTACCTCGGGGTACGATTGTAACTTTGTGAATAGGATCAGATTTTGGCAGGAGGGCTGAAACCAGCGCGTGTCCGGCTTCATGGTATGCGGTGTTCCGTTTTTCTTTTTCGGACATAACCATTGAACGCCTCTCTGTTCCCATCATGACTTTATCACGTGCCCACTCAAAATCAGCCAGACTCAATTCAGTCTTATTGTTACGCGCACCTCCAAGTGCTGCTTCATTGATCAGGTTTTTTAAATCAGCACCTGAAAATCCAGGTGTGCCACGTGCAATAATGCTCATATCAACACCTTCCACCATCTGCACTTTTTTTGCATGAATATGCAAAATTTCCTCTCTTCCCTTCACATCAGGCAGAGGGATGGTCACATGACGATCAAATCGTCCCGGACGCAACAAAGCTGGATCCAGAACATCCGGACGGTTTGTTGCGGCAATTACTATGATTCCTTCCATACCATCAAAGCCATCCATCTCTACCAATAATTGGTTGAGCGTCTGTTCACGTTCATCATTTCCTCCACCCATTCCAGTACCACGGCTTCCTCCTACCGCGTCTAATTCATCGATAAAAATAATGCATGGTGAGTTTTGCCGCCCCTGCTCAAACATATCACGAACTCTGCTGGCTCCAACCCCTACAAACATTTCCACAAAGTCTGAACCGCTCATGCTGAAAAATGGCACTCCCGCCTCACCTGCAACAGCTTTTGCCAGCAAAGTTTTTCCTGTACCAGGTGATCCGGACATTAGCATCCCTTTAGGAATCCTTCCTCCAAGTTTTCTGAATTTTGCAGGATCTTTAAGAAACTCCACCGTTTCTCCTAAATCGTCCTTTGCTTCTTCAACACCCGCGACATCGTCAAATGTAATTTTCATTTCACTCGGTTCCACCTTTTTGGCACGGCTGCGTCCAATGGAAAACAATCCGCCTCCACCTGATCCCCCCTGCATCCTGCGCATCAATACTAACCAAATACCAAAAATTAACAGAAATGGTCCCCAATTTATTAAAATGTTCAAATACCACGGCATGGTTTTTTCGGGAACATAATTGATCGGTATTTGATAAAGGCGCAGGTAATCTATAACACTGGGATCTTCCGCAGGAATGTATGTGCGGAAACCAAGTCCATCCTGAGTAAAACCCTCAATCAATGAATCTCCGACAAGCTGCGCATTAGCAATTTCCCCTGCGGCAACAAGAGCTTTGAAATCACTGTAAATCAGCTCCTGTGAGCGTCGATTCCCTGATGACATTTTCCCGCTGTCAAACATTTTTGCCAGAAAAAATGCCAACACCAGCATACTGAGAATTATTAGTACAGTTTCTCGTTTCATTCTAAATATGCTTTACAAAATGGTTGTCAAAAAGTTGTTAGATTGATACTTAAAGTGTTATCTGCTTACCGCAAAAACTTAAATGCATTTTGCGATAAATTTCCTTAAGCAGTATATGATAGCATAATACCGTTGTGACAGTTAAGCTAATTTTTTGACACTAAAAACCAATACAAACTTTACTGAATGAAGGATTTCCTGCTTTTCACTAGATTAAAAAAATTTTCCAATGAATCAATTCATACCTTAAAACTGGGCATTCCTTTGATCATAGCCCAACTGCTGCAAGTCATGATGCAGTTTGTAGACACAGTGATGGTCGGCCATGTAAGTTCAAAGGACTTGGCAGGACTTGCTATAGCAACAGCGCTTTTCCATCCGGTTTTTTTATTGATGCTGGGAATATTGTTCGGGTTAAGTTCTATTATAGCCCAGCTTCATGGCGCTAAAAAACCATCAGAAATAGTAGCGAATGTAATCCAGGCTCTTTGGCTCAGCCAGGTATTGGCCTTAATCAGCATCCTGGTTTTAGCAAATCCTGAACCCATTTTGTACTGGATGGATTATGAAAAAGAGGTGATTCGGGTTGCGGGAGAATATTTAAGGGCTTTGTGCTGGGGGATTCCGGCTGTTTACGCATATATTGTTTTGCGGATGTTCAGCGAAGGGTTGTCCATCACTCGTCCAACCATGTATTTAGCACTGGCCGGCCTTGGGGTTAATATCGTCTCAAACTATGCCCTGATATTTGGACACTTTGGGTTTCCCGCACTTGGGGCAGTTGGAGCAGGCTGGACAACAAGTTTTGTGCATTATGTCATGTTCATTGTGATGCTGGCTTTCTGCCTGAAAGCTTCAAGGTTTGAAATCTATCGCAAATTTATAGTATATAGCAGACCACTATGGTTATATCTGCGTGAAATTTTAAGAATTGGTTTACCCAGCGGTTTAAGTATTGCTGCAGAAACAAGCATGTTTGCCATGGTTTCATTATTGATTGGCACATTTGGGGCAACAGCCATGTCAGGACATCAGATAGCAATAAACATAGCATCAGTAACTTTTATGGTGCCACTAGGATTATCCATAGCAATTTCAATCAGGGTAGGACAGGCAAAGGGTAGTGGAAATAATCCGAGCGCGCGCTTTATAGGATTTGCCGGGATTTTACTCTGTATTATGGTGATGACTGCAACTGCTTCCATATTCATTTTAGTTCCGGAATTTATTGTAGGGCTGTATACCGATGACCTAAATGTCCGGATACTGGCAATACAGTTATTATTCATGGCGGCGTTATTTCAGTTATCAGACGGAATGCAGGTCGGAGCATTGGGTGCCTTGCGCGGACTAAAGGACACTCGTGTACCATTTATCACAAATGTAGTTTCTTACTGGTGTATCGGACTGCCTTTAGCCTATCTCGTAGGAGTGCATTTTCAAGTTGGCCCTATAGGCATGTGGGTTGGTCTGATCGTGGGCTTGAGCACTGCTGCTGTCTTACACTGCTGGCGTTTCCGTATACTTACCAGCCGCCTCTTGAATCTTACTCATCATGAAATACCTGCTGAAGACCAGAATTTAAAACTGGTTCATGATTAATACTTGCTTTTTTAACTAATCAAAATACCAATCCAGATATTACATAATGTTTGGAATTGTATTTGCAGGTGAGATTGTTTCAAAAATGAAAATAAATTTTCCACTGCCTGACTCTGTCAAAAAATAATCAGGCAAATTATTTCCCCATAAACACACACACATTTAATTAAGACACTATGGCAGATCAAGCCGGTACTCTTTCAGATGTAAGGTTTCAGTTTCAGGATTTTTTTGGTTCTCTCAGTCTTGCCAAACGAATTACTATTTTGGTGGCCCTCGGGATCATTCTTATCGGTATGGTAAGTTTAATATTTGTAGCGAACAGACCATCATGGGCTCCGTTATATTCCAACATGGAACCGGGCGATGCTGCCGTTATTGTGGAGAAACTTCAGGAAAACCAAATTCAATATCTGCTTGCTCCGGGAGGCAGGACTATTATGGTGGAACCTCACAGAGTCGATCAGGCCCGCTTAATTTTAGCAAAAGAAAAGGTTTTACCGGGAAGTGGAGTTGGTTTTCTGGATTTGTTTTCTACTCCAAGTCTGGGTGAAACAGAATTTCAGCAAGGCGTTAAATACCGTGTTGCCCAGGAAGGAGAACTGGCACGGCTGATTTCTACTATCAATGTGGTAAAATCTGCAAAAGTTTCATTGGCGATTCCTCAAAAAACTTTGTTTACAGATAATCAGGAAGAATCCACCGCAGCAATCGCGTTAAATCTTACAAGCTCAGGTGCAAGCAGAAAACAGGTTGAAACAATTGTGCACCTTGTTGCCAGTGCTGTTGAAGGACTTGCTCCACGGAATGTTAAAGTAACAGACCAAAGCGGAGCGCTGCTTAGTCGTGGTTTTGCTGACAATTCTGCCGGTGGAAAGATGAACGATAATTATATGTATAAAAGTCGTTTTGAGAAAGAGCTTGAGGCAAAAGTAGTCCGGCAAATTGAGGAGGTTGTAGGAAAAGATCGGGTGAGAGTAAATGTCTCCGCAACCCTTCGTTTTGACCGACAAACTATCAAGGAAGAACTGGTTGATCCGGATCAAACCAGTGTAGTAAGCGAGCAGGTAGTTGATGAAGCCTCAACCGGAACACGCTCAGTACCTGTCGGTCCTGCAGGAGTTACAACCAACCTGCCTGAAGCATCCGGACGAGAAGCCGCGACTGTTTCAGAATTCAGCAAGAAAAATTCCACTCGAAACTATGAAAGCAGTCGTAGGGAAATAGTCATGGAGTCTGCTGTAGGTAAAGTTGTACGCATCAGTGTCTCAGTGCTTCTGGATAACAGGCGTTCACAAATACTGGATGAAAGCGGAAACCCCATGGGACGTACCAATACTCCCTGGACTGAAGAGGAAAAAGATACAATCGTAGGATTGGTAAAAGCCGCTATGGGCTATAATGAAGCACGTGGTGATTCTGTGTTTGTTGGAAATATGCCGTTTGAAGCAGCAATTGAGGAAGATGAAGCTGCAGAAATTGAGGCCACCAGAGTCCGGAATAAGTTTATACTGGATGTTGTACGTTATGTAACTCTGGGCCTGGCAATTCTGGCCTTGATAATGCTGGTCATACGTCCAATGGTTCAAAGACTCACCTCCAAACCTGAAGACCTTGATCTTCTGATGGGAATGCCAGCAACAATAGGTGAGTTGGAGGGAGAGGAACTTGAAATACCAACCGAGCGCGAAACCGGCATTCCGCCAAGGGAAAAGATTCTCGAAATTGCCAAACAGGATCCTCTCAAGACATCCGTGCTTATACGTACCTGGCTGCGAGATCGATCTTGAAGTTGATCCGGAATTCAGTTTTTTTTGGAACAACTAAAGATATGACCATCTTGCGCACTCCGCTGATTGCTGAATCGCAGAAACTTAATGAAATAATCCTGAATCATTGTTTTAGTCATGTTGGATGAGAATGAGTTCAAACCTTTTACCCTGGCTGACTTTTCGGTTGCTGATGCCGCAGCAGAAAATGCTGCCGGTTTTTCTGCATCAAAAGGAGGTGTGGTAAACGAGGGTGGATCCGGAGCAGAGGGGATCCCTGACCAGCTTGCTTCCTTTAAGCCTCTTACATTTAAAGAGGAAGAAGTAGTCCCGGAAGGATTTGAAACAAAAACCTCAAATGGAATGGAAGAGGTAAAAACAGATACTGAAAAAATTCAACTTTCTGAGGAATTTAAAAATTCTGAGTTTTTCCTGGAAAACAGTCTTTTGACAAATGCCGAAGATTTTGCGGAAGCAATCAGAGATGGAGCAAAGTTACATAAAGCTCAACTGCTGAAACAAATTGAAGAGCAGGCCAATGATACAGATCTTATCCGTCAAAAAACTGTTGCTGAAAATCAGGCAGCAGAAGAGCAGAGGAAAAAGCTGTTGACTGATACTGAAAATAAAGTTCAGGAGATTAAAAACCAGGCATATAATGAGGGATTTGAGGCAGGACGTTTGCAGGGAATGCAGAAGCGTTATGATGAGGCTGAACCGTTAACCAAGCAGGTACAATCGGTTCTGGAGCAACTGAGTTCTCTAAGGAAGGTGGTGCGCTTTCAGGCAGAAGAAGAATTAGTAAAATTATCTTTGCAGATTGCAAAAAATGTTGTTGCTGATGAATTGAAGTTGAATCAGGATGTGATCAAAAACATCGTTCAGGTAGCACTGCATGAAACAGAGGTGCAGGGAAAAATATATTTGTATCTGCATCCTGATGATTACGAATTCCTGCTTAAATGCAAAACTAATCTGGAGCAATATTTAAGTGAGGAACAAGCACTGGTTCTAAGGCAGAATCCCGACATGAAACCAGGTTCCATAAATGTGGAATCTGATGAGGAAATTATCAGCCGTTCCATTGAGCATCAATTTGAATTGATAGAAGAAAATTTGAATGAACAAATTGAAAATCGACACGCGCATTTAGCTGAAGTTGATATTGATGCACACGATTTTAACCCGCTCCCCGAACAGCATATTGACACTGCTGAAAAAGACCCGGATGATTCTCAAAACCTCCAAACTTCAGATGAGTCATTGATACAGGAGCAGATAGAACAGCAAACAACTCCGGATGATTTAAGTGCAGCCAATAAAACTGATGAGGTTTCACAATCTGCACAGTCAGAAGATGCGTATGATAAAGAAGCAAATGAATCCAACGATGAGACAGTAAAACCTGAGGTTGAAGCAGAACAAGTTAAAATAGAAGAACCTAATGCTGTGACTGAATCAGAAGAGACTGCAAATCTGGAACAAACTACAGAGCCTGATGAAATAATAGATACTGAGCAGAATGCTGAACCTGATGAAATCACTGATCCCGTACAGAATACCGAATCTGCTGATACAGTAGAAACTGTCCCGGGTACTGACACAGAAGAGTCACCAGAGTCATAAGTCTTACCTTAAAAAAAACTGAATCCTATTTAATGTCAACAGAATCACAGTCAGCTGATTTGCCTATTTATTCCAACCTTGGCTCATATATCACGGAAATGGGAAAGTTCCCTGTTAT
>LUQO01000073.1 GCA_001627865.1 SAR324 cluster bacterium REDSEA-S27_B3
GTAGCTTCAGTCCAACCCGTTACCCCCGCGCATGATGTAGTAGCTGCTGTTGATGAATCATCTGATTTTTTGCAAGCTCCAATGAATGCAATTATACCTACGATCATGGTGAAATAAATTAATGCTTTTTTCATTATTACCTCCTTTGATTGGTTCAAAAACAAAGATTGCTATCGCGATCAATTTCTGTAGCCGAATACTCAGCTACAAAACATGCACAATATATTATACTTTTATTTTAATAAACCGAATCATAGTCTAATTCAATAATTTGTCAATATTTTTTTAATATTTCTGAAAAATTTACTAATTTTGGACGGCCAGGCAATTCCAGTTCAGATTGAAGAGGCTGAGAACGCGCGATGATTTTTCCGCGCCGGATTACAAACAGCCTGTTTGGCTTTAGCCTGAGTGCCTCGATTGGGTCTGCTGCCTGTAAAATTACTATATCAGCGTTACAGCCTTTTTCGAGTCCGTAGCCTTCCAGGCCCATGATTTTTGCTGGAAATTCAGTGACTGCCCGGAAACATGATTTCATTTCTTCCACACCTGTCATTTGTCCAACGTGCAGTCCCATGCTGGCAACCTCAAGCATATCTGCAGAACCCAGTGAGTACCATGGGTCCATCACGCAGTCATGGCCAAAGGCCACATTCAGTCCAGTCTTCATCATTTCCGGAACACGGGTCATTCCTCTGCGTTTTGGATAAGTATCATGACGCCCCTGAATGGTAATATTGATCAATGGATTTGAAACCACATTCATTTCGGCTTCAGACATTAAGGGCAGCAGCTTACTGACATAGTAATTGTCCATCGAGTGCATTGAAGTAAGGTGGGAGCCGGTAACCCTGCCCTGTAAACCGTGACGTACAGTTTCTGCCGTTAGAGTTTCAATGTGACGTGAGTTAGGGTCGTCGCTTTCGTCACAATGCATATCAACACGCAAGCCACGCTCCGCAGCAATTCTGCACAATGCTTCCACTGATTCCTTACCATCTTCCATTGTGCGCTCAAAGTGTGGAATTCCTCCCACTACTTCCACGCCCCGGTCAAGCGCAGTTTCCAGGAGTATAGCTGCATCCGGGCTGCGAAAAAATCCGTCCTGCGGAAAAGCAACCAGCTGTAGATCAAGATAATGTGCGACTTCTTTTTTTACTTCCAGAAGAGCATCCACAGCCAGCAATCTTGGATCACAAATATCCACATGGCTGCGAATGGCCAGCAGACCTCTTGCAACAGCCATATCGCAATACCTGAGAGCCCTTTCCTTAATTGCTTCAACTGTCAGGTGTGGTTTCAGTTCCCCCCATAATTCTATGCCTTCCAGCAGTGTTCCGGACTGGTTAAGGCGGGGCTGTCCAATGCTGAGGGTGGCATCCATGTGAAAATGTGCATCCACAAAGGGAGGACTTGCCAGATATCCGGAAGCGTCGATTTCCTCATTTGCTTTTGAAGGCAGTGATGTTTCAATTGTGGCGATTTTTGCATCCTTAATGCCGATATCAAATCCTTTCCTTCCATCAGGAAGATTTGCGTTTCTGATAATTAAGTCCATTGTTCGATTTTTTTAAAGTGGAGGCATTCAGCTAAAAAAACTAATGCTGAATAAATTAAATCAATTTTGGAATAATTTACCGAAAGAGAGGCAGAAAATCACTCAAATACTAATGAATTATTTTCAGGAAAAATAATTCATGCGGATGAAAATCTAAAGTGCTGGAATAACCTTCCCGGGATTCATCAGGTTGTCCGGATCATAGGCCTGTTTTATCTTGCGCATCAGTTCCAAGGATTCTCCATGTTCGGCATGCATATATTTTAATTTTCCGGAACCAATACCGTGTTCCCCTGTGCAGGTTCCTCCCATACGTAAAGTGCGCTCAACTAGCCGGTCATTCAAAGGCTGATACCGGTTCAAGTCTTCTTCTTCATTTTCAGGATCAATCATAAACAGCAGGTGAAAGTTTCCGTCTCCCACATGTCCAACTATCGGCACGGTAAGACCCTGCTGATCAATATCCTGACGTGTTTCCAGAATACATTCAGCCAGACGGGAAATAGGCACACAGACATCTGTAGGCCACCCTTTTGTACCCGGACGCATAGCCAGCGCAGCATAATAAGCATTGTGACGCGCCTCCCAGAGTTTCTGCCGTTCCTGTTCACGCGAAGACCATTGAAAGTCGCTTCCACCTTCTTCGGAAGAAATTTCTTTCACCATTTCAGACTGTTCCTGCACCCAGGCTTCTGTGCCGTGAAACTCAAAAAATAAGGTCGGTTTGAGGGGGTAATTAAAATCTGAGTACTGATTTATCGCATCAACCTGCACTTCATCCAGCAGCTCTATTCGTGCTACAGGAATTCCCATCTGTATAGTAGATATGGTTGTTTTTACTGCCCCCTCCAAAGTATCAAAAGAGCAGACAGCGGCAGAAATTGCTTCAGGGATACCATAAAGTCGCAGCTGTATTTCAGTGATAATTCCCAGTGTACCTTCCGAACCTACAAACAACCTCGTCAAATCATAGCCGGCTGAAGATTTTCTGGCCCGTGTTCCGGTACGAATTATCTTTCCTTCTGCGGTTACCACAGTCAGTCCAAGCACGTTTTCGCGCATGGT
>LUQO01000074.1 GCA_001627865.1 SAR324 cluster bacterium REDSEA-S27_B3
TATTTATATCGTTGGTGCTGATTCTCATCAAAAAGAGTTAAAGGTGCAGATTTCGCAAATATATCCGAACTTCCGTCCTGATCAGTTACTACTTGAACCGCTGAGTCGTAATACCGCTCCAGCCATTCTTTGGGGGATCCTGCGAATTCCGGAAAGCAAGCGCAATGATCCGGTAGTAGTTTTGGCCTCCGATCATCTGATCAAGAAACCGATAAACTTTATCACTGCCGTGAAAAGTGTAGAACTTCTGGCAAATTCAGGATATATCGTAACTTTTGGAATAAAACCTGATTGTCCGGAAACTGGATACGGATACATAAAAGCCGGGGAACCTCTGGAAGTTGGTTTTAAGGTTCATGAATTTGTTGAAAAGCCTGATTTGGCCACAGCGGAAGGTTATCTGAAATCATCAGAATATACATGGAATGCCAGTATTTTTATGGCAACAACGGAAACATGGCTGGGGGAATTTCGCAGTCATGCTCCGGAAATGCTAACGCTGTTTGAAGAAGCCGCAATTGATGGTAATCTTTCTGATCCAAAAGTTATCAGTGAAATATATCAAACCATTACAGCTGATTCCATCGACTATGCCCTGCTGGAAAAATCAAATCGAGTTGCAGTAATTCCTGTTGATATGGAATGGACTGATTTAGGCAGTTGGGAGAGTCTATTTAAAGTTTCCAAAAAAGACGGTCAGGGAAATGTCATACGAGGAAATGTGATTTCACAAGATTCACAAAACTCTTTGATTTTCACCAGCAAAAAGCTTGTGACAAGCATTGGTGTTGATAATTTGATAATTGTTGAAACTGATGACGCGTTGCTGGTTTGTGACATGACTCGGTCACAGGATGTTAAGAAATTAGTTGAAACACTTAAAAGAGAAGAACGTAATGAGTATTAGATTAACAATGAGAAATTTTGCAGATAGATATAAGTTATGCATTTAGAGGAGAATTTATATGAGTAAGCATATTACATCAGTAGATCAATCTGATCGTCTTGTTCCCTATAATCTTCGCCAGAGTGGAGCAACACCGGTTGAAATGTTGATTTTTACCCGTGTCAGAAAATCTCCTTTTTGGCATTTGTCAGTGGAAGCAGGTTGCTGGCGGGCAACTGTTTACAACCGTATCTATCATCCGTTTGGTTATGTCCGACCGGAAGACGGTGGTACTATGGTGGAGTATGAAGCCTTAAAAAAACATGTCACTTTGTGGGATGTGTCTGTAGAACGCCAGATTATGGTTAAGGGGCCGGACGCCGAAAAGTTTGTGGATTATGTTATTACCCGTGATGCGACGCAAATTCAGCCTATGAGTGCAAAATATGTAATCCTTTGTAACACTCAGGGAGGGGTATTGAACGATCCGGTGCTTCTCAGACTTTCAAAAGATGAATTTTGGTTTTCATTGGCAGATTCTGATATCGTGATGTACCTGCAAGGTGTTAATCATGACAAACGTTTTAATGTAGTTATTGATGAAATTGATGTCTGCCCTTTGCAAATTCAGGGACCAAAGTCATTGGCACTCATGAAGGATCTTGTTGGTGAAAAAGTGGACATTGAATCAATACCATTTTATGGTTTGGCTGAGGCAATGTTTGGCGGTCATGAATGTGTTATTTCACAAACAGGATTTTCCGGAGAAGCTGGTTATGAAATTTATCTGCGTGATGCTACATTGCACGCCGAAGATTTGTGGTACGCGGTGTTGGAAGCAGGAAAAAAACATCAATTAATGGTGACGGCCCCTCCACATTGTCGCAGAATTCAGGCTGGAATACTTTCCTGGGGACAGGACATGGACAGCCAGCATAATCCGTTTCAATGTAATCTGGGTTATCAGGTATCTCTATCCGGAAAAGGCAGGTGGAACAAACAAGGTGATTATATCGGCAAGCAAGTATTGGAAAAAATGCGCTCAGACCTTCTTGCAGGCAAAAATCCCTACAAACTGCAGCTGGTAGGATTTGAGATGGGTGGGAGGCCAATAATTGATTTCGCACATGATTTCTGGCCGGTTTCCCCAATTGATTCAAGTGAACCTTGCGGATTTATTACCTCACCATGGTATCATCCCGACAGGAACAAAAATATTGCAATGGGATATGTGCCTTTTGACGGCACTTTAAATAAGCATGGATTGCCTGTTGGTAACTATGGGCAAAAGTTCAGGGTACATCTTCCGGAACAGTATGCAGAAAAGCCTGGAGAGCCTGTGGATGCGGAAGTAGTCAAAATACCCTTCACAACTTCAGTGAATCTGAATATTCGGGAAAAAATAAGCTCATAAAGATACAGGTAGTAAAAAGTTTCTGCTGAGCACATTTACTTTTAGTCCTGGTTAAGTCCATTAGAATCAAAATCCACATTCAAAAACAGTTAGAATCATCAGTTATTTATGGCGTACATCTGCAACAAACTCAGTTGGGTTTTGGAATGGATACATTGGTTTTTGTCTATGTTTATTATCAAGACTATCAAAACGCTGGCTAACTGCACCATCTGTCAAAGCAAGAAATGACGGCGCTGAGAGACTTTGCAATTCCGGAGACAAATAACCGGATTTAACAACAAGCAGGCGAAAATTATTAAGATCAATACCAAGATCAGTGAAGTCACTATGATAGTGAAAAGGACGTCTTTGTTCTGTTAAAACAATTGTAATTCCTTTGAAAACAACAACTGCGCATTGATTTTTGAAATAAAATTTTTCCGGATTCAAAGTCAAACATGGTCCTCCTCCACCAAGTCTGTTTCCGATTTTAAAGGTGTAAACTTTTCTGCTTTGCAGTTCTTCAACAATTCCTGGAGCAGCAATCCCGGCAAACAATGCCTTTGTAATTCCTTTCTTAATCACAGCCTCAAGAACATCAGCACGATCACCCACTCCACCGGCTGTGGGGTTGTCACCGCTGTCTGCAATTATAGAAAACTTGTCCGGAAGCATATCTAACACATTTTCCAGATCCCCTGCACGCATGTCAAATTTCAGCTCATTACGTTTTTTCCAATACATATCAGCAATTTCAGCACAGGTTTCTTTTCCTGCTTGTCGATCTGTGCATGTTACAACTGCAGCTGCTGTAGCCGCTTTTGTGTCAGCCCAAACATAACCAACCATCAAATTAGTATCTAGAATTCCGTTGCGTTGATCATAGTTTTCCAGGTGCGCATAAATGCTTTTGCATGGTTCTACAAAAGTAGAAGACATTTCACCAGAAATTAAAACAGGTATTGGCGACCATACTACTTCAGGTCTGCTTTCTCCTGTAAGTGCTGCTGCAAGATGTTTTGCTGCACGATGATATGTCGCTTTTACATCAATGTGAGGTGCGGTACGGTATGCAGAGAATATATCAATATTCTGGATGATTTTGTCTGTTACATTTCCATGAAGATCAAAACAGACTGCAATTACACAATGATTACCAACGATGTGTCGAACAGCTTCTATCCAGTCTCCTTCCGGATCTTCAATGTCTGGAACATACATTGCTCCATGCATCAGTAACAATACTCCATCAAGTGGACATGCTGCTTTTAATTGCTGCAAAAATTGGTCTTTCGTTCTTTCATAAAATTCAGCATCAACAGCACCTCCGGGAAGAGATTTACAATAGAAAAGGGGTTGAGCTTGGATTTTATGATTTTCAAAAGGGAAGTCCACCAGTTCAACAAGTGTTGATCCCTGAATCTTGTTAAAATCAGCCTCTGTTTGAAAAAGATGAGAATAAGTACTGCATTCGGTGCTGATGCCTCCGATTGCAATACTTTTTTGGCTGGTCATCGTTTTTAATACAAATGTAACTGCAGCGGAGTCTCTTTTAAAACATGTTCCAACTCACCGATCAGTTGCTCTGCGTTTTGGTGATTGAACACCATCGGGGGTTTGAATTTTAACACGTTATGGCCAGGACCTTCAGTACTGAGCAGAATCTTACGTGATTTCAGCCTTTCAACAATATATTCTGCATGAAGAGGTGCAGGTTCTTTAGTGTCTGGATTAAGCACAAGTTCAATACCCAGAAAAAACCCTTCACCACGTACATCTCCAATCAGTGGAAATGTTTGTTTAAGTTCTTTAAGATTATTTTTCAGCCAGTTCCCTGTTTCCAGTGAGTTTTGCTGAAGTCCTTCCAGTTCTATTACGTCCAGAACAGCCATACCTACGGATGAAGAAACCTGACTTCCTCCAAAAGTATTGAAGTATTCCATTCCATTCGCGAATGTTTCGGCAATTTCCTGAGTAGTGATAACAGCCCCAATGGGGTGTCCGTTTCCGATTGGTTTCCCAAGAGTCACAATATCAGGGACAGCGTCCTGCAGTTCAAATGACCAGAAATGTTTTCCTGCACGTCCGAATCCTACCTGAACTTCATCAGCAATGCAAAATCCTCCATGCTGTCTTACATGCTGGTAGGATTGCTTAAGAAAACCATCCGGAAGAGGGACTTGTCCGCCGCATCCGAGCATAGATTCACAGATAAATGCTGCTGGTTTTTTCCCATGCAAAGATAATTTTTCACATATTTTTAGAACATGATCAGCATAAAACTTGCCGGCTGTGACAGCATCTCTGTGCAAACCACGGTAAACATAAGGCATTGGAATTTCATGTACCCATTCCGGCGGTCCATTTCCTCCGGGGCCGTTATGTTTATAAGGACTTATATCTATATTCGTGTTTGTATTTCCATGATATGCCTCCTCAAGCACGATCACGTCCTTTTGTTCACTGACAGAGAAGGCAATTCTCAGGGCCAGTTCGTTTGCTTCACTTCCGGAACAGACAAGAAAACATGTGTTGAGAGGTTCAGGGAGCAGCTCACAAAGTCGCTCCGCGTACTTAATATTAATATGGTTAAGATAGCGGGTATTAGTATTCAGAACATAGGCCTGATCGCTATATGCTTTTGCAATGCGAGGATGAGAATGTCCTACATGGGCTACGTTATTAACACAGTCAAGATAAAATTGTCCTTTATGATCAATCAATGACTGCGCCTGCCCTTGTACAATTATGAGTGGTTGCTGGTAATTAAGACTCAATGATGGACCAAAAACTTTTTTACGCCGTTCAAAAAGATTCCCGTAATCAATTTCCTGGTTGTTACTTTTTTCACCAAGTCCGAGCATCATTCCCGGATCAGGGCAAACGCTTGTCCAGAGATTTTGCTGAGAAGGCAGCGCTACACCGGGGTAATTTCCTTCAAAATCAAATAGATCGAGGATTATCTGAAAATGTACATGTGGAAGCCAGCCGCCGTTTTCTGTTGATTCGCCTATTACTGCCAGCTCCATTCCATATCTGACGGTTTGTCCAATTTTTAATTTCCTGAGACACGTTCTGCCCAAATGACCATATAGGGTATAAAAAATCGGACCATCTTTGGGCTTATGCTTCAGTATCACTGTAGGACCGTAGTCCAGTTTATTATTATTATCCTTTAAATGATGAACAATACCTTCAAGTGGTGCAAAAATAGCAGTTCCTGCGGCAGCAAAGACGTCAATTCCAAGGTGTATTGTTCTTTTCTCTACACCTTCAAGAGAGACATGGTGGAATTCCTCAGCAGCATAGACTGAGCGGACCTCAGCATATTTTCCGACTGCTGTCTCAGCATTCATCTCAAGCAGTATTCTTTCCAGGTATTCTTGTTGTTCATCTATTGACATCCATTGTAATTTTGCAGAAATAGGGCTGCCTGAACTAAGGTCCAGCATTGATGTATTTTTGTTTGTCAGTGGTTCTCCCATCAGACTGTGAAATGAACCTGTAGCTGTTTTTTGCCATTTTCTAAATTCTGTTGTCACTTTACATGCCTCCAAACCACATGCGTCTCTGAAAAGATAGTGTGCGTAGCGGTGATTAACCTCCTGTAGTTTTTCCAGCAATTCGCGGGCAGGTTTCTGGCTGATTCCCAGATATTTGTTTTCAGGTGCATTTTGCAGTTGATACGCACCCAGGGTTAGGCTTAGACAAAGACGCATCAGTATCATTGGGAACAGAATTTTAATCTCTTTCTCTTCAAGCGGAAATTGCTGATGAAATCCTATTATCAAATGAACTGCAGCTTCAAGAGGATCTGGCTTGTCCAGCATTGTATAGGCGCATGCCACAGCCGCTTCAGCGGCCAGGTATGAATGCGTCATGTCGCCAAAATCTATTAAACCAATCGATGGAGTTTCATTAAGTTTGGGAACCACAAGAACATTGTAATCGTTGAAGTCATTATGAATCCAGCCGTGCCTCAGTTCTGATTCAATTGGTGTCAGCACTTTGCTATACAATTCCAGTGATTGGTTAACCAAATCCCTCAATTTATTTTCAGAGATACAAGGTAAATATTTCTGTATAGTTTCTATTGCATTATGCATTTCCCAAAGATGTTTGCTGGCAGAAGGCTGCATGGTGATATCCTGAAGCGCTTTGGTTACTGTTCCGCAGGCTAAACCAACTTCAAACAAAAACTCCCTGGTATGCGGTCTGTACTCCGCCATAGTGATGCCATCAACATAACTGACAAGCCGTATCCAATGCTTGATATTGTTGTTGGTACAGACTCGTGAAAGCAGTTCCCCATTTTTTCCGGGAAATACTTGGGGTATCTTGCCCTGTTCAAGCAGCTTCGCGGTGCATTCAAGGGCAGATATCTGTGCGTTGAGATGATCTTGGGATTCACCAGCATTGGAAATCTTAAGAACATATGAATCCCCTTCAGAATCACGCACCAGATAATTCCTGTCCCTCTCTCCAGGAAGTTCTTTCACAGTGCAAGTGAGTCCATAGTTTTCCTCCAGCATTGGAACTACCTCTTTCTCTGAAAACAAAGGACGCTCTGCTGCTGATGAATGTTCATTCATATGTAATCGGCTGCGCAGGTTATATTATTTGTGTATTTCTAAGAAAAGTTATTAAATTAAAAGAAGCCTTTTGATCATCAACCAAAAAGTTCTTTGCATTTATTTTAGTGAAGGTCCAGGTCAGAAAAAAATGATTTAAGCTGCTTGTACTAATTATTTTGTTCGGTTGAGTATATATTAACCATCTGATATAATGAATAAAATACTTATTATTACAACTATTGTTATTCCTGTTTTGTTCTTTGGGGGATGTGCCGCTGAAAGTGAAAATATAACAAATTTGCCTGAAATTGAGGGCTTCAAAATGAACAAAGTTTACAGATTGAACCAAAATCTGCTTGCTTCCTATACTGATCCTGCTGGGAACCGTGTGCTCTTTAAATTTAATGACAGTACTGCAACATGGAAAAGAACCATGTTCAAAACAAAAAAAACTTCCGGCAATGATGGCTGATTTACTTTTGCATAATCAAAGATAAATCCCCTCTCAAAGTTGCTCAAAAGTTACAGTCTCCTCTGAAAAAATTCCCTTTATTGTGTAAATCGATTATCTCAAATCATTACATGTCAGAATACGTTTACTGTTGCCCAGACTGCAGCGAATACTTACGGACAGCTTATATAGTTCAGGTTTAATGTTTGGGCCACAAAATGTTTTTAGCTAACGCAGTTAATTGATTTTTAAAGCAGAGTCTGCAGTGAAATCTTTGTTTATATATGTCGGGGCGTTATTTGGTTACCTGGTGATAGGACTTTTATTTCCATGGCTGTGGTACCAGGGTACACGGCTAAAAAGAGATGTACTGAGACTGCCCACACCAATAGACTCGCCTTTTGGCAGTTCTGCAGGGAATGACAGGGCTCTTAATTTACTTGGACTGGGAGAGTCTCCAATGGCAGGTGTTGGAATCCCCAAACATTCCTTAACATTGACTGGTTTGACTGCGCATAAGTTGAATCGTTTGCTGGGATGTCAGGTAAACTGGAAGGTATTGGCAAAGAATGGTCTTACATTAAAACAATTGAATAATTTGATCATAGAACAGTCCTCTGTAAAAGCCGATGTTGTGTTAATCTCCATCGGTGGAAACGACGTTTTTAAACTTACTCCGCCATGGTTATGGGAAAGCTATCTTGTGAAATGCGTTAAACTTCTGCTCTGCAGTGGGAAAAAACCATTAATACTGTTTTCGCCTGTTCCTCCGGTTGGCAGATTCCCTGCGATACCAAATCCTCTCAGATTTGTGTTTGGATATTGGGAGATATTATTGCAGATCAGTTTGACTAACGTAATTAACAAATTGGATGATGCACATTTGTTGAATGATAGGTTCCCTGATGGTAAAGAGTATTATCTTGAAGACGGTATTCATCCTTCGCCACTGGCCTATGGCCCATGGTCAGAAAAATTGGCCATAAAAACTGTTGAACTGATGGACCAGAATTAAATTGAAAATTCATGACTTGAGTGTACATTAAAAATCATCTGCAGATTCAAGAACAAATACGGTTAAAATAAGAAATGATCATTTTCCCCATCCTTAATTTCGTTTTACCCCTTATGCTCACTTGTCTTGTTCTCATTGATAACCCCCCTCGTTGTTCTGAATGCAGAAAAAAGATGGATATGAAAGTTGTTGCAAATAATGCAGATGAAATAGCTCAACTAAATGATCCGGATGTTTTTAATGCAAACCCTCAACAAATTGACTTCATGAAGAAATAACTCTTTTCTTTCAACAAGTTACTAATTTATTTACTGCATGCCTCCCACTCATTAAGTAAAATTATTTCTTTTTAAAAAAAGCTTTGTATTTTGAAATAGAAAAAATATCAGTGGCTCACATGCTAAACAGTCTGCAAATTATCAAAAGAATTAAAACCAAAGGGGATTTGGAGTGGAAGGAAATTTCTTGAAATGTGTTCTGGAAGGAGTATTTAACCTCTTTCAAGAAAAAATGAATTCCGGATCAATTCATGATCTAAGTGCCGGTTTCCGGGGTATGATCATGCATAGTGTCTGATTCTTTTGAATACAATCGTAAACCAATAGAAAGTATTGGCAGTACAACTGTTACAACAATCCAAAAAATGAAATATACTGCAATCAAAAAAGATCCGTCAAGGATTGCTTTTGGCTTTGCTAACTTTTCAGACATTTTGCCCTGTATTTTAAAATAATAATCTGTAATTTGGACATTATTGAGAAAGCAATTACTTGGCCAAATTGCATAGAAATTCAGGCAAAAAGTCATGCAGAAAAATAATTTAGTCAGCCATTAGTCTTGGAATATACCGGTTTACTTCATAGTAATTTCGCAGGAATTGTCTGGTTAGAGGGATGTGAAGTGTGGTGCAATTCGAATCGATCCTTGATTCCGGACAGTTTTACAGATCAATAGTCAACGCCAGTTCCTCAATAAACTCTGCACCAATTTTGTAGAATACCTCCGGACTGATTTTGAGCTTTCGGTCACGTCCACCACCTCCCAGGATTACCCAGTCAAGCTCCATAATTCTGGAATCCACATATAGCGGCATTCCTTCCGGAAGTGAGAACGGAGTAACTCCCCCGACTTCCATGCCGGTCAATGCATTCATTTCCTCTGCTGATGCAAAGGATGCCTTTGAGACACCCATCAGTTTACGTACACGCTTGTTTACGTCCAGCCGTGTAGTCGCCAACACTACACATGCCACATATACCTTTGGTTCCTTCTTTGATGCCACGATGATCGTGTTTCCGGATTTCTCCATCGGGAACCCATAGTGTTCACAAAACACTGCGGTGTCCGCGAAAGCAGGATCAATTTCTATCACCTCATGCGGAACTCCCAGGCTGGATACAGTTTTTAAGACTGATGAGGTGGAGGTTGAATTTATATCAGGCATGAATAAAAAGATTAGGTGATCAATCTTTCGTGTGGAGTATGAAAAAGTCTGAAATGAGCAAGTGCATCGGTGTGACACTTAACAGTTCCGGAAGTACAAATTGGTTTAATAATGAAGGAGTAATTCCTGCTCTAGACTTTTTGCCGTCTTGAGATAATTAATCTGTAAGATTGATGGTTGTGCTTTAGCCAGGAGAAGACCAGACCTACTGTTTTATCAAAAATAGCATATCAAATTCCAATTTTCACTGCTCTGCCAAAATGAGCAGGCAGATCAGCTTGATGGTCTTAACCCCTCAAACAGAAGTTTAGATTTTTACAGTGAAAAGTGAGAACCGCTCAAAATAGTAGTCTTGAATATAGTTAGCATAAACAGACTTCTGAATCAAATTTATATAAGTCAATTAACATCCTGTTCCTATGATTACGATGTCACTACCTGTGTTAATATTATTATTAGACGGAACAGTTGTGTTGGTCATTGCATTTCCTGCAATGTCTGTCACTGTTCCAATGCTGAAACTAGTTACTGATAAATCACAACTGTTATCACCTTCACCAACAGTGTAAGTACCAGCCAGTGTTGTTCCGTTTGCTGGAGCAGTTAACACCACGTTTTCGGCAGTGTCTAAAGTAACTGTAATGGTATTGCCGTAGACAACAATATCAGATGCCGTTGCAGTGATATTAACAGTATTGCCTGGGGTTTTATCGGGGTCAGAAGAATAGGTGCCATTATCTGAAGTTGATGTAAATGAGGAGATGGTCGGTGCAGTTGTGTCC
>LUQO01000075.1 GCA_001627865.1 SAR324 cluster bacterium REDSEA-S27_B3
GCCCTAGGTGCAGAGCCGATCGTGATGGGGATGGGAGATATTTTCACGGCGATGGAGCGCGGAACGATTGACGGATACATGCAAGGCCCACTTGCACAAGCCCAGCAATTCGAAGGCTTGGTCAAGACAGTGATTTTCCCCGGTGTTTACCGCGCTGGCTTCCCGGTCCTGATTAACAAGGAGACATGGGGCAAGATGTCGACCGATTTACAGCAACGGCTGACAACGTTTCTTCGAAGGGACTTTGCATATCGTATGGACTACATCTGGAGTCAAGATATCGCCGATAACATCGAACTGATGAAAGCCGCTGGGTTCAACATTTTGGAACTGCCAGCTGATGAAGCCGCACGTTATGAGCAAATGGCAATGGATGCCGCATGGGCTGTCACAGCTGCAAATGCCGGCGACGAAGTTGCTGCCGAGCTGCGAGGAATGCTGGACAAATAGCGCACGGGCAACGAAAGTTAGGTGGAGCCCAGCAAACACTGGCTCCACCTCTTTTTTTTGCAGGAGTAAAAAAACTTGTACAGCACATTTGCTAATTTGAGTCATTTTTTCAGCCGCTTAAATTTTTATTGTGCAATCCTTGGCGCTGCTCTCCTCTTCTTCATCGCTACCATAATTTGCTTGGAGGTTACTGGGCGTGCACTTGGTGCTTCCTCGCGTCTTTGGGTCTTAGAAACCAGCGAGTACTCACTTCTTTACATCACATTCCTTGGGACTCCCTATTTGCTCGAGAAGAATATGCATGTGGTTATCGACATTGTTTACACTAGTTTCACGAATACCTGGAGGTTAATATTTCAAGCGTTGAATTCCGTAATAGGTTTTCTGGTCTGTGCTGTTCTGGCAATTGTCGGAGTAATAGTTGTTGTTGAACAATATGGGCTTGGCGTCCGGGAAATCACCGTGATGCGCCCCTATAGCTGGTGGCTGACCGCAGCATTGCCATTGGGTGCCGGATTGATGGCCATCCAGTTCCTAAAGCAGTTTATCTGCACTCTAAAAGGCAAGGCTTTATAGTCATGGATTGGTACTATATAATCGCCATTATTCTTGGCCCACTCTTTGTCCTGATGTTTGTAGGATTGCCGGTCGCGTTTTCATTTCTCGCGGTTAACATTGTTGGATCGTTTGTCCTGATGGGTGGCTTGCCGGGCATTAAGCAACTCGTTCTGAATACGGTTGATTCAGTGTCTAGTTTCGTGCTGATACCCATCGCCCTGTTCATGATTATGGGCGAGGCGATGTTCCGGTCCGGTATCGCAATTGATCTAATGGACACGCTCGATAAATGGTTTGGGCGGTTGCGTGGACGTTTGGCGTTAATGGCTGTCGGAGGTGGAGTTCTCTTTTCAACCCTAACCGGTAATTCGATGGGGTCCATCGCGTTGCTTGGATCGTCGCTAACGCCAGAGATGGAAAAGCGAGGCTACAAAAAACCGATGTCGCTTGGTCCGATCCTGGGTTCGTCCGGTCTGGCAATTATGATCCCACCTTCGGCTTTGGCAGTTGTGCTCGGCGTCATAGCCGAACTCTCAATCCGCCGGATCCTAATCGGCATCATTATTCCGGGTCTTTTGATGGCGCTGCTGTACATCATCTATATACTTGGACGCTGCCGGCTACAACCAGAGCTAGCGCCCTCATTCGACGTGCCAAAGGTTTCTCTTTCTGAAAAACTGTCTGCGACAGCAATTAATATCCTGCCACTCACATTTGTTATTTTTTCCGTCGTTGGCGTCATTTTCTTAGGGATAGCAACGCCAAGTGAAGCAGCGGCTACTGGCGCCTTTTCGGTCCTTATTTTGGCAGCCCTGAAACTGCGACTAACGTTCAAGGTTTTTGGCGACACAATGTTTTCCAGCGCCAATATTTCGGTGATGGTATTGCTGATCATATCTGGGGCCATGACGTTTTCGCAGCTCTTGGCGTTCACTGGCGCAACCTACGGTATGATTGATGCCGTGATGTCGATTGATATCTCCAATGAAGCCATTGTTTTCTTGATGATCATGCTCGTGATTTTGATGGGCATGGTTATGGGGCCCTTGCCCATAATGCTGATCACGTTGCCGATATTCATTCCCATCGTGATACAGTTTGGGTTCGATCCGATTTGGTTCGCGGCGATGTATTTGGTTGCTATTGAAACCGGTGCGACCTCGCCCCCATTTGGTGCGGCTCTATTCGTGATGAAAGGCGTGGCACCAAAAGGCACAACAATGGGTGATATTTACGGAGCCGCTGTGCCCTTCGTCATCTGTGACTTTATCGCAATCCTCTTGCTGTTCTTTATTCCCGAAATTGTGACATATCCAGTGGATCTGATGTTCAAATGACCGAACGACCTAGCTTCATTGTCTTTATGACAGACCAACAAAGGGCTGATCATTTAGGTTGCTATGGGAATCCCATCGTACGAACTCCAAATATCGATGCGATTGCCAATCGTGGAACGCGGTTTGATAATTTCTATGTCGCAAATCCAATTTGCCAACCAAACCGTGCAGCACTTGCAACGGGGCAGTTGACATCGGTCAATGGGTGCAGGCAAAACGGTATACCACTCGGCTTGGATTGCACGACCTACGCGGATGTCTTGCGATCTAGTGGTTATCGAACAGGTCTTGTGGGCAAAGCACACTTTCAGAACGTCTCACCGATTGAGACAAAGTTACCTCAATCAAATGGGAAAGGCGAAGAACCAAACGGGCCCTACAACCTAGCCTTAAGATCGCAACGGCGGGGTTCGGAATATGAGTGTGAAATTCGAACAAGCTGGATCAAGAACCCTAATAAGGAATTACCACTTCCCTACTATGGATTTGATCACGTTCGCTTGTGCATTGGGCACGGTGACCAGGTTGAGGGACACTATTCTGGCTGGCTGAAAGACAAACTGGCTGGTGCGTCAGACCCACGCGGACGGGCTGGAGCGTTGGAAGACGGTTCACCGGAAACGCCACAAATCTGGCGCACAGCACTGTCCGAGGAACATTATCCAACGTCATATGTTGGTGAGCAGGCTTGCAAATTTCTGGAGGAACAGGACGACACTCCATTCATTCTTGTCGTGTCTTTTCCAGATCCTCACCACCCATTTACACCCCCAGGTCAGTATTTTGATCTTTATGATCCTGCAGACATCCCGCTGCCAAAAAGTTTTGCTCATCGAACCAGCGCCAGAAGCGATTTACCTAACCATATTCAGCGGATTTATGAAATTGGCGCGGAAAAACCCGATGAGTTCTGGCCATTTCATACTGATGATGAGGCCATGCGCCGCATGATCGCACTGAATTACGGTACGATCACCATGATTGACGAACAAGTTGGTGTTGTGATGCAAGCTCTGAAGAATATTGGCCAATCCGAAAACACCAATATCATCTACATGTCAGATCACGGCGACTATATGGGTGATCATGGCACCGTTCTTAAAGGGGGGGTTCACAGTCACGGGCTGATCCGTGTACCGCTGATCTGGTCCGATCCGATAAATCGTGGGACGGACGTCACGGGAATTCAAGGTAGTGCGATCGATTTTGCGCCCACGCTTCTGCAAAAAGCGGGTCTGAAAGTCCCGTATGGAATTCAAGGTCGTGATCTTTTGGCTGATGATGTCAAAAACTTACCTGTACTAATCGAGGATTCCGGCTTAGTGATGGCATCGGACGATGGGCGTACAGCTTTCTGGTCGCTCGTTCATGACAGTTGGCGGATGAGCGTTTTTGAAGGGTCTGATCTTGGAGAGCTTTTTAATCTTGGCGAGGGTCCGGATGAGTTGGATAACCTTTGGGCTGATCCTGCTGCAACATCGCAGAAAATGGCGATGATGCATTTGCTGATTGAACGGCAAATAGCCCTTCGAAGTAAGTCTCTGCTTCCAACCCATCAGGCCTGAAGAGAATTCGATCTGTATTGTACTTAGAGGATACAGGGAGTTTTATTAATACCGGGAAACATTCAATTAGGTGAAAAACTTTTTTCTTAAAAAGGTGTTGCGCTTCTAAAAAATCTTTGTACTATTTTTTAAAACAATGTTTCTTATGTGAAACAAAATATTGGAATGAATCAGAATTCATGATGGAACAGGGTGAATTGAAGGTAAGTAAGGAAAGCCGCGAGGAAGTGGAGAAATTGCTCAACCGCGGATTGCGCCAGCGTTGGTATCCGATTGCACCGAGCTGGATGGTGCAGGAAAACCCATTGGGTGTCACTCGGCTGAGTGAACATCTGGCGATTTGGCGTGATGAGTCCGGAATACCGCACGTGATTGAGGATCGCTGCCCACATCGAGGGGCGCGACTGTCCCTGGGATGGAATTTGGGAGATCGTCTTGCCTGCTGGTATCATGGCGTAGAGGTAAACCACGAAGGCGAGGTAATCCGTGTTCCTGCTGTGGAAAAATGTCCGATGGAGGGCAAGTGCATGGTACAGAGTTATCCAACTCACGAAGTGCAAGGGGCGATCTTTGCGTATTTTGGGGATGAGCAGCAGCCCGACGCCGTGAAGCTACAACTACCTGAAGAACTCACGGACGATGCTTACGGCAGTTTCCTCAGCACCGCGCTCTGGCGCTGTAACTACCGCTACGCCATTGACAACGTGATGGACCCGATGCACGGTGCCTATCTCCATGCAAAATCGCACTCGATGTCGACAGGCGATAAATCAGCACAAATGCGATTATCCGAAACCGGACAGGGCTGGATGTTTGAGAAGGAAAATCAGCGTGGTGTCAATTTCGACTGGGTGGAGTTTGCGGATACCGGAACCTTCTGGATGCGCCTGGCAATCCCCTACCGTAAGAACGCAGGGCCGGGTGGAAATTTCACAATCATCGGTTTCGTCACTCCAGTGACAGAGCAGGTCTGTCAGGTTTATTTCTGGCGAGTACGCAAGGTCTCCGGATGGGAGCGCGACACTTGGGGATTTCTTTACAAAAATCGGCTTGAGGGCCTACACTGGGATGTGCTGGAACAAGATCGCGTGGTGCTCGAAGCCATGCAGGACAACGCCCGTACACGTGAATCGCTTTACCAGCACGATGCCGGAATGACCAAAATACGCCGTGAATTGCGAATACTGGCGCAAAAGCAGGTGAACACTCAAACCTCTCACGCTTAAAACATGTATGGACTGGAATCCCTGGCTTACCAAGACTCATGAAAACAAGGGTGGAGCTGATTATCTGGAAACCTACGATCCCCCCACACTCTTACCGTGGCAAACCCGATCTGCCCCACCAACAGAATATGAGCAGGAGTTGGCGGATGCTCTTCAGGAAATCTTTGGGGAGGAGGTATTTGATCTGACCGGAATCGTCCGCAGGCTCAACGAATCCTGCGTGAAGCCTCCTGAAGAAGGAGGTTGGACCGAAACCAACTTTCAGTCCGTGATGAAACGGCTGGGGGAGTGGCCGTGAGCGATGTCAGGCTCGAATTCAGGAACGTCACCAAACGGTTCCGCAATCCGAACAATGCTAACCTGGAATCCATCACCGCTGTTGAGGGGGTTTCCTTGAAAGTGAAGGATGGGGAAGTCGTTTCGCTGATCGGACCCAGTGGTTGTGGTAAGAGTACCCTGCAGAACTTGGCGTCCGGACTTGATCAACCTTGCCCGCTCGTTCAAGGCGCGACGTTCGCAGATTTTCTGAAAGATCGAGTTCCCAGCCTCTATGCCAGCACTCTTTTCTGGACTGCGAGTGGGCGCGACACTAGCGGTGATCGGTGTGGTAGTCGGCGAGATGGTCGGCGGCAACATCGGCCTGGGATACCTGTTGGTGTTTGGTGAGGGAGCGGCTAATACAGCAATGGTGTTTGTCTCCATTTTTCTGCTCACACTGATCGGCATTCTTGCCTACGTCGCAGTCATCGTATTGGAACGCAGGGTCTTGCACTACTAGCCCTCGCCCTCGTTCGGTAATGTCTAAAATACAAACATTGAACAAAGAGATTACATGAGTAACGAATCAAAAAACATCAAGAGTCCCTTGATTCCACAGGGTGAATCGCTGGAGTCGTGGATGAAAACCAAGATAGCCCGACACAAAACCAGGACTTTAGACTGGAACGCACTCAAGTTCCAGTCGGATTACGATCCGAAGTATCGCCGGGCACAAATGCGTTACTTGGGTACCGGAGCTGCCGGAGTGTCGACGGATAACAACACCGTCCAGGCTGAACATTTTACCTTTTCGACAATGGTGTTACCCGCTGGTTGCGAGGGACCGTTGCACGTTCACCACGACACTGAGGAGGTGTTCTTCATTTTGCGGGGCAACAAGATTCGACTAATTTTCGAGGCTGAGGGTGATACATGGGAAACTTATTTGAAGGAACGTGACCTGATCTCGATCCCTCCTGGGGTATACCGAGGACTGGTCAACGAGGGGATCGAGGAAGCATTGATGTGCGTGATGCTGGGAACTAGCAAGCCGGAGAAGCCCACTTACCCCCCCGATCATCCACTGGCGAAGGTCAAGCGACCACAGCTTTAAGGCATCAAGAGCTATGTCGCTACTGAAAGACCGGATTATCGTCATTACCGGAGCCGGACGCGGTCTCGGACGGGCCTTTGCCGAGGACTGTTGCAGACAAGGGGCAGAAGTGGTGATTGCAGAAAAAAATATTGAATGGGGGCAGCAATGCGAACTCGAACTCCGGAATGCAGGGCATACAGCAACTTTTTTCCCAGTGGACATAGCGGATCCGGACTCCGTCAAAACGCTTTCTACTGATCTGTCGAAGACCTGCAAAAAGATCGATGGATTGGTCAACAATGCCGGGCTCGCCACTGGCATTGGCGGCAAGACTTTTGAGGAAATAGACCTAGAAACATGGGACCTGGTGATGCGCATCAACGTCCGAGGGACCTGGCTGATGGTTAAGGCACTTGCTTCCCAGCTGCGTCGTTCGGACTCAGGACGGGTGGTGAATCTCACTTCAGACACTGCCCTGTGGGGTGCCACTAAGCTGTTGCACTACGTTTCCAGCAAGGGAGCGGTGATTGCCATGACCCGCTCACTGGCCCGTGAGCTTGGGCCGGACAGCATCACCGTCAATGCAGTTGCTCCTGGGTTGGTGAGGAGTGAATCCACAGACTACGTTCCCAAGGAACGCCATGATCTCTACGAAAGCGGAAGGGCCATTCCTCGAGCTCAGTATCCGGAAGACGTGGTCGGCGCAGTAAGCTTTCTGCTGTCCGAGCAGGCGGGCTTCATCACGGGTCAAGTTCTGCCAGTCAACGGCGGATTTGTCTTTTAAGTAATGGATTATAGGCAGTACGGAGCCGACAATTAAGTGCATTGAATAATACTAAGTTTAAAAAATCCTCAACAAATTTAATTTACAATGTATTTTAATGGGAAATTAGTAGATTTTATTTGTTTTCTCAGAGGTCACCGAAAAAAGAATACGATGAAAAAATCTTTAGTTGAAAACCAACGGGCCTGGGGATGAATTTGCAGATTGACTATCAGATAGTTGCTACAGGGAAGCGGAAGTTCAGCTTTCGGGAAGCCGGAGAGGGTCCTACATTGGTACTACTGCACGGCATCGGCTCAAATGCAGGCTCATGGTGCAACCAACTTGTCACTTTATCCGACCATTTCCGAGTGATCGCTTGGGATACGCCCGGTTATGGGGAATCAACTCCATTGAATGAGCCTCAACCTCTGGCAAGAGATTACGCAGACGCACTTGCGATGTTTCTGGATGTGATGCAGATCCAGGAATGTTGTTTGGTGGGTCATTCGATGGGAACGCTGATAGCGGCGGCGTTTGTCCGGAAGCATTTTCGCACCACAGCCTTGGGGCTGACTTCCTGCGCAATGGGCTACCGAATGCAGCCTGACGATCCTGTTCCAGAAAATATCGCAGAGCGACTGCGAAACTTGGAGGAATTAGGACCGGAAGGAGTGGCCCAGGCACGAGCGGCACGCTTACTTTCAAAGACGGCAGGCCAGGAGCAAGTTGATCAGGTACGCGAAACGATGGCACAGATTCGCCCGGACGGCTACCGACAGGCTATGATGATGCTCGCACAAGGTGACTTGGAGGCAGACGCTGTCCACGTGGAAACGCCCTGCTTGGTTCTGTGCGGAACCGATGATCAAATCACGCCGGAAAGTCATAGCCAGCGAATCGCAGAGGTTATTGCAGGCTCTCAATACCAGTCTCTTCCGGGAGCAGGACATCTGTGTTATATAGATCAACCCGAAACGTTCAATAGCACTCTGCGCAATTTCTTTTTCCCACAACCACGATGATGGAAACGTCCCCACCGGAAAATCGATACATCGTACCCGGTTTGGTGCGAGGCATGCGGCTGCTGGAGCAGTTCACCCACAAACAGCAGGAGTGGCGGCTGTCCGAACTTGCTAGGACGCTCAATATGCCACGCTCCACGGTTTTTCGCCTGGTACACACGCTGGAGCAACTCAAGTACCTTGAACACCACCCGCAGCGCAAGACTTACCAACTTGGGAATCGGGTGCTGAATCTCGGGTTTGAGTATCTAGCTTCGCAGGAACTGATCGAAGTCGCGCGCCCATTTCTTACAACATTGAATGAAAAGACCGGATGTTCGGTGCATTTGGGCGTGCTGGATGAACGAGAAGTGGTGTATCTTTTACGAATCGCCGGACGTCAACACTTGGTGAGCAACGTAGGAGTCGGTACGCGCTTTCCGGCTCATGCAACAACGTTGGGACGAGTTTTGCTCTCCGAACTTAGTTTGCAGGAGTTAAATCATTTGTATGAAGGAATAGAATTGCGACGAATCACTGAGCAGACAGACACTACAGTTCAGGATCTGCATCAACGACTGTGCGCTGAACACCAACTCGGATACGCACTCAGTCTGTCAGCGTTTGAAGCAGGCGTGGTCAGTGTGGGAACTAGAATCCGGGATGCCTCCGGAAAGATCATTGCGGCCATCAACATCAAAGGTCCGGAAACTGTATTTGACCGTGAGGCTCTGGAAGGTAAAATCAAAGACCTCGTGCTGCAGGCGGCGGAAGCCATTTCCAATCGAATGGGGTATCGGGGATAACAAGGGATAGCATGGACTTAAAACTCAAGGATTGCGTAATCGTAGTCACCGGAGGTTCCGCAGGAATCGGACTGGCCACAGTGAAAACTTTACTGGGCGAGGGGGCGAAGGTCGCCTTTTGTGCCCGTAATGCGGATCGCTTGGAAACCGAGCTGGCTATATTACAAGCCGAACACGGCACTGCCGTCTGGGCACAACCTTGCGATGTACTGGACACCGAAGCCGTGGCTCAGTTCCGAGAGGCCGTGCTTGGCTATTTTGGACAGGTGGACGCCCTCGTCAACAACGCCGGTCAGGCCCGCATCAGCACCTTTGCCGACACAGAGGATGACGACTGGATGGCCGAGTTGCAACTCAAGTATTTCAGCGTGATCCGTCCAACCCGCACATTTTTACCTGAGTTGGAACAATCACCCATCGGTTCGATGCTCGTTGTCAATTCGTTGCTTTCACGGCAGCCTGAGCCTCGTTTGGTGGCAACGTCATCTGCTCGGGCGGGGGTGCAGAATCTGCTGCGCTCAATGAGCAAGGAATTCGCGCCCAAGGGTATCCGGGTCAACTCGATCCTGATCGGTACAGTTGAATCTGAACAATGGAAACGGCGGTACGAGGCCCAAGATCCTGAAGGAACCAACTTCGATGAATGGATGATCGAGCAAGCTAAACAACGTGACATTCCGCTGGGCCGCTTTGGCACTCCCGCTGAAGCGGCGGCGGCGATTGCGTTTCTGATCTCACCCCAAGCAGGTTTCATCACTGGAGCAGCCTTGGAAGTTGATGGTGGAGTCGCCTGCTATGTCTGAACAAACTATCACCACTGGAGAGTTAGTCTCCGCCTTTCTGGAAGCCTGCGGAGTGCAGACGGCATTTGGCGTGGTCAGTATCCATAACCTACCGATGCTTGATGCCATCGGTCGTCGTGGAAAAATTCGTTTTGTGCCAAGCCGAGGAGAGGCCGGTGCTGTCAATATGGCTGATGGTTACGCCCGCACGCAGGGGGCATTGGGCGTGGCCTTCACCAGTACCGGAACCGGAGCGGGAAATGCCGCTGGAGCCTTGATTGAAGCTGAAACAGCTGGTACGCCGTTATTACACCTCACCGGTCAAATTGATTTGCCTTACCTCGATCGGGGACGCGGATACATCCACGAAGCCAAAGCACAGTTGGGAATGTTGCGGTCGATATCCAAGGCGGAGTACCGCGTTTGGTCCCCGGAGTCAGCGCTAGGGGTTTTACGGAAGGCGGTGCGTACTGCATTGACAGCTCCAACGGGCCCCGTCAGCGTGGAGATTCCCGCCGACGTACAAGCAGCAATGTTGCCGCAGCCAAATGACTTTTCACCACTGCCTGTACCGATTTCGCATCCAGGAGAGTCCTCGCTGGATCAGCTTGCGGAGCGTTTGGCCACAGCGAAGCGTCCGCTCCTCTGGCTTGGGGGCGGCGCACGACATGCCCGCGAGGGCGCAATTCGCCTGGTGGAGTGCGGTATGGGCATGGTCACGAGTGTCAACGGACGCGGCATTGTTCCGGAAGACCATCCGCTCACACTGGGGGCCTTCAACATGAACCCGGATGCGGAAGCGTTTTACCAAAGCTGCGACCTGATGCTCGTGGTTGGTTCGCGCCTGCGCAGCAACGAAACGAAAATCTATCGCCTCAAGCTACCAGAACCGTTACTCCAAGTGGATGCGGACCCATTAGCGGATGGGCGAGAGTATCCGAATTCCGGGTTTGTTTGTGGCGACAGCGCTGTGGTTCTGTCTGGGCTGGCGGACCGACTAGAAGGCCGTTTGCAAATTGACCCTGCTTTTGCCCTGGACTTAGCCTCGGCGCGGGAAGAGGCTGTAGCCAAGCTTCAGGATACCCTTGGCCCCTACGATGCCTTGGTGGACGCCTTAAAAGCAGTGATGCCGCCTGATGCACTATGGGTGCGCGACGTGACCATCTTGAACAGCACCTGGGGCAATCGCTTGCCGAAAATCTCTGATCCACGCAACGGAATCCATGCTTTGGGCGGTGGAATTGGACAAGGAATGCCGATGGGCGTAGGGGCTGCCCTCGGAGCTGACGGACGCAAGGTGGTTTCGCTGTGTGGAGATGGAGGGCTAATGCTCAACATCGGCGAACTTACTACCGCAGTGCAAGAACAGGCGGACTTGACGCTGCTGGTGATGAACGACCAGGGCTACGGCGTCATACGCAACATTCAGGATGCAAGATTTGGAGGGAGGCATTACTTCACGGACTTGCGGCTACCAGACTTCGCCACACTCGCCAAGTCGCTGGGTATGCCGTACTGGAGCGTTACTGCAGTTTCCGAGTTTGGAGAAATATTTCGGGAGGCACTTTCCGTCAAAGGCCCCGCATTGGTGGAGGTGGAAATGCAGACCATCGGACCGTTCAAGGTTCCCTTCGCGGGACCTCCCGTCAAAACAGAGTGAGGCACATGATTCGCGTTGGACTTATCGGTTACGGAGGAATCGCCAAAACGTTGTTGAGACATCTGACCACCGCTTCGGAAGGTAAGGCTGAGGTTGTCGGGGTGCTATGCAAGCCCGGACGCCAAGCAACGACTCAGGAAGCAGTGGGAATAGAAGTTCCCGTGGTGGAGCGTCTGGAAGACCTGCTTGTTCTTTCCCCCGGCATTGTTTCCGAGTGCGCGGGACACGCTGCCGTCCGGGAGTTTGGCGAGGCCGTGCTGCAATCCGGCACCGACCTAATGATTATTTCCATCGGTGCTTTAGCTGATGCCAAACTGCACGACCGTCTGAAAGACGCAGCCAAGCAGTCGGACCGACAAATCCTACTCCCTGCCGGAGCGATTGGTGCAGTGGATGCTCTTGTGGCCGCACGGCTGTCCGGATTGACCAAAGTGCGGTATCGCTCTCGCAAGCCTCCGGGCGCCTGGCTTGGCACGCTTGCGGAGTCGGTCTGCGATCTCGATCACTTGAAGGAGGCCATCGTCTTCTACCGGGGCACCGCTCGCCAAGCCGCACTACACTATCCAAAAAACGCTAATGTAGCGGCTACCATTGCCCTGGCCGGACTGGGGTTTGACGAAACCGAGGTAGAACTGTGCGCCGATCCGCATACTTCCCGAAATACCCACGAAATTGAGGTCTGTGCAAAGGCATGCAACTTCCAGATTGAGCTGGAAGGAATTCCTTCTCAGGAAAATCCCAAGACCTCTGCCCTGACCGCCTTTAGTGTCATTCGTGGACTGGCCAACCTTGATGCGGCCATCGCCATCTAACAAATTGGAGGATCATCATGCTCACAGGAATCGACGCAATCACTTACGGAGTTGAAGACTTGGCACAGTGCCGGAAATTTTTGGGCGATTGGGGGCTCCGGAAGGTGCTCAGCACCAAGCATTCCGCACGCTTCGAGACGATGGACGGAACGGAGGTGCGTCTCAGACCCCATGATGACAAACTCCTACCTCCAGCGATGGAAACCGGCTCGACCCTGCGTGAAGTGGTCTGGGGCGTTAAAAACAAGCGCAGCCTCGACGCCCTACTCAAAAGATTTTCCCGAAATGTATCTTTTACGGAAGGGAAGGATGGCGTGGCACGGATCACCGATCCAAATGGCTTGACGTTGGCCTTCCGGCTAACTCTGCGTAAGCCTTTTTCTGTTTACGGAGCCGTCATGAACACTCCGGGGTCACCGCAGCGGGTTGATGAACCTAGTCCGATTTACGAACGCGCTACCCCGATCCAGGTGGGCCATGTGGTGCTGTTTGTCTCGGACTTGTCTGAGTCCGAAGAGTTTTACACGGAGGTGCTGGGCTTTCAGGTTTCCGACCGCTATCCCAGACACGGTATCTTCATGCGATGTGCACCGCGTGGAGGGCACCACAACCTCTTCCTTCTCAAGAGTCCCACAGGCCGACCCAAGCTGAACCATGTAGCGTTCACCGTCCGTGATATCCACGAAGTCTTCGGCGGCGGGCTGCACATCAGTCGACAGGGCTGGAAGACGCAACTTGGCCCCGGGCGACACCCGATCTCCTCGGCTTATTTCTGGTATGTTAATTCCCCGTGCGGTGGGCTCGCCGAATACTATGCGGACGAGGACTACCTGACTGAAAACTGGCAACCACGCAACTTCGAGCGCAAGCCCGAACTGTTCGCGGAATGGGCCGTCATAGGCGGACTTGACGGCATTACCAGGCGTCAAAAAACAGACAAATGACGATCACATGATTCTGATCCGCGACCTCAACTAGCTCCGTAGAGAGTGTGCAGATGAAATATCTGAGGAGTTACACCGTAACTTTGCCAAAATTGCACCTAAGGCATTGAATATACTGACTGACCTTGCATAGAATGCTGAGAGTGAGAGTGTACGTTTGGGTGCAACCCGCGATCTTTTGGATAGAGCTGGGTTTAGGCCTGTTGATAGACATGAAATAGTAAAGGAAAAATCTGTGGAAGAACTCAATGCTCAGCTTGTAAGTCTTGTAGGAGAGAATGGTGCAGAGATGCTAATAAGTGCTTTCAGAAGCAGGAAAAGCATATCAGGCCCTGAACTGGCTGGGTAGGTTGAAATTTAATTTGTATATAGGATGCCTCCTTAACTTCGTCTGCATTAATAGTTTCCCTTTTGCTCAGTCTGCTAGTGGAATCATAACCCGTCCTTCCATTTTTACTCCTGCATTTTTCATGGCTTCTTGATTTTCAGGTCGCGTCATAAATTCTTTGACAACATCCATGGAGGGAATTTCCATAATGCAATGCATTTTATTTGAATTCTCAGCTTCACAGGCTACCACAATGGTTTTTATTCCCACTTCTTGTCTTTGAGATTCAAGACTATCAAATATTTTCTTCCAATGGTCATATCCATTTTCTAATTCTTGTGAGATATATATTTTCATTTTAGCCTTTTGATATATAAGTTATACACTAAATACAGTTGGAAAAAATTTATTAGACGAGAACATATTATTTTGTGGCTCAAGATGCAACCTTTATTTGAATTTATGAGAAGGTGGGAATTGTCTTGGAGAGTCTTTAATTGATTGAGACTGAAGATTGTTTACAAAGGTTAACGGAAAGAACGTTCTATGGGGTGTCTGACTGTGAAGAATTAGTGGGGGTACCTTACAGGGGATGATGGGGTGAGTTTTTTATACCCTTAGAAAATTTATTTATTCTTTTTATAGAATTCTTAATAAAAATAAAATAAACTTGCAAAAGATTCTTTTACTTAGTAGTATTCCGCAAGCCCTTCAAAGTGTATTTCAATTTTGGAAACAATAAAATTTGCAAAGTGAATAATGCACTTTAGTCATGAACCTTTAATCTATTTAAAAGGAATGACCCATGTCCGTTTCTGAAGCATCCCAAACCATTGATCCTTTAGACAGTGCCCTCGGCCCCCACAAGGTAATACATGCTTTCTGGCTGGCAGGAATGAGTTGTGATGGCTGTTCCATTGGCGTTGTTGGAGCAACACAGCCTTCTGTAGAATCGTTGTTAACTGGCTCAATCCCTGGAGTTCCAAAAGTTATTTTACATCATCCTGTGCTTGATGTAGAAGCTGGTGAAGCTTTCATGCAACCTTATGAACAGGCGGCAAATGGTGAGCTGGAAGATCCGTTCGTAGTTATTTATGAAGGATCAATTGCTGATGAATCTATTGCTGCCTCAGATGGTGGATATTGGGCTCCACTTGGTGCACGTGAAGTAGAAGGGGAAATGCAGCCCATTCCCCTGGGGAGGAGTCCCTGCTGCAGTCGGTAATGTAACCAATGCCATGGGGCTAATGGACTTTTTACCATCCGATTACCGCAGCACACTGGGATTGCCTGTAGTGAATATTCCGGGTTGTTCCCCTGTAGGTGATAATTTTACAGATACTGTTGCTGCTGTTTTGCTGTTTTTACAGGGTATCGGTCCTCTTCCAGAATTTGATGAATTAGGTCGGCCAGCGTGGCTTTTTAATGAAACTGTTCATCGTGGATGTAATCGTGCGGGATTTTATGAGGAAGGAGATTTTGCTGAAGAGTATGGTGATAAGGAATGCCTGGTAGAAATTGGATGCTGGGGTCCGGTAGTGCAGTGCAACATCAACAAAAGAGGAGCAATAAATAACATGGGAGGCTGCATGAATACAGGGTCTCCATGTATCGGTTGTACTATGCCGGGCTTCCCGGATGCTTTCTCTCCATTTTACAAGAGACCTCCGGGGACACTTGTCTCTTCTTCAGCTTCTAAAGTACATGGGGCTATTATTCGTGCTTTACGTAACCACACTAGATTTTTTAATAATCGTACAAGGCGCTGGGATGAACAGGGACATGTTCCTAATGGCTGGGGAAATGTGCGTGAACCAAATTTGATTGAGAAAGCAGTGCACTTTATTTATAAAAAAGTGCAAAAAATGGGATCTTCTTCAAAAATATAATGTGTACTAAACAGTGGAGCGTGTTATGAGTGACCCGGAACTTTTCTCAACTTGGTATTTATGGTTGGGTGTTGCTGCAGTTATTATAGTTGCAGCTGCTGCTTTGCTGATATCTGTTTGGTTAGCTGCAAACAGAATCTTAAAACTTGCAGTAGCTGCGCTGGGATTAGTGCAGCATATCAAAGCCAACACTCAGTGTGTCTGGCACCTTGAGGATACAAACAATACAGCGGTTAATATATTAAATACTGCTAATTCAATTCACGGTCATGGTGTTGAGGTTGCAAAGGTACTTCATTCAGCTAATGTTACTGAATCATAATCTCCTCTTTCTTTGTTCTTAAGGAGAAAATTTTATGGAAGTTAGTCAAAGCGCGGTAGAAATTATTTGGGTGGCAGTGCAATCTGGACACATGGAAAATTAGTGGCAAACAATACAATACAAATACCACTGTTCCTTGGGACCACCAATCGGGTGGTTAACCAGATTAAATCAGAGGCAGTTGCCATCCTAGGTGCAACAAAAGCTATCAGTGAGCATGCAAGTCAATGCTCGGGATGTCCGGATTGCGTGATTTCCTCTAAATAGTATTAATACAGGAGTATTATGATGTTTGTTTTCTTGATGATAATTACTGTGCTCGCTTCTGTTCTTCTGTTAGTGGTTTTGATCTCTAACCTTAACAATATTATTGCTACACTTAATGCAATTGGAGGAAATCCTGATAGTTATCTCTCCAAACTGAGACTCGGATTGAGAGCAATTGAGACAGAAACCAGTCATATACCGACGGAAGTGACTACACTGAACACGGAACTAGGAGTGATAGCAGAGGGTTTGACAGGAGTTGATCAAAACCTGGAAAGTACCATTAATTCTGTATTAAAACAGGAGGAGGTTGTAAAATGATGCCACAAGCTGTGTATGTAATTTGGGCCATCCTGCTTGTAGTTGTTATCCTGGCAGTACCGTATTTAGTGTCACTGCTGCATCGTACATACAGAGGTGCAAGAAATATTGAAAAATATATGGAGCAAATGAACACTGCCGGTGGCGGCATTGCGTCCAATACAGGTCACATTGAGGCTCTTAACAACTCCATAACAACTGCAACGACTATTTTGCAAGTGGCAGGGGAAATAAATTCCAAAGCCGAAACCGTCAAGAAAACGTTATCTTCTCGGACGACAAATTAATTTAAATCAAAGACTCTATAGTAATAAAGGAGATACAATGGATTTCCCAACTTTGCTTTTAACTGTTACCATTGCGGTTTTAACATTGGTCGTATTGGTTTTGGTGCTTTATTTATTAGGAATCATTGTGGCTCTTTACCGCACAGGCACCCATTTAAAAAGGCTTGCAGGAGGTCTGCAAAAAATTGTTGATGATACTGATCCTTTAGCCGGACATCTTACCACAATCAATGGTGCTCTTGGGCAACTGAACGAAGGACTGGAATCAGTAGATAACCATCTAGTTGGAACAGCAAAAATTTTCAATCTTAAAACTGATGAGGCGTAATGTGTTTTAAAAACCTTCCCGTTGAATTTGATCAACAAGGTAACGCAACACTTTTGAAGAACATTCCCAATCCTTATGAATATGAAACTGTAAGTCTGGAAGGAGAACAGGACAAACTGAAAGAACTGCTGGCCAGGAACGGTTTCATTAAGAATGTTGATTTTGATCCCGTCACCAGAGTTGCGGGAGCCCTAGCCTTCCACACCGTGGCAGATCTGGAAAATCGTAAGATTTTGTCAACCAACTCCATGGCAACCCTTTTTCGTGGTTATGAAATAATTCTGAGAGGACGTGATCCTAGGGATGCCGCGTACATCAGCAGCCGTGCCTGCGGTGTTTGCGGCGGTGTACATGCAACAGTTTCAGCGCTTGCGATGGAGATGGCACTTGGCATAAAACCACCACCTCTGGGTGTTCTGCTCAGGAACCTGCTGCTCTCCATAGAATATCTGTATGATCATCCTTTACATTTGTTCCTGCTGGCAGGTCCGGATTATTCAGAACAAATTGTCACAATGACCAATCCTGGTCTTTTTGAAAAAGCAAGAAATACATCTGCCAAGCATGAGGATATGCATGGATATTCAACCATTGCGGCAATAATGAAAGACTTGAATCCTCTCAGCGGTAAACTTTATACAGAAGCTCTTCACATGACTCGAGTCGCAAGAGAGGCATATGTGCTGATTGGGGGTAAATATCCTCATCCACAAAGTGTTGTTCCAGGTGGTGTTGCGGCAACAATCAACATCAGTGTCATGAATGAAATGTATGAACGTATTCAACAGTTTTTTGACTATTCCAAAAAAGTAGTGGGAATATGGGACGATGTTTTTGATTTCTTTTTAGAAAGTAATCCGGATTATGAAAAATGTGGTTTTCGGCCGGCAACAATGATGGACACAGGTGTATGGGACCGTCCGGATGTCTATGATGGGACTTATGAAAATATGACAGACTGGGGGAAAGCGCGCTGGGCGACGCCCGGGGTTTTGGTTGATGGTGAATTAGTGACAACTGATCTGCAAAGGTTAAATGCAGGATATGAAGAATTTGTGGAACATTCTTTTTATGAAAACTGGAATGGACAGCGTTTTTCAGAGGATCCGGCAGGTATCCCTTTAGGACCTAATCATCCCTGGAATAAAGAGACCATTCCAAAACCCGGCAAACAAAGTTGGCGTGATCGATATTCATGGGATGTGAGCTGTACCTGGGATAGAATGCCGATGGAGGCGGGAGCATATGCAAGACTGTATCTCACTGCAAAGGCTCAGGAGCTTCCGGAAAGCAAATTCATCAGGTCTACCGGTCACAGTTTACAAATTGATATTCCGAAAAGCACTTTGCCTGGTGGTACGTTTGAATGGCATATACCTGAAACGTGGAATACATTTGAAAGAAATCGGGCTCGTGCCTATGCAATTCCTTATTCAGCAATGGTCTGCATGGAAAACTGGATGATGGCCATGGAATTATTGCGTCAGGGTGAAACAAAGGTAAGTACACCTTTTGAAATACCAAAAAAAGGTACTCAGGTAGGTGTAGGGTACTGGGGGGCAGGTCGAGGATTTCTAAGTCATCACCTGATCATTGATGATGGAGTGATTGGAAATTATCAGATCAGCACACCATCCACTCTTAATGCTGCGCCTAGAACTCCATGGGGCGCTCCAGGGCCTTATGAGGAAGCAGTGCTGAATACCCCGATATTGGAGGATTTCAAATCTCCTGATGATTTTAAAGGAATTGATATTTTACGGTCGATAAGAAGTTTTGATCCCTGTATGCCATGCACCACCCATATTATGATGGATGGAACAGATAAAATGGTTACAAGGGAAGTAACCACATGCGCTTGTGGAATTGAATAATTAAATGCGCCGAGTACTTATCGGGGCTGTTGGTTACTTGAACTTACGCGATTATTCTATCGGTCCTGTATTACTCTCGCAACTCAGGAAAACACGCTGGCCGTCCGGAGTTTTATTGGATGAGCTGAATTGGGGTCCGATTGCTATTGTACAGCAATTTCAATCACTCCCTGATCCTTATGACCGGATCATCATTTTGACTGCCAGACCGTGTGGACGTCCTGCGGGCACCGTTACATTGAGAAACTGGGTTGGGGGCCTGCCTGATGAAGCAAATATACAATCCCGTATTTCTGAAGCAGTTACCGGCGTGATCAGCGCGGACAACCTTTTAATAATTGGTGAGCATTTCAATATCTGGCCGGAAGAGGTTTTTGTCGTAGATGTAGAGCCTGGAAAAGAAGAGATGGGTGAAACATTTACTCCTGAAGTTGAAGCTGTCACGGGTGATGTTTTGAGTGTGATTAGAGAGCTTGCAGTTAACAATAGCAGTGTCTTACCGGAATTTGAGGGAATGACAGGGAATGAGCTGCTTATCTGAATAATACCACCCGCCCAATGTTACTGCTAATTTCTTCAAAAGCATAACCCTGCCTTTCACCTGCATAACTTTACCAACGGAATTTAATTGTTGGAATTAACACTAAATTTGCAAAAAACCGCAATGTCAGATCAAAAACATATTCTTATCTCAGGTGTGGGAAATGTGCTCCAGCAAGATGATGGTTTCGGTATTGAAGTAGTATGTCAACTGCAAAAAAAAAAACGGTCTGCCTGATTACGTAAAAATCATGGAGACAGGAATTGGAGGCATTCATCTTGTGCAGGAACTTTCCAATGGGTATGAGGTTCTGATTTTAATTGATGCGGTTTCACGTGATGGTGAACCCGGACAAATATATATGCTTGAAGCAAACGTTCCGGATATAAACGAGTTTTCATTTGACGAAAAAAGTGATTTTTTGGCAGATATGCACTTTACTAATCCGACTAGAGCACTAATGCTTGCAAAAGCATTGAATTATCTCCCGGGGAAAGTGTACATTCTTGGCTGTCAGCCGGCGGCATATCAGAAATTTGAATTAGGTTTGAGTGAAGAAGTTAGTAAAACAATTCCTTATGCAATAGAACTCCTTGAGGATTGGGTTAAGCAATATTACAAGGAGATTGAAAATTCCTGACGATAACCCGTGGAAATTGAAAACGCAAATATACAACGACGAAGAATAATGTTACAGGGCGCTATCCAGGGTGTCGGAATGCGTCCGTTTGTTTTTAGAGAGGCAAAACAGCATGGTTTGTCAGGTATGGTTGTAAATAATTCTGATGGAGTGAAGATTGAGGTAGAAGGAGTTCCTGGAAAGATAGATGCCTTCATACAGTTACTGCAAAATGCCCCTCCTGTTCTGGCAAGAATAGACGAAATTATTGTTGATACAATCACTCCTCTTGGAGATACAGAATTTTTAATAGAAACCAGCCAGCATGGGGGCAATCATAATGTAACAATTTCACCTGATACGGCTGTCTGTAGGGATTGCCTTGAAGAGCTTTTTGATCCAGATGATCGTCGTTACCATTATCCTTTTATTAATTGTTTAAATTGTGGTCCCAGGTTCACAATCGTAAAAAATATTCCCTATGATAGACCTAATACTACCATGGCTCAGTTTGAAATGTGTTCTGAATGCTCCGGTGAATACTCAAATACTTTGGACCGCAGGTTTCATGCCCAACCCAATGCATGTTGGAACTGTGGTCCGGAGATATACATTTTAGATCCAAATGGAGGAATAAAATCAAAATCGAACTCTGATGTAATCAAACAAGCAGCGCAAAATATTTTCAATGGCGAGATATTGTCCATTAAGGGGCTGGGTGGTTTTCATCTATGTTGTGATGCAACAAATGAGAATTCTGTTAAAGCTCTTCGAAAGCGAAAATTCAGAGAATCAAAACCATTTGCACTAATGGTACCGGATATTAATATTGCAAATATGTTGTGTGAGATTAACTCCAATGAAATTAGTTTACTTGAATCAAATCAATGCCCAATTGTTCTTTTAAAGAAACGTAGACAACAATTCGTTTCCAAGGACATTGCACCAAACTATAACACCTTTGGTGTGATGCTGCCTTATACGCCCTTACATCATCTATTGCTGAACGCGTTTTCGGATATTGCTGGAAATAACCACCCCACAGTGTTAGTAATGACAAGTGGTAATTTGAGTGAAGAACCTATTGCTTATTGTGACCATGATGCCCAGACCAGATTATTTACCATTGCTGACAGAATGCTTGCAAATAATAGAGAAATTAATGCACGTTGTGACGATTCAATAGTTTCGATGACTTGTGCAGGTTTACAAACCCTCAGGCGTTCACGCGGATATATCCCTGTACCATTAAGGCTTAATCATAAATCGCCACTTCCTCTTTTGGCTTGTGGAGGTCATCTGAAAAATACTTTCTGTTTAGTTAAAGATAATATTGCATTCCTGAGTCAACATATTGGTGATTTAGAAAATGTAGAGGCAATTAGGGCTTTTGAGGAAGGAATAGAACAGTTTAAACAGCTTTGTGATATACAACCGGAAGTGATTGTCTATGATCTGCATCCTGAGTACTATTCCACCAAATATGCTTTAAAAAGTTCAACTGAAAATAAAATTGGGGTGCAGCATCATCACGCCCATGTTGCCAGTGTTATGGCAGAACATGGTTTGAATGAAAAGGTAATAGGAATTGCCGCAGATGGAACTGGTTATGGCACTGATGGTTTGTTATGGGGAGGAGAGGTTATGGTTGCTGACATGACAGGATTTGAACGCTTTGCCCACTTCAAATATGTCCCTTTGCCGGGAGGAGAAAAGGCTATACGCGAACCATGGCGAATGGCTGCAGTACATTTACAGCAGGCATTTGGAGATGAGTTTAAGGAATTGAACATTCCCTTTGTTCAGCAAATGAATTTGAATAAATTGGATCTGATGACACAGATGATAGAAAAAAAGTTGAATTCTCCTTTATCTTCCGGACTTGGGAGAATTTTTGATGCTGTTGCAGCATTACTTTTACTGCGAAATGAAGTCGATTATGAAGGACAGGCAGCAATTGAACTTGAAATGATTGCGGTTCCAAGCAATGACTCTTATGGTTACGAAATCTCAACCTGTTCCCCCGCAGTTATTGATATAAAACCCATAATCCAAGCAATTATCCGCGATCTTCAACATAAGGTTCCTGCTGAAAAAATTTCTGGCAAATTTCATTATACTATTGCTGACATTTTGGCAACACAGTGTGAAGAAGTCTGTAAAAAAACTGGATTGAAAAAAGTCGCAGTAAGCGGTGGAGTCTTTCAAAACCGCTTACTGCTGAAAAATCTGTATCAGTTGCTGACAGATTATGGTTTTCATGTATATATCAACCATAAAGTTCCACCTAATGACGGCGGATTGTGTTTGGGACAGGCGGCTGTTGTTGCGGCTCAGTTGAATCAATAGGATTGTAATTAAGAGAAACAAACAAAATATTATACTTTAAAATAAAATTACTCTTGTAGTTAATGTAAAGGGGGTTACTGATGTGTCTTGGAATACCTGGTCAAATTCTTGAATTTGTAGATGATGAAAGAAATATTGCCAAAGTTGATGTCTCCGGAATAAAACGTAATGTCAATGTAAGTTTAGTCAAAGAAGACAATGTTTCAATAGGAGACTGGGTTTTGATTCATGTGGGATTTGCTATGAGTATCCTGGATGAAAAAGAGGCGCAAAACACTTTGAATTTTTTAAGGGAACTTGATGGCAGTCTCGAAGAAGAAATAAGTATGCTCAAACAAAGTGATATTAACTAACAGAATATTCTGTATTTACTGTGCAGCACAATCGAGCTCAATTACAGCAACTAGTTTCTGCCCGTTTCGAAAAAAGTATCCTTGGACCACAAGCTTTCTTTGAATCTAATGTTGAAAGTATATCAAAAGCAAGCTTGGACATGGCAAGTCGTTTTCATAAAGGTGGTAGAATTCTAACTTTTGGGAACGGTACCTCGGCCACGGATGCTAACCATGTTTCAGTGGAATTTGTACATCCTGCTATTGTGGGGAAAAGAGCCTTGCCTGCGCTCTCACTCTGCAGTGATGCGGCAATATTTTCCAGCTCAGTTTCTGAAAAAAACAAAGCGAATGATTTAGACTTTGCCACCCTTTTAGAAATTTTGTCACAGCCTGATGACATGGGGTTGGGTTTTTCACCTGACGGATGCTGTGAAAATGTTTTGTCCGCGTTAAAGAGGGCCAAGCAGTTAAAATTGCTTACTATCGGTTTTGTCGGAAAAGGCGGTGGCGGTATGAGCGAAGCTGATTTGGACTATCTCTTTGCAGTAGATGAGAATGATCCTTTTGTTGAACAGGAAATTCTAGAAACTCTTTATCATATTTTGTATGAATCCATCCATGTTTTTCTGGACAACAACGAAAATTTGATATGAGTCATAAGTAGATCTGTACAGCATGAAATATAAAAACTATGACTGAGATAAAGCAAGCAGATTATCAAAAATTACTGTATCCATTTTTGCATGAAACTGGAGCAGTCAATTCTGAACAAGTATTAAAAGCAGTACAAAAGTCCACACTCAGTAAATGTCAGGAAGTTACCAACCTGAGGGAAAAAACGCTAGATCAATGTGGTGAAAAATTGATTGATGCAGGTATTGCAATAGCTAAAAGTTTTTCAGCAGGAGCAACATTGTACGCGTTTGGTAACGGAGGAAGTTCAACAGATGCTCAGAATATAGTGGTTGACTGCATTAGCCCTCCTAATTCGCGTTGGTCATCTTTTCCTGCGGTATCCCTCACAAGTGATATTGCTGTTGTAACTGCAGTTGGAAACGATGTTGGTTTTGAGAACATCTTTGTACGTCCACTTATTGCTCTGGGTCGTAAAGGAGATGTTGCGCTTGGGTTGTCAACAAGTGGTAATTCTCCCAACATTCTTGCCGCAATGGAACAGGCAAAAAAACAGCAGATGCTTACAGTTGCTATTGCCGGTTATGATGGGGGAGAACTAGCGTGTTCTAAAGCAGTGGATTATTGCCTGATAGTTCCATGTGATTATGTGCCACGAATTCAAGAAGCTCAGGCTACTCTTTATCATTCACTGCTGGAAATAATCCAGGAAGTGCTTCAAATTCAGAAAAAATCAGCAAAGGGAAAACAACAAAGTTCAAACAGTATTGAGCCGCAATGAAGTACGTTGACGAATTTCGTGATGGGGAATTAGCACAAAAAATGGCTGCTGAAATTACCAGAATAAGCAATGGTAAGAAGTATAAATTCATGGAAGTCTGTGGCGGACACACCCATACTATTTTTAAGCATGGGATTGAAGACATTCTTCCGGGAAACATTGAATTGATTCATGGCCCCGGGTGTCCAGTCTGTGTATTGCCTATGGGACGGATAGATGACGCGATAGCGATAGCAAAAACCGGAAATACTATTTTTACAACTTTTGGAGATATGATGCGTGTGCCTGGTTCGCATGGAAGTTTACTGGACGTCAAAGCAGAAGGTGCGGATGTTCGCTTTGTATACTCTCCGCTGGATGCCTTAAATATCGCGCTTCAAAATCCTGATAAGCAAGTGGTATTTTTTGCCATAGGTTTTGAAACAACAGCCCCTTCAACAGCAGTTACTCTTTTGCAGGCAAAGGCAGATGATATTCAGAACTTTTCGGTTTTTTGTAATCATGTGACCATCATTCCGACTATCAAAGCAATTCTGGATTCTCCAGATTTGCGCTTGGATGGATTCATTGGTCCAGGACATGTAAGCATGGTGATAGGATTGTCAACATACGAGTTTATTGCCCGGGATTATCAAAAACCTGTGGTGATCTCAGGTTTTGAACCGCTTGATATTATTCAGTCCATTCTGATGCTCCTTAAGCAGCATCAAACGGGTAAAACTGTGGTGGAAAACCAGTATATACGCGTAGTAAATCCGGAAGGCAACCTGAAAAGCCTACAGGTTATCTCGAAAACAATGGAACTAAGACCTTATTTTGAATGGAGGGGACTTGGTCACTTCGAAGTTCAAGGTCTTAGAGTTGCAGATCCTAAAGCATGTCAATGTGGAGAAGTTTTGAAAGGGGTTATTAAACCTTGGGAATGTAAAGTATTTGGTACGGCATGTACTCCTGAAAATCCAATAGGGAGTTGCATGGTTTCTCCTGAAGGTGCTTGTGCTGCTTACTACAATTATGGACGGCTTTCATTGTCAGCAAAGCGTCGTGAATTGCTGGATGCGGGGGTTTAGATGGCAGCAGAGAAACTACAGACTTTAAGCAAAGCAATTCAAAACATTGAGAAAGTACGTCAATCAAGACAAAGCAGGATAAAGTTTAATGACAAAACGATCACGATGAGTCACGGAAGCGGCGGTACTGCAAGCCGCAACATGATTGAAGGAATGATCATCAAAATCTTTTCAAATACTGTTTTAGATAAACTGGAAGACAGTGCGATTCTCCAGATCAAAGACACAAAATTAAGATTAGCCTTTACAACAGATTCTTATGTTGTCAGTCCAATTTTTTTCCCGGGAGGAAATATTGGTGAAATGGCAGTTAATGGAACAGTAAATGATCTTGCAGTATCAGGTGCTGATCCGCTCTGGTTATCAGTCAGTTTTATACTTGAGGAAGGATTTGAAATAGATGAATTAAGGAGGATTCTGAAATCCATGCGGTCTGCAGCAGACAAAGCTGGTGTGTTGATTGTGACTGGTGATACAAAAGTTGTGCAGCGTGGAAGCGCTGATAAAATATTCATCAATACTGCAGGCGTGGGTGTTTTTCAAAAAAAAAATGTACTGTCTTCCGCAAATGTTGAACCGGGAGATAAGATTTTGATCAGCGGATCAGTCGGTGATCATGGCATAGCTGTTATGCTTGCCAGAGAAGCATTGGAGATTGAATCAGATATTCAAAGTGACACAGCACCGCTTAATGGACTTATAAGTGCTCTTTTGGAAACTACAAAAGAAGTACATTTCCTGAAGGATGCAACCCGTGGAGGAGTTGCTACTGTCTTGAATGAAATTGCTCTAAACACGAATTATGCTGTAGCTGTTGATGAAAATGCTGTGCCGATTCGACCTGAAGTAAATGGTGCGTGTGAAATATTAGGACTGGACCCTCTGACCATTGCAAATGAAGGTTGCTTTGTTGCTGTTGTTGGTTCAAATGATGCTGAAACTGCAGTTCAGGCCTTACAGAGTCATTCTCAAGGATCTGATGCATGTATAATTGGTGAAGTCTTGGAAGAGCCGCAGGGTATGGTCTTTTTAAAAACTGCCTTCGGGGGATATCGTGTTTTAGATATGCTTGTGGGGGATCCATTACCTCGTATCTGTTAATTTTTTATAACTATTACCAAAGAAAAGAAAGGAGTGTGGTAAATGAAAACATCACCTCAAAATGAAACTTCAAATTGTCCATGGATTATATCAGACAAAGGAAAGAATAACGGAGAGTCTGCTCCTGTTAAGTTTGCTGTTGCAGGAAAAGGAGGTTCAGGAAAAACCACGATTTCAGGGACTTTAGCAAGAATCCTGTCAGGTAAAATAGATCAAAACCTGATAGCTATTGATGGAGATTCTAATCCAAACTTAGCCACCACACTTGGTCTTCCCAGAGATAAAATTCCGCAAATTGCTCCAATACCACGCTCAGTTGTGGAAAGAGTGAAAGATGAAAACGGAAAAAACAGGACAATTTTGAAAAAAACCCCGGATGAAATCATAAATGAGTTTGGTGTTGATACACCCGATGGTATAAAACTATTATTGATGGCCGCAATTGATCATGCGGGTGCCGGCTGAGCTTGCGGGTCACATGCTGCCGTGCGCGCATTAATTCAGGAAATGGTAGAACAGTATAATCAGCCTACCATAGTAGATATGGAAGCAGGTTTGGAACATCTTAGCAGGGGAACTATACGATATGTAGACTGTATATTAATTATCATTGAACCTTATTTTAAATCGATGGAGACAGGTTCACAGTTGAACAGGCTTGCCAGGGAACTGGACATTAAGCATGTACATTGTGTGGCAAACAAAGTCCGAGGAGTTGAAGATGAAGAGGCGATCGAAGATTTTTGTAATCAACATCAAATGAAGCTGCTGGGGATGATCCCAAATGATGACTCGCTGATTTCTGCGGATCGGGCCAACCTTGCGCCATTGGACTATGACTCAAACAGTATTGCTGTTAAAGCAATTTCAGAGATAGGTAATAAACTGATTAATTTGTAAAGTGATAAAGACGCAAAATACAATTTACTGGCAGGATGAAATTTTGCAGATTTTATATTGGATGAAGGGCGAAGGACTTGGTGAAGTCGTTACTCTTGATCAAATAAATCGATTCCTAAAAATAGATCAGTCAAATTTGATTCAAACTGTAGAAAGGCTTGTACAGAATGGACTTCTTGAACAATCTTCTGATTCTGTTGGCATCAACGAAGTACAACTTACTAATCGTGGGATTAAAGAAGGGAAATTGCGCTTCAAAGAAGAATTTGAAAACATTCTGGGACATGAAGACCATATGGTTTGCGATGATCCGGACTGTGATTGTCATTCTGCAGATTTTGAAGGGGTTTGCCATCATTTTTCTGCAGAAGAAGGCCATCTCCATTAAAAAAGGATTTTACAAAGTATAATGGGGGTTACTTCATAGGGAAAACTTAAATGATTGAAGTGGAATTACTGTATTCAGCCGTAAAGATTTGTTTAATAGTATTTGAAACTCATTCAAATTGAGTGAAGTTTTAGCATGATTGATCAAATTGCTGATTTTTTCCCTTCACAATGCATCCTTTATCATTCATTTCTTTACAAACTGACAATAAAAAAAAGCTTTTATTTAATGTTGATTTGTTTATATTGATAAACCAAAAAATCGTCTTCTTTAACTTTTTTTGGGGTAATTAATGAAAATCTTTACAGTAATAATATTATTTTTAATTCCTTTTACGGTATTTGCTGAAAAAACTTTGGTGTTAGCAACTTCTTCTGATCCTGGTCATCTTAATCCTGGTATTACTACTGGATATAATGTCCATGTATTTGCTGACTCAATATACAGTGGACTGATAATGCTTGATAAAAATTTACAACCTGAACCGGATTTGGCTGAATCATGGTCGATTTCAGATGACGCAAAAAACTTTACTTTTAATATCAGGAAGAATGCAAAATGGCACGACGGAAAGCCTGTAACATCAGAAGATGTTAAATATACCTTTGAGAATGTGCTGTTCAAATATCACTCAAGGACAAAATCAGGATTAGGAAAGCAAGTAAAGGCAATACTTACTCCGGATCCGAATAAAGTAGTATTTCAGCTGAAAAGCTCTTACAGTCCGATGATCACAAGATTAAATGTGACTGAGGCACCAATTTTACCAAAGCACATATTCAGTCCTGGAAATCCGAATGATCACCCAGCTAATCTTAAACCCGTAGGTTCAGGTCCTTTTGTATTTAAAAAATATAATAAGGGTGAAAGTGTTGAGCTAATTAAGAATAAGAATTTTTACTTGGAAGGATCACCTCATTTTGACAGACTGGTAATAAGAATTATTCCTGACAGTGTTACTCAATTATTGGCTCTTGAAAGTGGAGACGTTGATTATATAGATAGAGTCCCCGGATCGGAACTTAAGCGTTTGCAAAATAATTCAGCTATAACAATCGCCAGAAATACTGCCGGTCCAGGAGGAGGAAACTGTATTGTAACCATAACTTACAATTTAGACAGAGATAAAACGTCCAATTTAGAAGTTAGAAAGGCAATAGCTCATGCAGTTGATAGAGATCGAATGGTCAAACAAGTACTTTTTGGTTTGGGACGAGTGGCAACTGCTCCAATCAACAAAGGCATTAGCTGGGCACATGTAGAGAATGCCTTGCAAGAATATGATTTCAATCCGCAAAAAGCAGAAGGTTTGCTGGATCAGGCAGGATATCAAAGAAAAAACGATGGTGTTCGCATGGATCTTGATATTGTTCATTTCCCAAGATTCAGTAAATACATAGAAGCTATGAAACAGGATCTTGCAAAAGTAGGGATCAAATTAATTAGTAGGGCTTTGGACCGTTCAGCTGCAGTAAGTACTATTTTTGGAAAGCGTGATTTTGATTTGAACCTGATCTCTTACTGTAATGGTGCAGATCCCGATATTGGGGTTAAAAGAATGTATGTATCATCCAATATTGGAAACATTCCTTTTTCAAATGGAGCAGCTTATCGTAATTTATTGATTGACTCCTTATTTGATGAGGCGGGAAAAACTGCTGACACAAATATGAGAGCAGCAAAATACAAAAATATTCAAAATATTTTAGCTGACGATTTACCTTATTGGTGGTTAGTCGAGAGACAGTTTCTTACTGCACACAATTCGAAATTGAAAGGATTCAGATCCTGGTCGGGTAATTTTGCTTTAAAAGCCAAGTAATTTTTTACTGAATCGTTGGGTGAGAAAAATATTTTAAAAAATATTGATAAATTTTTTAATTGCACGAATTTTCCAAATTCCAATTTCATTGGTAATAATTCTGTGCATTACATTTTTTTTAATACATGCGGCACCTGGCGATCCAGTTGCGTCACTCGCTGGAGATTTCGTTACAGCAGAATATCGTGATCTTATCATTAAGCATTATGAGCTGGATAAACCTTTACCTATTCAAGCATTAATTTATTTTAAAAATATAATAACAGGTGATTTTGGAAACTCGTATTATTTTAAAGACAGTGTATTAAATGTAATTGGCAGCAGAATTATTCCCACATTACTGCTAGTTATTCCTTCCGTAGTAATTTCTTCATCTCTTGGCATTTATTTAGGTTTTCTATCCGCAAGGTCTAATTCTGTTTCATCCAGGATCAGTCTTCCTGTTTCTACTATAGTAATCACATCCATTCCCACATTCTGGCTGGGTTATTTATTAATCTTCATTTTCTCAATACAATTGAATATTTTTCCTATCAACGGGATTACAAATGCACGTTACTCATATGAAGGATTGTATTATTATGCTGATGTTGCATTTCATTTATTCCTGCCACTTTTGACAATGGTACTCTCCCAGTTAGCACAAGTAATTTTATTGCTGCGTCTAAAATTGATGTATGAAATTCGGTTACCTTATTTTATAACAGCTAAGGCTAAAGGATTATCTTATGAAGAGGCTATAGTAAGTCATTCATTACAGAACGCTATACTTCCAGTTATTACTGTAATAGGAAATAGATTTTCCTTTTTAATTACAGGTTCAATTTTAACCGAGACTGTCTTTGCTTGGCCTGGTTTAGGTCGATTGATGATACAGGCAATCGAAGTACGTGATTATCCTTTAGTATTAGGAATACTTTTTATATTAAGTGTCATTGTAATGGTTCTCAATTTGTTGACAGATTTAGTCTATACCATGGTTGATCCCCGAATAACATTCAAAAGCCATGGCTAACAGGTACAACTATTTGTTATTTCTTGGAATTTTATTAATTTCACCAGGTGTTTTTTCATTATTGTTTTCTTGGTGGGTTGCTCCAGTCAATTTTTACATTGAGTCACAGGAAGCATTTAGAGAACCTGGAGTTGAATTTTTTATGGGTACTGATGATTTGGGAAGAGATTTATTTTCCGGAATAATTCAAGGTCTTAGAAATTCACTTCTGGTTGGCATAGGAGTAACCCTGATTGCTTATTCAATAGGAATTATTTTAGGAATTATTTCGGGTTTTTTTGGAGGAATGGCAGATCATTTTCTCATGAAATTATCAGAAATTTTTATGGTAATGCCTAATTTCTTGATAGTTATACTTTCAGCCGCTTTTCTAGGTCAGGGAGTTATAATTTTGATTTTAACTTTAGGTTTTTTTTCTTGGGAACATATATATCGAATTGTCAGGGCAGAAGTTCTTAGTTTAAGATCAAAAGAATATATGATTGCCGCAAGTTCACTTGGTGCAGATTTTCGCTGGGTTACGTCTAAACATATTTTCCCAATGATAATCCCTACAGTTAGTTCAGTGATGCCACTTACTGTTTGTTATGCAATCACAGCAGAGGCTGCAGTAAGCTTTTTGGGCTTAGGTGACCCTGATCAGGTAAGTCTTGGTTATTTAATTTCCAACTCAAATCAGTTCTTATTTTCAGGATGGTGGCTCTTTGTTTTTCCAGGATTATTTTTAACGATAACAATAACTGGTTTCACATTGATAAATTTTTCAAGAGACAGTTAATACTTGGTCCTGCCAGGGTAACAAAAACTCAGTTAAGTGAATTGAGAATAACTACTTTATGTAAATTGGGGTGGGGCCTGTGTCCTCCCACCCCCCCTCACTCATCAAGCTCTTCCAGCTCATACATCTCAACCAATCATGTGTATAACACCTCATCCGTGACCTTACTGACCGTCATGCCAGTCCGTTCTGACATAGCCACAGGGTGCACTTGATTTAAGGGCAGGGTTGATAGACACCTACATGGACACCTAAATCACCGATCATGATTCCTGTGTAGAATATATTGGTTAGTTTGTGGAGGGAGGTGTCTGACTGTGAAGAATTAGTGGGCTACTGTGCACTTTGTGGAGTTCACGTGCACTACAACGCACGCACGCACGAGGGGAAATATTAGGTGTCCATAATAGGTGTCTA
>LUQO01000076.1 GCA_001627865.1 SAR324 cluster bacterium REDSEA-S27_B3
GTACTAAACTGGCTGAATCAGGTGCTAATGTTAAAGTTTACTACTATAATACAACCACCACCTACGATGTACCAAACGATAATGGAACAGTCTGGAGAGTCTTCACTTTCACTAAAAGCGGTGGTTTGAGTACAATAAATACAATGACTCACATAAAGAACTCAGGTGGTGTATACTGATCTTCAATGTTGTTTTTATCAATATTTTTTAATATGAAACATCTCAGATATATAATTTTATTTTAAAGATTAATATTTTAATTTAATGACTTGAGACATTTTTTCATTTGCAAGAATCTAAAATTGTGAAAGGCATTCCGGAATCCAATGTGCAAAGCTGAATTGGTCCCCGGATTTCAATAATTCAAATTAAGTAACTTATAGAAAACTTTTCCACTTACCACCATAATCTGCACACTGAAAACATCTGCTGAAATCAAAAAAACGAATTTAACTTGATTTCAAGTTTGAACTTAAAAGTAAATATTGATAAAATTTTGTTACCTTGAGAGAATTTCTATACTTTTCCGTTTCACCTTTCAAAATTTTGTTTAAACAACAATGTCTTCAGTGAAGGCACCCCTTCAGAAAAAATCTGAATTACCTCACGGAACAAGGTTTTCTTCCACCTCAGTACTGGCCGGAAATGATGTAATTTCTTTTCCGGATTATCCTGCTGAAATAAGGGCTCCGGCGGGAACATTGGAAGGAGTGTCATCTTTTGACCTGAGCTTCTCCAGCAGCGAAATCTACACCACAGCAGACTACCTTGAGGTTCTGGTAGCCATGAATCCTGCTGCTCTGAAAGCAAATATAAAGGATCTGGAAAAAGGCGGAATACTGATTCTTAACTCAGACAGTTTTGCAGAAAACGATCTGCGAAAAGCAAAATACAAAGAGAACCCCCTCGAAACTGGAGAGTTGAATGAGTACCGTGTGGTACAAATTCCGATTACCAAGCTGACATTAAAAGCAGTTGAAGAGACCGGGCTTTCTCATCGTGACGGGGCACGCTGCAAAAACTTCTTCGCACTTGGAGTGGTTAAATGGCTGTTTGTCAGACCACTTGAGCAGACACAGGACTGGATTGAAGAAAAGTTTAAAAGACCTGAAATTGCTAAAGCGAATTCTCTTGCTCTTCAGGCAGGATACAACTACGCCATCACAGTTGAGCTGTTTCACGCCCGTTACCATGTTCCCGCAGCTGTTTTGCCTTCCGGAGAATACCGCCAGATTACCGGAAGTCAGGCGCTGGCACTTGGCTGTGTGGCTGCTTCATGCCGCTCCGGATTGTCACTGCTGTATGCCAGTTATCCGATCACGCCGGCTTCTGATATTCTTCATGAACTGGCTCAGTACAAAAACTTTGGTGTAAAAACAATACAGGCTGAGGATGAAATTGCTGCGATTTCTTCCAGCATCGGCTCCGCCTTTGGAGGCGCTTTAGCAGTTACCGGCACAAGCGGTCCGGGCCTGGATTTAAAAAGTGAAGCAATAGGCTATGCGGTAATGACTGAGCTGCCGGTAGTCGTGCTGAATGTTCAGCGTGGAGGACCCTCAACCGGCTTGCCTACAAAAGCTGAACAGACTGATTTGCTTGCGGCAATGTATGGCAGACACGGTGAAGCACCTGTTCCGGTTCTGGCTGCTTCTACTCCGGGAGACTGTTTTTATATGGTGCTTGAAGCCTTCAGACTTGCCTTAAAATACATGACACCGGTTATTGTTCTCAGCGACGGAGGACTGGCAAATGCTTCTGAACCATGGAAAATTCCGGATGAAAATCAATTGCCGGACCTCACCCCAAGCTTCCACACTGATCCGGAGAACTTCTCACCATACCAAAGGAATCAGCAAACTCTGGCGCGAAACTGGGCTATTCCGGGAACGCCTGGACTGGAACACCGCCTGGGCGGATTGGAAAAAGACAGCATCACCGGGGAAATAAGTTATGAACCGGAAAACCATGAAAGAATGGTGTTGCTTCGTGACGAAAAAATTAAACGCATAAAAAATGATCTGCCTCCTCTGGAAGTCATCGGCCCGGGAAAAAACAAACTTCTGGTTGTCAGCTGGGGCAGCGTATATGGCTCGGTATTTTCCGCAATTGAGGAATTGCAAGCAGAAAGGTATCCTGTTTCAATGCTGCATCTCAGGCACCTTAATCCATTCCAGCAAAATCTGGCAAAGATACTTAACAATTTTGATAAAATACTGGTTCCGGAAATGAATTTAGGTCAATTGTCTCGCTTGCTTAGGGCTGAATTTCTGGTAGACACAATTTCTTTTTCAAAACTGCAGGGACGACCGTTTTTGATTTCAGAGATTCGCAGTAAAGTTTTGGAACTTCTTGGCAGTAAATGACAACAAAGCGTGAAGAGATTAAAGTTTGACGATTAACAATTAACTTGTTTGGGAAATCTTATGAATATTCCAGTAAAACCTCTAAGTTCAGTGCCTCTTACAAAAGCAGATTTTGTATCCGATCAAACCGTACGCTGGTGTCCGGGCTGCGGTGATTACTCAATTTTGGCAAATGTTCAAAAGATAATGCCGGAGCTGAATATCCCAAAGGAAAATATTGTTTTTGTTTCCGGAATAGGCTGCTCCAGCCGCTTCCCTTATTACATGGATACTTATGGACTCCATACCCTGCATGGAAGAGCTCCGGCTTTTGCTACCGGACTGAAGGTGGCCCGTCCGGACCTGAACGTCTGGCTGGTTACTGGAGACGGTGATGGATTGAGTATCGGCGGCAATCAACTGCTGCACATGCTGAGGAGAAATCTTGATGTAAATGTGCTGCTGTTCAATAACCGCATCTACGGACTCACCAAGGGCCAGTATTCACCCACATCCGAACAGGGGAAAGTAACCAAAAGCACACCTTTTGGTTCACCGGATATGCCTCTTAATCCAATGCTGTTCGCCCTTTCTGCAGGAGCAACCTTTATTGCGCGCACCTTTGATGTGGACGCTAAGGGAATGCAGGAGATCTTTAAGGAAGCGGCAAAACACAAGGGAACTTCATTTGTGGAAATATATCAAAATTGTAATATCTTCAATGACGGTACATTTGCACCGATCTATGAACGTTCAGTACGAGAAGAGCGTATTTTACGTTTGAAACACGGAGAACCTTTTATCTTTGGAAAAAACAGAAACAAAGGTATCCGACTGAATGGCTTGAAACCAGAGGTGGTTGAATTGGGAAATGGAACGAACGAAAATGATTTGCTAAAGCATGACCAGTACAGCAAGGACAGTACTCTTGCAAACCTGTTAAGCAGTTTTGACTTTCCGGCATTTCCTGTACCGATGGGTGTATTGCGCCAGGTACGAAACTCCATTTATGGTGAAATAATTGAGCAACAAATAAAAACTCAACTTGAGGAAAAAGGTGAAGGGAAATTGACTGATCTTTTAAGAGGAACCCATGTCTGGACCAACTGACAGGTTTCTTTCAAATTACCAGAAAATTCTTGCACTCCACCAATTAATTCAGTAGACTTACATTCTGAGTAGGGCGATTAGCTCAGCTGGGAGAGCGGCGGCCTTACAAGCCGTAGGTCACAAGTTCGATCCTTGTATCGCCCACCATTTCCCCAGAGTACCGGGGTCGTAGTTCAGTTTGGTTAGAACGCCGGCCTGTCACGCCGGAGGCCGCGGGTTCAAGTCCCGTCGACCCCGCCAGCATTCTTAGCGAAAGAAAATAAGTATTTAAAAGCGTAGATCACTGATTTTGTTAAATCAGTGAAATTCAGGTATGCATACCAGCATAACAGCTGTTTCTTCAATCATTGGTTTTTTACTTTCAAATTTGAGGACATTGTGAAAAAGATTATTTTCTATTTACTGGTACTGGGATTTAGTTTTTTGGTCATCACCTCATGTGCCAATGACGATTCCTCATCAAGTAGTTCTGGCACTGACAACACTACATCTTCTTCCACCACTGACAACACTACCACCACAGATAATACTACCACTACCACTGACAATACTACCGCGATCACATGCCCGGCAGTCTTAAAGCTTCCCACCATTACAGGTTGCAACGGTGTTGACTTATTAGCGGCAAGCTCCATCAACACTCAGTCCTCTGGAATCACCAGTACATCAAATGGTTTTGGTTCTTTTACCACTGTCCGTGTTGATGACCAACAATACATCGACCTCAAAGATGAAGGATGTCTGCAATTGGGAAAAGACGGTCAGGATTTCGCACTTTCAATGTGGCTTAAAGCTTCAGGACCGAGCAACGATCAAACCTCAGGAGACGGTTCACAAATAATTGGAAGCAAAAGCCAATACAATCAGCAAAAACCGGGTTTTTTACTGCATACTCAGTCCAATGTAACTACAGAACTTCAAAATGCAGGCATAAATGCTGAAGGCGTTGAAGGGTCATGCTGTGGGAAAGATGGAAGGCTGGTTCTAAGGGCATTGTCAACTCCAGCTGACAATGGCTGGCGCAAAACAGTCATGTCAGAACCTTTCCCGGCGGATACCTGGACTCACGTGGTGCTTAATTATCGAAATAATGCTAACAGCGGGGAAACCCCTTTACAGGAATGCAGTAATGACACTTGTGCTTCACAGTTTTCTATTTACGTAAATTTGATCGGACCGACAAGTAAAAGCCCTGGACATGGTACACAGGCAGCTATTGATAACCTCTACTTTAGTACTCAGGATGGAGGGAAAGGCAGGCTGCGTATTGGTGACGAGGGATGGGGCCAGATCAGACCATTTGAAATTGCCGATTTTAAAAGCTACTCTCGTATTTTGACAGAGAGTGAGAGGAAGGCCCTCTTTCTCAGAGACGCAGCTGCAGCCGGATTCTCCACTGACAATGTTACTGACGCAATCAACAAGATTACTAAGCACATGGCAGGGCAGGAGACGCTCTCTGCCTCGGAGCTTAAAGAAAAGGTTTCGGGCTTTACCAAAAACTCAGTCCTTATTGATACCAACGAGGATCTCATCAAAAACTCCCTTGCCCTGGTCCATGCTTATGAAAACGGTGGCGGTGGTCCTCTCTTTGTGAACGATAATACGGCTACCACACAAGGGGGTTATTCAGTTATAGACAGAACAGGTACCAGCGGGGATGGGAAGGAACTCCATCGAGCAATGTTGAGCATTCAACAGTCAATTCATGATAATGTTTACAATACATGGACAGCCGCAAGCTGCACTTCAGCCCTTAAGGATCAGGGCTGGCTGACCGCAAACCACTTTCCAGGGGCTGCAGCCGCGCCAGAGAATCCATCCGAAGTTCATACTGTGTCCATTAATGCCAGCGTACCTGCTTTTTGGGGACAGCCTGTTGCCTTTTCATCCTGGCCGGCAAGAAGACCGACAGGATTTTATCTTAGCCCTGGTTCAATTGGTCAGGTTACAGTTCCCCAGGGAATGGTTAACGCAGGCTTCAGTGTTTTAGTGGGCTCACACACAGTCGACCATGAAGTTCGATCAACAGATCCAGCCAGACGTCTCCACCGTGTCACCAGAACTTATTCGATTGTTGATAACGTAACCACCATCGCCAACCCACTCGGCGGAGGAGTGTATATACTTGTTCCTCACAAGGCTAATCTTGGACAACAGGATATTCAAATCAGCGGCGTCATTAAACAACCATATTTCTCATTCAAGGCATCTGATAACCATACAGACATACAATGGAAGGAGAGGCGTACCGCGCCGGGTCCCTGGGCTGTTTTTGAATCAGATAAATTCATGCTGAATGTTCCCAGAGACTGGATTTACGAATACGACAATGCCACATCCTTGATGCAAAACTGGGACAAGGCCATGGATGGTGTCTCAGAACTTCTCGGTTACCCACTCATTCGCAACCGCAAGGTTCTATACATGCAGGTTGATGTGTATATTAGGCACGGAGTTTACGGTATCGGCTACCCCCAAATAAACAATCTTTACAATCCAAAATACACTTCCAATGGCAACAAAGTTCAGTGGTTTCTTCTGAATCAATCTCCCGCTCGGGATCCGCTTTTCTGGGATACAGAGTTTCACGAGCTTGGCCATGCACAGCTCATGCAGGTATTTCCAGGTGAGGGTGAGGCGCTTGTCAACTTCCCTCACGTCTATGTTATGAATCAAAAATTCGGAGTTGACAACGACACGGCATTTAAGCAATCCAGGGGTGCGGCAAACTACACTGTGAACGATGCGGCAATACACTGGATGATTACAGAAAATTTCCGCAACGGCAATCCCATGGACAAATCCAACACCACCCTGGATGAATTCCGTTATCAGGCTCGTGGCTACGCCAAATATGCCGATATTGCCCGCCTCTTCGGTTGGCAGGCTCTAAAAAATTTCTTTTATCAGGAGAACCTGGACTACAACGCGGGTACACTCACCTGTTTTGAAAAACCGATTTGTCTCGACGGACTTACTCAGGTCGATAGCAGGATATTTCGTCTTTCAAAGGCAGCTAATGCTAATTTAACACCCCTTATTCACTTTTGGGGTGTACATCCGGATAATTCAACAGCACTGTCGCAAGCAATAACTGCAGCAGGTTTGGACAACTCAACCATCGTACGTGATAAGATAGTCTACTACGCAAGCATTGCCCCCGACAATAAAACTGAATTTGACACACATTTCGCAACAGTGTTCCCAACTCACCAGGCACACCATAGTACCACTCAAAATGACTGCGCAAGTTCACATTATGGATGTGGTTGGTACCATGCCTGGAGTGATAACTTTACCTCAACTCACGGAGACAACATCACTTCCAGGATTCAGGGCCTTCTCGATCAGTATTTCCCAGGAACGAGTCTCCCTTAAACGTCCTTCAATATAGACCTTTTTTCGAAACAATGATATTCAGTTAAACTCTGAAATCATACTTACGCTTCAGACCCCAATTACCATGCGGCTGCAGTGATGATGTAAAGAAACCCCTCACAAATCCGCAAGTTAACTGGACAGAGAGAAATTATTGAACAGCAAATATATACTCAGCTTGAGGAAAAAGGAGAAGGAAAACTAAATGATCTTCTGAGAAGCAGCCAGATCTGGACTAACTGAAAGATTTTTTTCCATTTACCAGAAACATCTTGCACTACAATAAACTATTACATAGAGTCACATTGCTGGCAGGGCCATTAGCTTAGCTGGGAGAGCAACGGCCTTACAAGCCGTAGGTCACAAGTTCGAACCTTGTATTGCCCACCATTACCCCAAAATATTGGGGGTCATAGTTCAGTTTGGTCAGAACGCCGGCCTGTCACGCCGGAGGCCGCGGGTTCAAGTCCCGTCGACCCCGCCATTCCCAAAGTAAATTTACGTTAATAATAACAGTAGCTAATAAACCGTTGCATCGTTACTGTTTTTATTAATGAGTTAAAACCCTCTTTCTCAGAACAGGGACAATGGATAATTCAAAAATTTTCAAAATGGCATTCTCATATGTCTATCCTTTTTATGTCCAAAAAGCAGAGAAAAAAGGCAAATCAAAAGAAGATGTTGATTCCATCATTTACTGGCTTACCGGTTATAGTCCAAAACAATTAAAACAACATCTTGATAAAGACACTGACTTTGAAACATTTTTTGCCCAAGCATCGCAAATCAACCCAAATGCTTCAAAAATCACTGGTGTGATTTGTGGTTATCGTGTTGAAGATATTGAAGATAAACTTATGCAGAAAATTCGGTATTTGGACAAACTCGTGGATGAGTTGGCAAAAGGAAAGAAAATGGAGAATATATTAAGAACCTAAAAAACGGTTCTTACTTCAACACCCGCACTGCATTCAATTCGCCCTGGATTATGAGTCGTTGATAGGAAAATGGTAATTGTTCAAGAGAATGTTTCAGATCAGCTGCAGAGTTTTTTTTGTTTGGTCACAGTCTGACTCTCACGCATGGATGTTGAAGCACAGGGCAACCGGATCTTAATCTGAAATAGCTCTGTGAACTTTTACGATATAATGCTGATTCTCTGACAAATCTATGACCAGGGTCAAAAATTTTTCTCAGAGTCCACTCCGTATGTCATTCGTGCGGAGTTTAAAAGGTAAAGGTTAAGAAGCCATACCATCCGAATAGATGTGGGGATAAGGCGAGACCGTGGAGAGTGCAGTACTTATCAAGACGCGGTGTCCAGGTATGAAATACCCTTATACGGGTTCTTCCCCGTAAGATTAGTTATATCAATGTGCATGTCAATCTGGTAAAGAGCTGTGAATATGTAGTCATCAAGACCTAACTCTGTAAGAGTATTTAAAACATCATCCGGTGTTTCAGCTTCCCATTGACAGAAAAAGAAGGCGTCTGCACCTACCCAGGTAGCCGTGCATTGACATTTATCGAAGATGTACTTATCCCGCCACTCGATATCTGTTTGCTCCACCTCATTAGTACCTGCCCAGAATTTGTGCTTTGTATCGTCGCTGTGATAAGTGTGAATAGCGATATACTTTTTTCTACTCATGGCTTTACCTCTGTGTGGTATCAAGATTTGTTCTTATTAGCGTAACTTCTGGAGAGGAGATGTGTCAGGGCATATTAATAGGATAATAGCAATTGGTCAAGAGAATGTTTCAGATCAGCTGCAGAGTTTTTTTTGTTTGGTCACAGTCTGTACTCATTGACTTGAAGTCATCTTGCCAGTTCCTTGCAAACTTCACCAATCCAAACCAGAAAAACCGATAACAGTCCTCTCGTTTAGGACGTCTGCCTCAATAAAATCACATTTGTTATTTAATTTCCCGTTGACAAGCGGTTCAGTGTGATTCAGGATGATTCAGCTGTTTCAGGCTCGTACCAATGAGAATTGGATATAATACTTTATGCCTGTCAATATTCAAATGTAGCTGATATTCAATATCTATTTCCAAGTCTTATGAAGACTTCACGCAGATCATTATATTTTCCGTTTTCACTGGGACATTTTGCCAACGACTTTGTTCCATGTTCGGTGGTTGTTCTGACTCCAGCAATCGCATTGGAAATGGGACTTAACCCCATGGAGGTTGGGTTGTTGCTGACCCTTCACAGTTTGGGCAGTGCTTTGGGTTATCTTCCGGCAGGTTTGCTGGCAGATTCTTTCAGGAATAGGGGAAATCTTCTGATGCTTACCTTCTGGTGGGTCGGGCTCGGTTACCTGCTCGCTTCCTGGGCACCTGATTTCTGGTCTCTGGCGCTTCTGTTTGCCTTGGCGGGCTGCGGTGACGCAGCCTGGCATCCTTTGGCGACGGCCATACTGGTGCAGTCTGACCCGCAAAACAGGGGACAAGCTTTGGGCTTCCATGCCATCGGCGGAACTCTTTCGGCTGTGATCGGCCCGGTGATTGTCGGATTTCTGCTGGCTTCAATGGACTGGCGTGAGACCCTGCACTGGATCATCCTGCCTACCCTGCTGGTAGGTGTCATCTTTCTTCATATCCGGAAATGGGTGCCGGAACAGCCGAAGCGAAAGACCTTTTCGAAGGAAAATTTTCAGCATCTCTGGAAAAGCTGGACTAAAAAAAGAGGACTCTTAATCATTTGCCTGATCAGCAGCTACCATATGTCGCTGGTGGCCCTGATGAGCATGATTCCACTCTACCTCAGGGAATTTCACGGATTAAGCTCCACCATGACAGGTTTTGCTTTTGGAATGATGGTCTTATTCGGGGCTTTCATGCAGCCTCTGATGGGAAGGCTCTCTGATCGTGCAGGCAGACGCAGGGTGATAGTTTTCGGTATTGCCATTGCGGCTGTATGCACTTTCATGATTCCGGTTCTGGAAAACTTTGGGATGCTGCTGATGATTATCGTGTTCCTGCTGGTCGGCGTCGGACTACTTGAGGGAATACGCTCATCTATTCTGGCCGCCGCAGTGGAATTCACCGGAAGCCGCGAGGGCACCACCCTCGGATTTGCCTTCACACTGATGGATGGGCTCGGCGCTTTTGGAGCTCTGCTTGCGGGATGGGCCGCAGGAATCCAGTTCAGTCATGCGTTCCTGCTGGCCGGGATACTTAGTACTTTTTCGCTGATTCTTTGTTTTTGCGTTTCTCTGCGTTCCGCCAGTGTGGCACACGCTGTCTGATAAAACATGAGTAAACAATGTAAAATATGAAAAATACCTTTTGTGTTTTCAAGAGGCAAAAAAGAATATTTTCAAACTCTACCATTTGAAAATTTCCCATTAACAAATTATTGATTCAGGACTCAAAATTTGGATATATAAAAGGATAGATTCATCCAAAAAATATTGAGTTGCTTGTAATTCTATTTCCTGAGGCAATTTAAGTAATTTAAGAATGAATAATACAGGTTTACCCGAAGTTCTTGATCTTACACCTGGGGCACAATCACAGATGATGGATCAAAGAAAAGATGGACCAAAAGTATGGCTCGCAGATGACCTTTCTGACACAGATTGGAAAATAAATTTTACTCAGAAAGCTCTGGAAGAGATTCACAAAATGGCAGACACAATATCAAAGAATCCTTTGCCCCTGCAACTGAGAGAACCGGCCGAATTTGAAATTCCTGAATTGAGGCGGATTTTTTCACAAGCCAAAAAAATACTGGATCACGGCTGTGGATTCTGCGTGATTGAACCTATGCCGATGGAAGAAATCGGTGAAAAAGAACTGGTTGGTTGCTATTGGGTTATTTCACAGCTTATTGGACGCACAGTAGCCCAGAAATGGGACGGTACAATGCTTTATGACGTAACTGATACCGGACAGTCATTTAGTTATGGAGTTCGGGGTTCATACACCAATGTTGAGCTGTTCTTTCATAATGACAATGCATTCGGAATCAGTCTTCCGGAATACGTGGGACTGTTCTGCAATAATCCGGCTTTAAAAGGAGGAACCAGCCGCTTTTGCAGTCTATACTCAGTTCACAACCGGATGCTTGAAAAATATCCGAAGCAACTCGAAAGGCTTTACTGTCCCATGCTCTTTGACCGACAGAAAGAACATGCTGAAGGTGCTGCAAAATTGACAATGGCCCCATTATTTTACTGGAACGGAAGTCAGCTCAAGTCTCGTGTTAATATTTCCCTTGTTCAAAAAGGTTATAGATTAGCTGAAAAAGAAATGGATGATGAACTCAAGGACTCACTTGAATTGCTAACACAGGTGGTCAGTTCTCCGGATCTCTGGATTGAAGATCCACTGAAACGGGGACAGCTCCAGTTTCTCAACAATCTGGAACTGGTTCATTTTCGCAGTCAATTTACTGATCATGAAGATCCTGCCTCTAAAAGGCACCTTTTCCGAACCTGGCACAGGAATACCGGAGCTCGCAGTTATGATGGTTGAAATAGTGGGGATTTAGCTATGGTTAATAAAACCTCAGTTAACCTAACCAGGGATTTTGCAGGTATTTGTTTTGATGCAATATTTTGAAGTTGAACATTAATTCTATAACAAGGAACAGAAATGAAACGCATATTAATTACAGGAGCAAACAAGGGAATTGGGCTGGCTACAGTCAAAAAACTACTTGAGTCATATAGTGACACTTATGTGCTGCTTGGATCAAGGGACTTAAGCAGAGGACAGCATACCCTAAATGAATTAGTAAATAGTAATCAGCAATGGAATGATCGGATTGATTTAATTAAAATCGATGTAGAACAAGACGATTCAGTTAATTCCGCTGCAGAGGAAGTAGCTGAAAAATTTGGAAAGAATGCAGGTACACTATACGGCATTGTAAACAACGCCGGAATTGGAAACAGTACATCCGGAATGAATAAAATACTGCAGGTAAATACTTATGGTATTAAACGTGTCTGTGAGGTGTTCATCCCACTGCTGGACACAACAGCAGGAAGAATTGTTAATGTAACTTCAGCGTCAGGCCCGATGTTTCTTGCAGGCTGCAGTGAGAAAGTAAAGAGACTCCTCACAAATCCGGAAGTTAACTGGGCGGAGATTGAAACTTTTATGAATGAAAGTCTGAAAGCAAGTTCTGAATCAGGGGAAACCGTGGGACAGAGTTCAGGACTGGGAACTGCTTATGGTTTATCCAAAGCCTGCACCAACGCATATACCATATACCTGGCAAGGCAAATTCCAAATCTTATCATTAATGCATGCACACCAGGCTTCATCGAAACTGATTTAACCAGGCCGATGGCAGAGGCTGGTGGAAAGACTCCTGCTGAAATGGGGATGAAATCTCCCGAAGAAGGAGCATCAGCAAGCATCTTTTTGTTAATGGGCACCCCTGAAGGAAGCGGTCATTATTACGGCAGCGATTGCCTTCGCAGCCCAATGGACAGGTACAGGTCTCCCGGCGATCCCCCCTATACAGGTGACTGATAATCTGAAAATTTATTATTGTTTTATTATTCTAAATAAACACTAATAATTTCAGTAATTAACCCCTTTTAAATTATATACAAACAGTTCTTAAGTTACTTCACGTTTTCAAAGCAGCTCTCATCCTTATGAGTTATGATTTTCTGAATTATGAACTAATTTATTTGATAACATTGATGCTTGCCTCAGGCGCAGTGGCGGGATTTCTGGCCGGACTGTTTGGCATAGGAGGCGGAATTATATTGGTTCCTGCCTTACTTTATGGATTTGATGAACTGGGCTATTCTCGTGCATTTACAACACATTTGGCGATAGGAACTTCGCTGGCAATAATTGCTCCAACTTCTGCATATTCAGCATGGACTTATTTTAAGCAAGGTTCCGGAAATCTAAGGACATTGAGAAATCTGGCTTTTCCCGCAGCAGGCGGATCATTGTTTGGTTCATGGCTGGCAGGCGGCCTGGATGGAAATGTGTTGAGAGCAATATTTGCCATCCTGGTTATGGTGATTGCCCTGAATTTATTTAAAAAAAATCATTTTGTTTTTGGAAGCAAATTACCTGCATCATTTTTTACATGGAGCGCTATAGGACTGATTGGGATGTTTTCAGCAATGATGGGAATTAGTGGAGGTGTATTTTTTACAGTATTCCTGGTAGCATTTGGCTTTTCTCTTTTAAATGCAATTGGAACATCTGTGGCACTGGGTTTGACAGTATCACTGCCTGGGACTATCGGCTATATTTTCAGCGGATGGGATACCCTAAACCTTCCTCCTTTAAGTTTCGGATACATTAGTTTGGTTGGTTTTGTCTGCATAATTCCCATGACCATGTTTATGGTCCCAAATGGAGCTAAACTTGCTCACAGTTTGAACAAAGACAGATTGAAACGCTTTTTTGCACTGTTCATGATTTTTATGTCACTCAGAATGTTTTACACAATATACAGTTGATATTTTCGTTTATTTTCAGTATCATCCAGCAATCATACCCCCAGTTTTACACAAAGCTCATCAAAGTCATCTACTACTAAATCCGGACGCAATTCGGATTCTTCATAGGGCAATCCATATCTATTTACATATGCCCCTCTAAATCCACTGTGACGAGCGCCAAGTATATCAAAGGAGTGTGAGGCAACCATCATGATCTGGTGCGGCTCCAGAATAAGTCTATTTGCTGCAAACCTGTAAACCGAAGGATGAGGCTTAAACTGCCCCACCATCTCAGCGCACAGTACCGCATGAAAGTCTATGCCTATATTGTTCTTTGCCAGTTTCTCCAGATACCATTCTTCACCATTGGACAAAATCACCAGGTTATATTTAGTCCCAAGCCGTTTAAGTCCTTCAATCGCATCATGGAACGGAATCAATTCCTGATAGGCTGTCATAAACTCTTCGATTATTTCAGCAGTAAATTCGATTTTCAGCATACGAAGTGTGTAAAGCAGCGCCCTCTTCTTAACTTCCAGGTACCCACTGTGTCCAAGCATCATCAGGTTATCCTGGTATTGTTCTAAACGCTGCCTTAAACGCCAGTGTTGCCATACATCTGCTCCTGAAATTGATGCTGGCGAATGACACTTCTTCAGCAATTCGTCCAGCGGAGGAATAAGACTTCCGGCCAAATCAAGCACAGTACCGAAGATATCGAAAGTCAGCGTGTTTACTTTATCAATAATATCAATAGTTTGTTTATCACTCACTTTAACTACTATAACTCGAATTAGATTATATATTCTTCATAGACACAAAAATGCTAATAAATTCAGAATAGAATTATTACCTGCGTTGATATCGATCAAGTCCGTATTTTATACAATATACTACAACCTGTAAGTCCAGGGATATTGAATAATTACAGAAACTTGCGGACCTTCATCCCCTGTTGCAAAATCAGCACGATACAAGTTTCCTGAACCACTTAAGAATCTGAATCCTGAACCAAATGAAGATTTGACTGTCTTGCCTAAATCAGCTTTAGTCTCAGATATGGCACCCTGTTCGAAAAAAAATGCAACCTGCATCTCATCTATCAAATCCTGCATGAAAAACACATCAATTTTTTCACCTTCTGATGCAGAATAATTCCAGCGGAATTCTGTAGCAAAATACAGAGTATGGGCTCCCTGGAATCTCTGTTGAGGATAGGAACGTAATCTGTCAGGTCCACCTAAAAAAAGTGACGTCCCATGTTTATTAATGTTTCTGGTATTGATCGCATTACCCAGTGTGATATCTCTGCAGGATTCAGGTGTTGGTGAATAGTCACAAAGATAGTAGTTACTTTTCTGTTTTAATACTTCAAGATCAGTCTCACCCTCTGTTCGTACATTTGCGTCCGAAAAAGTCAGGTTGAAAACCAATGTGCTTTTTTCCAGCATTGGAATATACACCTGAAGATCATTTGTGATTACATCAAATGAAGGCTCTGAGCTTGAACTGGCAGTCTGCCTGTCATAGTAAAGTATGTTGCGTATGCCTTTTCGTGGATCCCTGTAATCATCCGTATAGTCAATTCTGGCCATAAATTCCAGCCTGTCACCCAAATTTACTTCAAGCGGCGGATCAAATTCTGTGACTGTCACTCCTGGTTTTGTGAGATCAACCTTATCAGGAGCAACAAATTTATTAAAGCTTCCTTTTTGTTTTGATCTCCCTAAACCTATTTCCAGCATTCTGTCATAAAGGGTTAATTTAAGAGTAGGTGCGTCATAATCCCAATATTTTCCATGAGCATAAACAAAATCATCCTTTTCTGTGTTCATGCCTCTTAACCTGTAATTTGTGATTGCGTACTTGAAACCGCGTGCTTTAAGGTATTGCAGGTATACATATTCAGGCCAGACAAATAATTCATTTAAAAACCCAAATATAAATTCTGCATCACCAGCGCCAAGAATTGTTGCAAAATCAGTAGTCGTGTCCGCAATATTTCCGAAGTTTCCGATAATCAGCAAACCCTCACCCAGACCAGGCAGTGAATAGGGCAGTGGGACAAATAGATGTCCGTACTGTTTGGAAAACATCTCGCGTCTGCGCTCAATTTCAAATCCGTAAGCACTCCCTGTTAATAAAATTAACAAACCTGCAACAAAAACTTTTTTTAGATAATTCATAATAACACTTTGTGAATTGATTAAAGGTTAAAGTAAAATGAAGCTTTCTTTGCTAAAAGAGTCAGCTCATTTCTGCATCGCCGCAATAGTGGCCACATTAAATATATCTGATGATGAACAGCCTCTTGACAGATCATGAACGGGCTTTTTTAATCCCTGCAGCAGCGGTCCCAATGCAGTATAACCTGCCAGACGCTCGGTTATTTTGTAAGCTATATTTCCTGCTTCCAAAGTAGGGAAAATCAGTACGGAGGCATTCCCTTCCAGCGGAGAATCTTTCACTTTATGTGAAGCCACAGCAGGAACAATCGCGGAATCAACCTGAAGTTCTCCATCATGCAGAATTTCAGGATGTGTTTCTGAAAATGTATTAACTGCGTCCCTGACATGCCTAACCCGGCGATGGTTCGCACTGCCCTTTGTTGAAAAAGAAAGAAATGCCACACGAGGTTCTTCTCCACTCAACAGTCGATGGAACTCAGCAGATTCACCGGCGATTGATGCCAGCTGATCACTGGTTGGTTCCGGAATAACTGCACAGTCAGCAAAAGTGAATGCATTGTCGGCATTTGGAGAAATCATAAAAAAACTGCTTGAAACCCATTTGGATTCAGCCTTAATCCCCACAATCCTGATTGCGGCACGCAGCACATCTCCTGTTGGAGTAATGGCGCCTGCAACCAGCCCATCTGCTTCTCCATTTCTGACCATCATCATGCTAAAATTCAAAGGATCTTCCATGAATTGATTTTTTGCTTCATCAGACATCTTTTTGAAGAAATGTTCCTGCTCAAGATTTTGCCGGTACTGTTCTTTCCTGTCTTGAAAATCCTGCGGTTCCAGTAAGTTGTAACCTAAATCCATGAGCTGTCTTTTTGCCAGGGACACTCGAGGATCGCTGACTTCCGGTAGTACAAGCTTAGCGGATTTTTTTCGACCTGTTTCGATTACACGTTCCTGGTACTTGTTGAATTGCATTGATATTGTTCCCATTAAATTTCAATGAAAGTTGAAAAGTAATTACCACACAAATTGACCGATATTCTATTGGACTTAAATAAAAACAGCAACATGCTTAAGTTTGCCTTTGGCAGAATTAATTTTAAATTAACCTGATTTAATGGTAGCCTTACAGCCCAAATCCTGTCCAAATAAAGTTCCTTAACATGGATTTGAAAAGTCAATAATTCGAAATATGATTCCAAAAAAAATACAGATTGTAGAAGTCGGCCCAAGGGACGGACTGCAAAACGAAAAGCAATCGGTTCCAACTGAAACAAAAATTGCCCTTATTGAAAAACTTGCTGATGCAGGTTTGACTAAAATTGAAGCAACAAGTTTTGTGAGTCCAAAATGGGTTCCGCAGTTGAAGGACGCTTACGAAGTGGTTTCGAGTATAAAACGTCGTACCGGAGTTACCTATCCTGTGCTTACTCCAAACCTGAAAGGATTTGAATGGGCACTGGAAGCAGGCGTGGAAGAAGTAGCCGTGTTCGGCGCCGCATCGGAAGCTTTTTCGAGGAAGAACATCAACTGTTCCATTGCGGATTCAATCGAACGTTTCCGTCCTGTTTTGAAGGAAGCTCAAAAAAATGCTATTCCGGTACGTGGCTATATTTCCTGTGTGCTCGGCTGTCCCTACCAGGGTGATGTCCCTGTTCAAGACGTGGTTGATCTTGCGGAAAAAATGACAGACATTGGTTGCTACCAGATTTCTCTAGGGGACACAATCGGTTCCGGCACTCCATTACAAGCAAAGAACATGGTGCAGCAAGTAGCGAAAAAAGTTCCTGTTTCAAACATAGCACTGCATTTCCATGACACACGAGGACAGGCATTGGCTAACATTTATGCCTGCCTGGAACTTGGAGTATCAGTAATCGATTCATCTGTTGCGGGCCTCGGTGGCTGCCCTTATGCCAAAGGCGCCACTGGGAATGTGGCAACAGAGGATGTTGTCTTCATGCTTCACGGAATGGGTATTGAAACAGGCATTGATTTGAACAAACTAATTGAAACCGGACGTTTCATCAGTGATGTTCTGGGACGGGTACCACAAAGCCGTGTGTCTTGTGCGGCTTGAAATCACTTTTAATACTAAATTCAGATAATGAACACAGTTATTGGTAAAAGCGGACAAACCATGCATCGTCTTGAAGATGATCGTCTGCTCAGAGGAAAAGGCAGGTTTGTAGATAACCTTAACATCACTGGACAGGTATATTTGCATGTTGTCCGCTCATATTGTGGCAACGCAAAAATTAACATCCTGAATTCCGATTCAGTAAAAAATATGTCCGGAGTGCTGGCTGTCTTCACCGGCGAAGATTTGATAAGTGACGGTATTCTCCCCATCCCCGTCACACTTCCTTACAAACGTCCGGGAGGAAAACTGGCGCTTTCGGAACCATATCATGCCCTGGCTCAGGGAATGGTACGTTTTGTGGGACAGCCTGTGGCCATAGTGGTGGCAGAAACAAGGGAGCAGGCGATTGAAGCTGCAGAATGCCTTGAAGTTGAATACAAAGAATATCCTGCTGTGACTGATCTACTAAAAGCAGCAAATCCGACCGCGCCACGTTTGTGCGCTGAACTTCCGGACAATATTGCTGCTGCCGAAAGTCTGGGTAATGCAAAGCAAGTGGATGAAATCTTTTCAACGGCACATCATATAACCCGCATGGATTTAATCAATAATCGTGTAGTGGGAAGCCCTCTTGAACCCCGTGGACTGCTTTGTGATATTGATCAAGACGAAGGAACGCTTACACTGCATGCATCGCACCAGAGTGCCACAAGATTACATGATTTCCTGTGCTCAGTATTCCAGCTCAATCCGGAACTGCTGAGAGTAATTGTTAGAGATATAGGCGGGGGATTCGGTACAAAAGTAGCCGTTTATCCGGAAGATATTTTAGTGGTCTTTGCCACAAAAAAATTAAAACGACCGGTTAAATGGACAGCTACACGCACAGAGGAGTTTCAAGCTTCTGTTCATGGACGTGACCACAGGAATGTGGCAGAACTGGCATTTGATTCTGAAGGAACAATCCTGGCTTTAAGGGTAAATACACTTGCTAATACAGGAGCTTACCTGATTAATCCCGCCTTGCTGATTCCACTGGGGCTGATGTGCAAGGTGATTACTTCAGTATATCATATTCCCGCAATGTATCTGGACACACGCTGTGTACTCACTAATACTGCTCCAATCGGCGCTTATCGAGGCGCCGGACGTCCGGAAGGAATCTACCCAATGGAGAGATTGATGGACATGGCTTCACGTGAAATGGGCATTGATCCGGTTACAATACGCAAAAACAATATCATCCCCTCAGAAAGTCTGCCGTACAAAACATTGGCAGGAGAAGTTTTCGACAGCGGTAATTTCCCTGTTGTACTAGAAAAGGCTGTTAAGTTGATGGACTGGGATGGATTTCCACTACGCAAAGCTGAATCAGATAGACGTGGTATGCTGCGTGGAAGGGGCCTGGCATGCTACATTGAGTGGACCGGAGGTGATTTATCTGAAACAGTCCGGATTGAAGCACAATCAGATGGAAAGGTTACATTATTCTCCGGAACTCAGAACATGGGGCAGGGGCTGGAAACAGTTTTCACCCAACTTCTTTCTGAAAAACTCCAAATTTCAATGGATTCAATTAAAGTGGTGCTTGGTGACACAAAACTTGTAAAAGGCATGGGAAGTTTTGGGTCACGCTCGCTCTTTGTCGGCGGAAGCGTTTTATTGGAAGGGACAAACGATTTCCTGCAAAAAGGCAAGGAGTTGGCTGCAGAGGTACTGGAAGCAGCCGTAGCGGATTTACTCTACAAAAACGGACGATTTGAGGTAACAGGAACCTCAATCGGTGTTGGTCTATTTGAATTGGCCGCAAAACAAACCGAACAAAGCTTTTCAACTGAAACCGTGAAAACAGTGGAAGGGCGCAGCTGGCCCAACGGATGCCATATTGCCGAGGTGGAAATTGATCCTGAAACCGGTAACGTGCGTCTTGTCAGGTACGGGAACGTTGATGATGCCGGCAATATGATCAATCCTATGATTGTAGATGGGCAAATAAAAGGCGGAATCTCCCAGGGAGCAGGACAGGCGCTGTTGGAACACTCAGTATATGATCCTGAAGGACAACTGCTTACAGCGTCTTTTCTGGACTACGCAATGCCTCGAGCCGATGATTTGCCGGTTTTTGATTCTGCAACATACACTGACGCTCCATGTCAAACTAATCCCCTTGGGGCCAAAGGCGTGGGAGAAATTGGAACAGTTGGTTCAATCCCAACAGTCGCCAATGCCATACTGGACGCATTGTGGGATCAAGGTGTGCGTAAATTTGATATGCCGGCACACCCGCAAAAAATATGGCAACTTCTTCAGGATGCAAAAAATTAGTGTCAAAAAATATCTGTTGACTCTAATAGATTTCAAAACTAATGTTTTTACTGTCAAAATCAAAAATAACAAACTGAAAGGTTAATTATGAATCCTCATTTTATTGCCCATGAACCTTCTGACACAGTAGGAGTCGTGGTTGTAGAAAAAGTTTCAGCGGGACAGGAAGTCACAGGCTGGATCATGGAAAATGACAAAACAGAAACACTGAAAGCACTTGCGGAAGTTCCTCTTGGACACAAGCTCGCGCTTACAGATATTAAAAACGGTGACACTATCGTAAAGTATGGAAATGACATCGGGCGTGCTATTGATGACATACCCAGGGGAGGTTATGTTCATGTTCACAACGTAAAGACAAAGAGGTGGTGATGGAAAAATGGCCTCAGACTTTTTATGGTTATCGTCGTGATAACGGGCGGGTAGGTGTACGCAATCATGTGATAATACTTCCTGTTGATGACATCTCAAATGCTTCAGCTGAGATGGTGGGAAACAATATCAAGGGTACACTGGCAATACCGCACAGTTACGGAAGGCTGCAGTTTGGTGCAGACCTGGAACTTTTTTTCAGAACAATAATTGGTACAGGACGCAACCCGAATGTTGCAGCTGCGGTGGTAATCGGAATTGAACCCGGCTGGACTAAACGTGTTGTTGACGGAATTGCAGAAACAGGCAAACCTGTTGCCGGATTCAGCATCGAAGGCAAGGGAGATCTCTTAACTGTTGTTGAAGCATCCCGAAAAGCGCAGGAATTTGTACAATGGTCAACCGAACTTCAGCGCGAGGAATGTCCGCTTTCTGACCTTTGGATTTCAGTCAAGTGCGGAGAATCAGACACCACTTCAGGACTTGGTTCCAATCCAACAGTCGGCAACCTGATGGATAAACTGGATCCGCTGGGCGTACATCTATGCTTTGGCGAAACTTCTGAATTGACAGGAGCAGAGCAAGTCTGCGCAACGCGAGCAGCAAATCCGCAAGCAAAAGAGAAGTTCCTCAAAACATGGAACGATTACAATGATTTCATAATGGAAAACAAGACAAACGATCTTTCTGAATCGCAGCCCACCAAGGGCAACATTGCGGGTGGTTTAACAACGATTGAGGAAAAGGCGTTTGGCAACTTCCAGAAGATTGGCAAAAATACAAACTTTATTGACGTGCTGGAACCTGCTGAGGAACCCGCACAAGGACCGGGATTATATTTCATGGATACCTCCTCTGCTGCTGCTGAGTGCGTGACTCTGCAGGCTGCTGCAGGATTTACGGTCCATCTGTTTCCTACCGGACAGGGCAATGTGATTGGCAACCCTATTGAACCCGTAATCAAGCTCACAGCAAATCCACATACTGCGGCGACCATGAGCGAGCACATTGATGTGGACGTTTCCGGAATCCTAAAACGTGAGATGGATCTGGATCAGGCTGGAGATGAACTGATCAAATGTACAATTCGCACCGCCAATGGACGTTACACCTGCGCCGAAGCGCTTGGCCACCGGGAGTTTGTGTTAACCAAACTGTTCAGAAGTGCTTGATGCTTTTCTCGTACATTTGAATTTATTATTGTTTAATACTTGATGGTCACGTAAAAACTATTTTAGACAAATATTTGGTTTT
>LUQO01000077.1 GCA_001627865.1 SAR324 cluster bacterium REDSEA-S27_B3
TCTAGTGTAAATGTCTTGTTTGAATTTGAACTTAATGGTTCTGAGGACATTCTTACGCAATTACTAAAGTTATCAGAAGAAACCCTTATAGTTCCTGCACAGAATGTGTCGGATGTGCTAGTTGTGACATAACTGGGCTCCATTGCCTCAGAGAAGGTCACTGTGATGTTGTCAGTAATTGATACCGAACTTTGGTTGTCAGTCGGTGAGATTGATGAGACTGTTGGTGCTGTTGAATCAGTAAGTGTTGTAGTGGTGTTATCACTACTGGTGCTTGAGTTGTCAGTTGAAGTAGTACTATTGTTAGAGGATTTATCAGTATCCTCTTCATCACCACCACATGAGATAATGGCGAAACTAAAAAGGGAAATTAGAAAAATGTGTAAAAACCTGCCCATCTTTTCCCTCGATTAGTAACGAAAGAAGAAGGTTTAAAGAATTACATTTCCAACATTTTACAAATAGATTATCGAATCAATCCGATATAATTGCGCATAGTAGACCTTATTTCATGTATGTCAATACTTTTATCCAATTTAGAGGAGGGATTTTACTTGGAGGGTGTCTGACTGTGAAGAATTAGTGATCCTTATCTTATCCTTTTATTTTCCAAAATCAATTTCAAAGAATATATTTCTTATTTCTTCTGGATAGGAGGAGGGATTTTATGCGCTTCAATTTAATACTTATTGAACCAAGAAATTAAGTAGAAAATAGGTTTATATGTTCGATTGCACGATTATCGTACATATATTTTTTCTATTAATAGAAGTGCTATTGCTGAAAAAAGTGACTAAATCATGCATCCTGGATCAGTTATAAATCACAGTTGTTTTAGAGCTAAAATTGTACCATTACACTTGTACCATTGGTACATTGTACCATTGAAATTAATCCTTTTATTTCAGTGTATTATATAGGGTATTAGGGGGGTGGTGGAGACGAGGGGGATCGAACCCCTTACCTCAACGCTGCCAGCGTTGCGCTCTACCAGATGAGCTACGTCCCCATGAGCAGTGACAGGCCTTTCGGCCAGGTTTTTCCAGCTGACACTCCAGTTTAATAACGATAATTTTGGTAAGGAATATCAGGAACTGGAAGGCACGGTGTGGAAATGGTTGTTTTAAGGTGGCGTCCCCAAGGGGAGTCGAACCCCTGTTGCCGCCGTGAAAGGGCGGAGTCCTAGGCCTCTAGACGATGGGGACAAGCAACCCAATATTCTATTATTGATTACATTTTTTGTCAAAATGTTTTTATAAGGATTCAAAAAGTATTTTATTGATTGAGGTGACTCTGAATTTCCATGGCAAGTTTTTCCGGAATTCCCGGAACCTGCAGAATTTCATCCGTAGATGCCTGCTTCAGGCCGGTTAAGCTTCCGAAGTGATTCAGCAGAATTCGCCGGCGCTTGGGGCCGATTCCGGGGACATCATCAATTTTGGAATGCAGAGTATGCTTGCGTTTGAGCTTGCGCTGAAACTCTATGGCGAAGCGGTGCGATTCGTCCCGGATGTTTTGCAGAAAATACAGCACATCAGAATCACGGCGCATGCGGATTTCATTTTTCTGGTTCGGTTTTACCACATATTCATAATCCACATTCTGTCCGCGGCTTCGTCCCCTTTTGCGTTCAGAACGTCCTTTTGCCAGTCCAATCAGGTCAACCTTATTCAAGATTTTAAGTTCTTCCAGCACTTTGGCCGCGATATTTATCTGCCCCTTTCCACCGTCAATCAAGATCAAATCCGGAAGCGTGCCGGCCTCTGCAAGTACGCGGCTATAGCGGCGGGTAAGAACTTCCTTCATGGCCGCAAAATCATCTGAAGCGGAAATGCTGGTGATTTTATATTTGCGGTAATCCTGGTTTGAGGGCGAATTATTTTTCCAGCAAACCATTGAGGCAACCGTCATTGTTCCGGAAAGGTGCGAAATGTCAAAAGCCTCCACCACCGTTGGCAGCCGCTTCAATTTTATTTCGTACTTTACATGCTTGAGGATATCCTTGTTTTTTACGTAACGCCGGCGCTTCTCGGAAAGATTAACCTTGGCGTTGTTGTAGGCCATTGTAACCAATTCCTTTTTTCGGCCTTTTCGTGGACAGACAACATAAACACGATGCCGGGATTTTTTATTCAGCGCCTCCTCAAGCAGTTTTTTGTCCGAATACTCAAAGGGCAGTAGAATTTCACGGGGAACAATTGAACCTTCCGGCATGTAAATCCGGTGCAGCGCCTGTCCCAGCAGATTGTCATCTGATGCTTCATTGCTGTCCTCAAAAAAGAAAAAATCTGTCCCCAGCAGCCTGCCGTTGCGGATGAACAAAACCTGCACTCCTGTGGAATCGGATTCACGGAAAAGATTGAATACATCCTGATCCTTGCCCTGCACCTCAAGCACCATCTGTCTTTCAAAAATGCGGCGCGTGGCCTGAATCTGATCGCGGTACTGCGCTGATTTTTCGAATTCAAGTTTTTCAGAGGACTGTTTCATTTTCTGCTCAAGTTCCTTCAGCAGTTCCTTGTCGTGTCCCTTGAGGAACAACCTGACCTGCCGCACAATTTTGGCGTATTCTTCCACGGGGACAACACCCCTGCAAGGAGCAAGACAGCGTTTCATCTGGAAGTTCAGGCAGGGCCGGTAAGTCCTTGTGCCGTCCAGTTTCATTTTGCTGGTACGCAGCGGGAAAGATGTCATCACCGCTTTCAGAACCTGTCTTGCGTCCTTCACTGAAGGATACGGACCATAATACTCAGATTTGGCGTCGATCTTTTCGCGCACCAGCATCAGGCGCGGATACATTTCTCCAACAGTCAGTTTGCAGTACGGATATGATTTCCCGTCTTTCATATCCACGTTATAGCGCGGATGATGCCTCTTGATCAGCTGCTCCTCAAGAATCAGCGCCTCTGCTTCGGTGTCTGTGACAATCAGGGAAAAATCATGAATGCGGGAGGTCATCAGCCTGATCCGCAAATTGTGCTTGGCGGAACTGTTGAAATAGGAACGGACGCGGTTGCGGATGGATTTTGATTTACCGATATAGAGGATGCTGTCCTGATCATCCTTGAAAAGATAAACTCCTGGCTGGTTTGGCAGGTGGGAGAGTTTTTCTCGTGCCGGAGAAATGGCTCCGCCACTTTTTCCGGAATGGCGGGTTTCATTACTCATGAAATTACTGCTTCAGGTCTTCTATTGTTTCCGGAACTTTTTTTACAAATCCGGCCATTGATCCGTAGGGGCCGATGTCCATTTTCAAAGCCTGCTGGATGACCACGGTAGGTGTTCCGGACACGCCGTAAATTGCCGCTTTCCTTTCGCCGTCCCTGATCTGCCGGTTGACCCATTTACTGTTTTTTTCTTTCTGGAATTCCTTGCTGATTCCCAGTGAGCGCGCAAGGTAGTTGGTGATTCCGGGGTCAAATACATTCACTCCGTGGATGAAGCTGGCCTTGAAAAGTTCATCCTTGATCAAATCGCCCTTGCCGATTTTTTTTGCTACATAATACAGACGCAGTGGGGAATCATCCTGTCCGCGGAACACAATGGGAATATCAATGAATTCGACTTTGTCGGCCATTTTCTTGCGAAAGTCTTTTGAGGCCTTATGCAGATTGTTGCAGTGGGGACAGCCGAAATTCATGAATTCCTCAAACACAACTTTGTTTACACTGTTCGCCGCGGGTGTTTTACCAACCAGCTTGTAATGACCGCGGATGGTTCCTTTTGCATTCAGTGAAAATGAAAAAACGAGTACGAGGATCAGTAGTAATAATTTTGAGGTAATTTTTCTCATATTATGTGTTTTGTTGAGTTGTAATTAAAGATGCGTATGTGAAAACTTGTCATTCCCCCTCACCTAAATCAGAGTTGATTTAGGTGAGGGGGATTCCAGGGGGTGTGCCCGTAAAACGTGTTGCTAAACAGAGCGTTGTCTGGATCCCAGAACAAGTCCGGGATGACATTGTGTTTTATCCCCGATCAAGTCGAAGATGATAAAAGTGTTTTAAAACACTCCCGTAAAAACGTTGTCATTCTCGCGCACGCGGGAATCCAGGAATGTGCTCGCGAATCCTGTTTCCATACAGGGTTTTATCTGGATCCCGGATCAAGTCCGGGATAACATTGTGATTTTCCCCGGTCAATCTGGTGATTACAACGTTGCAGCAATTTTGACTTAATCACCGAATCAGCATTTATTATAAATCACCCCACAAAAACTGCAATATGGAGACAGCGCTGACCGCGGCAGTTTCTGATCTGAGAATCCTGGGGCCAAGGTAAACCCGGCGAAATCCTGAATGTTCTGCCAGCGTCACCTCATCCTGATGAAATCCTCCTTCCGGACCAATCAGCAGACGATGATGTTTTATTAAATCATCTCCGGATTTGCCGAGCTTTTTCCATGAAACAGCATCAGCTTCCTCCGGTGAGAGCACCCATGAGTTTGGGCATTCCGGAAGTGTCTCAAGCGCTGCTGCTAAATCCGGATGTATTTGTATTTCAGGTGGATGCTGCCTTCCGCATTGTTTTGAGGCCTCTAAAACAATGCGCTGCCAGCGCGTGAGATGGTGCTCCTGTTGGGAGGTGCGGAATGAATTTGGAGAAAAAGCGCCATAAAATAAATCAAGCCGGCTCACACCAAGTTCAGTGGTTTTCTGCAGAATGAAATCCATTGCCTTTTGTTTGGGCAGCGCCTGAAGAATTTCCAGGCGCAGTGAAGAAGGAGCAGGGATCGCTGCAGATTTTTGCGGGACAAAAATCAGGGCGTTGCGATCAAAACTTTTCAACAATGCATCAAAACGCTGACCTTTCTGATCCTGAATCAGGAAGCAGTCTCCGGGACGAAGACGGCGGGATTTGATGATATGACGGGATTCTTCACCTTTGAGTTCGTACTGCTGGCCGGGATTCAGTACTCCATCAAAAATGAAATACGACATGTTTTGTGATCAGGAATACTTGAAAGTCAGCTTATCTTTTTTCAGACCAATGCTGACCTCGCCTCCACTTTCCAGTTTTCCAAACAAAACTTCATCTGCCAGCACCGTTTCAATTTCACGCTGAATTGTGCGGGCCATCGGCCTTGCTCCAAAAATCGGATCATAGCCTTTTTTGGCCAGCCAGCTTTTGGCGGAGTCAGTCACATTTATGATCACTTTCTGCTGCTGCAGTTTGACCTCCAGCTCTACAAGCATTTTCTCCACAACCATCAAAACGACCTCTTCCGGAAGTCCGGCAAAAGTGATGATGCTGTCAAGGCGGTTGCGGAATTCCGGACTGAAGGTTTTTTCGATTGCTTTCTTTGAAGGAGCTTTGGGAGTGCTTTCGCCAAATCCGATGGTGGCGGAACTCATTTCCTTGGCACCGACATTTGAAGTCATGATCAGCACAACATTGCGGAAATCAGCCTCACGTCCGTTATTGTCTGTCAGTGTGGCGTGATCCATCACCTGCAACAGGATGTTGAAAATATCCGGATGCGCTTTTTCAATTTCATCAAGCAAAACCACGCAATGCGGATTTTTACGCACCGCGTCAGTCAGCAGTCCGCCCTGGTCAAATCCCACATATCCCGGAGGCGCGCCAATCAGTCGGGAAACGGTGTGCTTCTCCATGTACTCGCTCATGTCGAATCGTTTGAAGCCGATTCCCATGATGAAGGCCAGCTGTTTTGCCAGCTCTGTTTTCCCAACTCCGGTGGGGCCGGTAAACAGGAAAGAGCCGATTGGATGATCCGGTGTGTGCAATCCGGCGCGGGAGCGTTTGATTGACTGCACCAGTGTGCTGATTGCTTTTTCCTGACCGAATACCTGCAGCGTCAGTTCTTTTTCCAGCTCACGCAGTTTATCCTTATCAGTGGTATTCATACGCTCCACCGGAACTCTGGCAATGCTGGCAATCACCTTTTCAACATCCGGAACACCTACAGTTTTCCGCTTTGATCCCGTACGCAGCCTGACCAGTGAACCAGCCTCGTCAATCACATCAATTGCCTTATCGGGCAGGAAACGTTCATTGATGTATTTTTCTGAAAGTTCCGCGGCAGTTTTCAGTGAACCGCTTGTGTAGCGCAGCTGGTGATGCTTTTCGTAGCGTGACTTCAAACCCTTGAGGATTTTTATTGTTTCCTGCAGTGTCGGTTCAGTGATGTCTATTTTCTGGAAACGGCGTGAAAGCGCGCGGTCTTTTTCAAAGATCTTTTTGTATTCATCATAAGTTGTGGAGCCGATGCAGCGAATGTCACCCTTGGCAAGGGCTGGTTTAAGCAGGTTTGAAATGTCCATCGAACCACCGCTGGTGGCGCCTGCGCCAATGATGGTGTGGATTTCATCAATGAACAGGATTGTGCCTGGTTTCTTTTCCAGCGATTTCAGCACTGCCTTTATACGCTGTTCGAAGTCACCACGGAACTTGGTGCCGGCCAGCAATGCGCCGATATCAAGCGCGTACACTTCTGTTTCCAGCAGCATTTCCGGGACGTCTCCATTAACAATCTGCAGGGCAAGTCCTTCTGCCACAGCTGTTTTGCCTACTCCGGGATCACCCACATAAATAGGATTGTTCTTGCGCCGCCTGCACAAAATCTGCATTGTGCGGTTGATTTCATTTTCACGTCCAATCAGCGGATCAATGCGTTTTTCCTGGGCCTGCTGACTCAGGTTTTGTGTGTACAGCTTGAGTGGATTCTGTTCAATACGGGAGTGTTCACCATCTTCATCCTCTTCTTCTTCATGTCCGTCATAATCATGTCCGTCGCCTTCCTCATCTTCCACCGGCACCTTGGCAATGCCATGTGAAATATAATTCAGCAGATCAAGACGCGTGATGTCCTGCTTCTGCAGGAAATAGGAGGCGTAAGACTGTGATTCACGGTGAATTGCCACCAGCACATCGCCCACATCGGCGGATGCTTTTCCGGAACTGTTTACATGCATCATTGCCAGATGCAGTACGCGCTGTACCGAACGTGTCTGGCGCGGAAGCTTGTTTTCATCAACTTCTTCCTGCTGAGAAAAGAAGTCCTCCAGATCCTGCTTGATCATGTTTGTGTCGCCTCCGCAGCTGCGGATAACATTAAGTCCGGCATCATTATGCAGCAGCGCGTAGAGAATGTGTTCAACACACAGATATTCATGGCGGCGGTCAATGGCCTCACTTTGGGCCGCCATCAAACACATTTCCAGATCTTTTGTAAACATAACCGAGACTCAGTTTTCTTCCATTGTTGCCAGCAGTGGAAATTCATATTGCTCCGCCAGACTATGCACTGTTTCCACTTTGGTTTCTGCCACCTCGTAACTGAACGATCCGCATATCCCGATCCCGTTATTATGTACATGCAGCATGATCCTCGTTGCTTCACTCAGGCTTTTACTGAACACTGTTTCCAGCACAAAAACTACAAACTCCATTGTGGTATAATTGTCATTATGCAGCAGTACTTTGTAACTTTGCGGAGGTTTAAGCTTTTTCCGTGATTTCGCCTTAACCTGTTCATCATAATCAATATCACTCATGATTCTTCTCCGTTGAACAAGCTCTATGGATCAAACAAAATCGGTTCAGGGCTATTGTATCCTACAAATTACTATTAACTCAGCTATGTGCTTCAGGTTAATGCTTACTTGCTGAATTACTACACAGATGTCATTCCCGCGAAAGCGGGAATCCATTATTCTATTCACCTACATGTTCCTGGATTCCAGCTTTCGCGGGAATGATACATGAGGTTGTTAGTTTGATTTTTAACGTTTTTATCTACTTAGTCAATTCGTTTTTGCAAAACTTTATTCTAACTTGCCTTCACTCTTTCTTCCTGCACGGAATCAGCATCTTTCAAAAAGACACGGCTGCGCGGCGGGATGCTGTGCGTCAGCCAGACATTACCTCCTACAATTGAACCTTCTCCAACCACCACATTACCCAGTATTGTAGCGCCTGCATATACTATCACATTGTTTTCAATTGTAGGATGCCGTTTCAGGTCAGGGTTAGCCAGTGAGTGCTGCGGACTCAGCGCGCCTAATGTCACACCTTGATAAAGACGCACCTGATCCTTGATGACGGCGGTTTCGCCGATTACAATTCCGGTGCCGTGATCAATCATCAGGCCCCTGCCGATTGATACTCCCGGATGAATGTCAATTCCGGTTTTTGAGTGTATGTGTTCAGTCATGATTCGAGGGATCAGCGGTACGCCTCTCTGGTGCAAAAAATGCGCAATTCTGTACACGCTTACCGCCTGAAGTCCCGGATAGGCAAGCACAATTTCGCGTTTGCTTACGGAAGCAGGATCGCCGCGAAGAATTGCATCTACATCCTCTGACAGAATTTCACGCAGTTCCGGAATGTATTCCAGTAATTCAAAAGCAATGTTTTCAACCTGAGCTCCAAATTCCGGTTTCTCCTGACAGCGCTCTCCTTCCAGAGAAGCCTTCCAGCAAAGCACAAGTTCAATGGCTTCCTTTAGACGATAGAAAATAGAAACAGTCTGCTGGCCGACAAGATGGGGCAAGTTGAGATTATCAAAGGACTCCTGCCGGATCAATCCCGGAAACAGCAGCACCTGTATGTCTTCGGTTAAGGTGACAATGTTTTCCTTTGCCGGAATATCCATAGTGCCGATATGTTCTATATCCGGATGTTCGTTATATGAGACCATCAATGCATCGATGGCTTTTTGCAGCCTTTTTCCTTGTTCTTTAGACATCTTTTGTTTCCTTGTTTTCCAGTTATTTGTCCGGAACCATTTGATTGAAGTATAAAATGATCCGGGATTGAGTTGCTATAAACTTACTGATATGCTTTCAAACATATCCCATAATACAGTGCTTAAGTCAAATGCAAAACTATAAAAAAGAATTTGCTAAATTCCTTGTACGCGCCGAGGCGCTTCAATTTGGGGAGTTCACACTGAAAAGCGGACGTGTCTCGCCATACTTTTTCAACTCCTCAAAATTTAACACCGGTCCTCTGATTGAGGAACTTGGTCAATACTATGCTTCCGCTATCAAGCAGAATCTTCCGGACTGCAGTCTGGTTTTTGGACCCGCCTACAAGGGAATTCCTTTATGTGTGACAGCGGCGGCAGCGCTTTCAAAAATACTGAACCGGAATATTGGTTATTTCTTTAATCGTAAAGAAACAAAAACACACGGTGATCAGGGAACCCTTGTGGGGCAGCTGCCACTGCAGGATGACAAAGTAGTCATGGTTGATGACGTCATCACAGATGGATTAACCAAGATCGAGTCTGTCTCACTGATTCGCGAAATCTGCCAGGTCGAATTTTCCGGAGTGCTGGTGTCGCTTGACCGGATGGAAAGCAATTCCCAGGGCAGTGACGCGATTGCTGAATTTCAGCAAAAAACAGGTGTTCCTGTCTGGTCAATCATCACGATCCGTGAAGTTTGTGACTACCTGAAAAACAGAGTTGTGAACGGAACAGTCGCGCTTGATGAACCCACTTTTCTGAAAATTGACCATTATCTCAAAGAGCACAGTATCCGCTAAATGTGAATAGTAAAAACCGGGAATGAAAAACAAGGTCGTTATTTTGACTTATTACGACTTCATAAAAATAAAGGTGACATTTCTTCAAGCTGAACTGTTTTTATAACACAATCATGCAAAAAGCACAAGAATCTAAACGAAGCATTCAGCGCGCGAAGGTTTCGTGGGAGCAGTCCAAAGAGGATCTGGAGATGGCCAAATCGATGATAAAAACAAATCCGGACACCAGTTGTCTGCTGAGCAGTCAGGCGGCAATCAATGCTTTCAGTTCAATCCTGCAGGCGCACGGTCATTTTCAGCTGCCGGCTTACTCTTCCATGGAAATGCTCAATCACTGCAGTCCTGTTGCTCCTCAGGTTGAGCAGACACGTTCTCAATGTGCTGTGCTTGACAGCGCCTTAAATCGTGATTTGCTGGGACACACCACTCCAAAAAATATTCAGTTCACTCCGGCTTTTGCCAGGACTTCTTATGAGGCAAGCAGGAATATTTTAAAAATTATCAAAACATACTGGCAGGAAAACAAGCAGCTTTTTTTGCGTCTTGATTGATTATGTTGAATGAAATAATGCGCGGTCTTGCTGATCACCAGCCGCTGAAAAACACACAAATGCGGAAACATGCCTCAGTGTTGATCCCATTGCTGGAATGTGAAGGAGGGCTGCATGTTATGCTTACACAGCGTTCCAGAGAAATGCGTTCACACCCCGGACAGGTTTCGTTTCCAGGCGGGAAGCAGGACATCGATGACGCTGATTCTCTGCATACGGCACTCCGTGAAACTCAGGAAGAAATTGGGCTGCATCCGGAAAAAGTGGAAATTATCGGTTCGCTGGATCAAATTCTCTCACTGCATTATTATCTGGTTACACCGTTTGTCGGGCTTATTCAGGACGATTTTGTAGCTGTGCCCAATTCTGATGAAATTGAGTCTGTGTTCAAGGTGCCCCTTGCCTTTTTTATGAAAAGTGACAATCACTGGTCAGAGGAAAAGAAAACAACTTCGTCCATTATGCTGGTGCATCATTTTGAGTATCAGGGCTTTGACATCTGGGGCCTGACGGCCAAATTGATTTTACGGCTGCTGGAGGTCGGACTGGGGCATGTTCCGGATTTTCCGGTGCATCATCCGGATTCTCCAACCTGGATGGAACGCACACTGGAATACTGCGGGGAAGAACTTGTTTTTGAATCAGAACCTCTCAGCCATCCTGAACAAAGGAAGGTACATCGATAAAAGAAATCCCAATATTCCGGCTGCGATCACAATCATCAAAACCGGCTCAATCAGTGTATTGATCCAGGACAGAATTTTTTTCAGTGATTCCTGGTTTTGCATGCCGATACGCGCAAAACTCGAAGGCAGGTGACCGCTTGATTCGCCCAGCGCCACCAGTTTTACAAACATCGGGGAAAAAAACGTAACCATCGCATAAGCTTCGTGCAGCGGGATTCCGGAATCAACTGCTTCCCTTACCGGACTAATTCTCCTTCGCAGCAGACGGGGAAGCATCTCTTCTGCCAGCACCAGGGCCTCCTGCAGGTGAACTCCTGTGCTGAGCATGATTTCCATTCCCCTGCTGTAAAACAGCAGTCGAACCTTTTCCTGCAGGTGCCGGCCTCCCGGGATCAGATTCAGCAGCCAATGCCATCCCATTGTTCTGTAAACAGCATAAATAATTGCTGTGAACAGCAGCGTTCCGAGAATCCAGCCTGTCGGATTGAAGCGCAATGAGTCGCTTAAATCCATCAGCAGCCTGGTCATCCAGAACAAATCTTCTCCCAGTCCCACGTACATGCGCTTGAACATCGGTACAATAAAAACAATACTTCCCAATGACAGGCTTATGAAAATAAAGAAAATCACCAGAGGGTAATTCAACAGCCGTTTCTGTTCCTGAATGATTGTTTCCTGAAACTGGTAAAATTCAAGCAGCATACCCATAACATCAGTCAGCTTTCCTGAGCTTTCTGCCACTTCAATCATTTTTCCCAAAATAGACGGGAAGGCCTGATAACGCTGCAAGGCCGCATTCAAAGATAGACCGCTCCGCAAATCATGACGCGCACGGCAGAGCAGAAAGCACAAAACACGGTCCTTTTGCTCCTGTATGGCGAAACTGAAGGCGTCATCCAGTTCTACTCCGGATTTCAGAAGTCGGTGCAGCTGCAGCAGAAATTCTGTGACCTCGCTGTTGCTTAAAACTTTGTTCAGACTGGACTGCTGGATTTTCCAGAAGCGAACCCTGAAAAAACCCTCTTGCTGCAGATGCTCTCTGGCTTCAGTCTGATTAGGCGATTCCAATGCGCCTTCATGAGGATTTCCGTGCTTATCGCTTCCTTCCCAGTAAAAGTGTGCCATCTCTGTATTTGTGTAAGGAACTCTTGACTCAAGAGTTCGCATAAGATACTGATTTTATTGTCTATGGTTTGTCATCTCGACCGAAGAGAGAGATCTTATATAGTGCTGATATTGTACAAGATCCCTCACAAACATCCGGGATGACACGACAAAACTCGTGACTGATGAGTAAGGAGATTGAACTTCAAGCATGTCATATACACCTTTAAATTTTTGCTTACAAGACTAAAGTACCGAAAATACAATTTTTGTTAATCAAGAAAACTTCTTTGTCCCAAGATGGAAAATGATTAAGAAAGAAAAACTAAAATGCAGAAATAACTTGCATTGAAGTTAATGCAAATGTACGTTTGTAGTTTGTTGAATGAGGGATTCTTTCAGACTGTTCTGGAAACTGCCGGTATTTTCTGGAAGAATCATGGTCGTGAAACGGTAGTTATTCCGTTTTCACTGGATAATCATTAAAAGGAGTAACATGAAAAAAATTGTTCTTACCATATCTGCGTTTTTAACAATGACCTCTTATGTTTTTGCTGCAGATTCTGCCGGGAACAGGGCTGATAGCATTATTATGTTAGCTGTCTCCGGCGGTATACATCCGGCGAGCATTGTCGCCCCGCCTGCAAGGCTGGGCGTGTTTTTAGGTTCAGACTGGATGCTGGGACTTGATTCGGGGAGTGCCAATTATTCTTCATCATCCGGAGGTTCTAAAGGTACAGCTACCTATACCAACCAGGGTCTGATTGCAAGATATTTCATTGGAAACTCTTTTAATGTGCTGGCCGGATACCACATGAGAAATTATGACGCAACAGTAACATCAACGGACAGTTCCGGATCTGCAACACTGAACCTAAAAGCCAACGCGAATGTAGCAACCTTGACTATAGCAAATCACTGGTTAATGGACTGGGGATTATGGATTGGATATGACTGGCTTTTATTAGGTAACGCTCTGAGTACAAAATCTGAAGCAACAGTCACTACTTCAGGATCAATTGGTGATATTAATAAAGCAAAAAAGGATTCTGAGGCATTAGGTGATCTGGTAAATGCTGTTTCTGCTTCAAGCGGAGTTCTGGTGCTTTCCGTAGGCTTCGCGTTTTGAATATTTCTTAAATCACACCAAAGCACAGTAATTGCATACATAGTCCAGCCAAAATCATGATGTCCTCTGGATTTCTTTCCTGAGGGCATCATTACTCACTTAATCTGCTGCAGCAGATAAAATATTTCATAGGAAGATAGAGGCATCCAATCATGGACAGGAGGATTCTTTTTTACAGAAAACTGTGCATTCTGTGCCTTTCGTTTTTATTTTACGGAAGTCTTTCATTTGCACAGGATGTAGGCGGTTTGGCAGGTGGTTCAGCAACAAACAGGTTGAACAGGGCACCGGGAAGTATGATTATTCTTACACCGATTACAGCGAATCAACAGGCTATTCAACAAGATCTCAAACCATCAACTTCAGCACTACTGAGTTCAATGGAAGATTCTACGTAGGCAATTCATTCAATATCCCGTTTGCTTATGCCATTTATGAAATTACTTATCCGGACTGGGTTTATTCAGGTGTCAGTTATGACATTGAGTATTCAATTACGCAGTTTAACTACGGAATTGGCAACGAATGGACAGCTGACTGGGGGGGATACTTTGGAATTGACTGGTACCTGACAGGCAGTAAGCTGAGTGACAAAATAACAGTCACCCATAAGTCCGGCACAGAAACTTCGGCGACATCGGCTGCGGCAAATAAAACAGCAACTGATATCAAAGCCTTCACCGGAATGTTTGTAGTAACCTACGGCTTTGGCTTCTGAGAGTTGCAGCAGATTCCTCTATTTGCAAGGTCTTCTTTAGTATTCAAAACTTTTCCAGAATTTTTTCTGACCATTCCGGAGGAAAGACAGAGCTCCGGACTTCTGTTAAAATTGACTCAATAGTCTCCGAATCATCCACCGGAAGCAGGACACGCACCCCTTTATGAAAGCCTATTCCTTTCGGAACTTCAGTGGCACGGTTTGTCCGGCTGTAATGAACCCCCTTCCCGGCGATCCATTCGATTACTAACTCACCAAACAGCAGCTGAATCTGCCGGATGTTATCCTTTGTATCAATCCAGAGAAAACCATGCGCGTCTATTCGATTTTCACACTCCAATGTCAGCTGGTATAAGCCGTCCACCAGTTCCTCTGATTTTTTGGTACTGATCACATAAAATTGACATCCTTTAGTCATTCGATGCTCCGTGTCTTGTCTTTTTTAATGATTTCACTGATCATGCAGTTATAACATTGAATTTACCGCAGAATTTGCATCAAGATCTAATCAGCATTAGAGAATACAAGTTGATCCGCCATATCTGTAACATTTATAATCATCTGCATTCATGAGTCTTATACGCGTATTAATCAACGGCTCCAAAGGCCGGATGGGGCTGGAGTCCGTGAAGGCTGTCAGCGAGGATCCCGAGCTGGAGCTGGTGGCCCAGACTGATCTGGACGACAACCTCTCAGAAACTATCAAACATACAAACGCTCAGGTTGTTATTGACTTCACCACCGCGGCGGTTGTGATGAAAAACGCCACAGAAATAATCAAATCCGGTGCGAGACCTGTGATCGGCACCAGCGGACTGCTTCCGGAACAGGTCTCAGAACTTCAGTCGCTTTGTGAAAAACATCAGAACGGCGGAGTAATCGCTCCAAATTTCGCCATCGGCGCTGTGTTGATGATGAAGTACGCTCAAGATGCCGCCAGATATTTTCCAAACGCGGAAGTGATTGAACTGCATCATGACCGTAAAGCAGACGCACCATCCGGAACCGCGGTCAAAACTGCGAATCTGCTGGCTGAATCAAGGAATTCTGTTCCTGGCAAAATAGACGAAAAAGAAATTCTTACGGGTGCACGAGGTGCCAACGCGGAAGATATTCGTATCCACTCAGTCAGGCTTCCTGGACTTGTCGCGCATCAGGAAGTGATTTTCGGAGGACAAAGCCAGACTCTGAAAATCAGGCATGATTCAATTCACCGCGACTCATTTATGCCCGGAGTCTGCCTTGCCTGCAAAAAAGTCATTCATCTGAAAGAACTGGTGTATGGACTGGAGCACCTGCTCTGATTCACTGTTTTTCTTCTACCGCTTGTTTCCTGCCCCGTGGATGAAGCTCATGATATACCTTGACAAAATCAGGCCGGTTTACATGCGCGTACTGCAGGGTTGCGTCCAGACTGACGTAACCGAACAATTCCTTTATATCAGACAGGTCAATCCCGTTCTGCAGCAAATGCACGGCAAATGAGTGCCGCAGAATTCTGGGATTGATGCAGCTGCTTATGCCGCAGCGCTGCGCGTGTTTTTTAATCATTGCCCAGAATCCAACCCTTGTCATGCGTGTGCCGTTGCGTCCCGGAAACAGACATGAATCATCCGGATTCAGCAGACGGTTCTCCCTGGCCTGCTCAAGATAATTCCGCAGCACTTCCACAGCTTTTGTGGTAATAGGCACCATCCTTTCACGCTTGGAACGAACCTTTAAAAATTCCAGATCCAGAAACAGGTCCTCAACATCCAGTCCAAGCAGTTCATTAACTTTAAGCCCACTGGAATAAAGCAGTTCCAGCATTGCCCTGTCCCGCAAACCCAGATAATGATCCAAGGACGGGGACTCCAGCAATGCCACAACTTCTGGCGGCGAAAGTATTTCCGGCGCTTCAGGCAACACTTCCGGAAAACGCAGCTGATGTGCGGGACTAATTTTGATCAGACCGCTTAATTCAAGATGGTCAAGAAAGAGTTTAAGTGATGAAATGTGCCGTGCCAGTGTTCGCGGTTTATAGGATTGGCGCAGGTTATTAAGGTAGGATTCAAGATCTTCCGGACTTAGTTTGCGGATTTTTTCCAGCAGTTCCTGGCTGTCGTAATTATCCTCGTCTGTTTCCAGCCACTGTAAAAATTTACGCAGATCAAGGCGGTGACTCTGAATGCTGTTTGGCGCGTATTTTTTATTGCGCAGTGTGTCCAGAAACTCTGTAACCAGAGGCTTCATTTTAAATCAACTGGTCCAGTGGAATGAATGAAGAATGACTTGATGTATCTATCGTATGCACTGAGAGTGTGGAGAAGCCCGCAATGCCGTGTGTAAAAATGGGGCTTTTGTTACCTTGGCTCAACAAGGTGGAGTAATGTAGTAAAAGGTTCAGGCTTCCTGCTCAGTCAGGCATGCGCACCCCTTTCAGTGACGAACTCCTTTCAGATTATATCAGGTAGCAAAAGTTTTACAGCACGAACACCGCAGACTCCTTTCATAAGCAGATAAAATTTTTTCAGTTTAAAATAACTTAAACAGAATATTTTGATTTTTTCAAACCTGACAATATATCAGCTAACACAAAAAAACAAACTATCTGTAAATAGCAAGTTCCGATTTGCCTTGGTTCCTTTGTATTATTTGACTTCCAGAACTTTATCCAGTCGATAACATAAAGAATCCAGATCATCTTCAATACCATCGTACTTTGAAACTCTTTTTTGGAGAGTCAGCAGTTTGTCAGCTAAATTCAAAGCAACAAGCAAAGCAATGCTTGATGGTCCAAAAGCTTCAGTTTGCTCTGATACTTCCTTGATCTGGGAATCAAGGAATTTCTCCACTTCACGCACATGTTCTTCACCATGCGGGCTGGAAATAGAGAAACGGTTGCCGCTGATATTGATCTGGTATTGTCTGCTTTCCTCTTCCGGCACTATAACTCCTTTGTCACTGACTGTTCTGTTTTCATCCGTCTAATGGCTGAATACCGGTAACATTTTGCTAGACGTGCATCCTTTGTACCTGATGCTAAAATAAATGGAATGTGCTAAAGTTGTAAAACAATTATATTTTATAAAATAGTTTCTAACAGGTTTTTTTTCAGAATGCAAACTGATTATTCCATAACTAGAAAAATTAATCCCATTTTGTTTTGAAAGCCGATTATGAATACTCCACGTTTGAGTAAATTTAGCAAGGAGTCAAGACAGGAATTTGGAGCGCTCCTTTTGCTGGATCATTTAATGAGTTATGAAATGCTTCAAGTTCAAAAAAAAGAAATTAATGAAATAGTCGATCAACTTGAAATGGATGTGACTGAACTGAAAAAAATCTTTTTTCGTTCAGATGAACAGGAACAGGAACTGGATTACCTTGAAAACGAACTGAGAGAAGCAGAAGAGGTGCTTACGAATGTGGAAGAAGAGATTGAAGAAAATCGGCATTGCCGCCTGAATATTGCTCTTGCTGAAACTGATGACGAGGGTCTGGAGCCTTTGCTGAAATATATGGAGGGGCGGGGTACCTTGACTGTAAGTGAAGATAATTATTATATCCCCACAGATAAAGGACATGATGTGTACCAGCAGCTGGTACAGCAGCTTGAGGCTTACGTTACACATTTTGAGGTCTATGCCTATGTGGATCTTGATCAGGGTATTTTCGGTGACGCTGAAACGGATTTGCTTGAAGGTGATAAATGGTCTGATTTGCGTGTGGCGGTGGCCGAGCACAAGGGCATTGATCCATACAGGGTTGTTTTCCTGGCAATGCTGAGCGCGGAGACATTCTATGAAAATCCGGACTGGAAATTTGATTTATGCATGGGAACGCTTTTTGATGAAATGGATCAGATTGTACAGGACCAGCTGCATGTGGATGATCTGGGTTACAGTGACAGTGAGGGTACGATTTCAGGAGATGATGTTGTTCGGGATGTTATTCAGCAGGGCAGCCAAATTGCCGCGGAAAGACGCCAGATGGAACAGCAGCTGGGAGAGAAAAAACTTGTAGATAAAACTCCGGATGAGCAAGTCATCACAACAACCTATTTCTGGTAAACAAAATTTTCCTGCCGCAGGCGGTAAAATGGAAGCTCCTGAAACACTGGGCAAATTTCGGGATACTCCGGATATCAACTGGTATCCCGGCCACATGCTCAAGGCCAGAAGAGAATTGGCTGCCCAGCTCAAGCGTGTTGATGTGGTGCTGGAACTGCGGGACGCCAGAATTCCTGTTTCATCAATAAATCAGGATTTTGAGGAACTGCTGGGACATAAAAGGCGCATTTTGCTTTTCAACAAAACTGCTCTGGCAGACCAGGAAGTCACAAGGATATGGGAAGAATGTTTCCGAAAACAGGAAACTCCGTTCCTGTTTATTGATGCAATAAAGAAGAGTCACCTTCAAAAAATATTGCCTCTTTCCCGTAAAATAATGCGGGAAAAATGGACATCGTTCCAGAAACGCGGTATTCGTCCTCCTTCCCTGAAGCTGCTGATCAGCGGTATTCCGAATGTCGGCAAATCCAGTTTGATCAACAGGCTTTCGGGACGAAAGGCAGCAGAAACAGGGCCTGCACCGGGAGTAACGAAACACCAGGACTGGATCAAGCTGGGAAAGGATGTTGAACTTCTTGACACACCGGGAATACTGTGGCCAAAAATAGAGGATCGTGAAACCGGGTTGCGGCTGGCAATTACCGGCGCAATTAAAGACTCAATAGTCGGCACTTCGCTGTTGAGCATTTATTTAATTGGCAAATTAAAGCAAAAATTGCCTGAGAAATTAAAGCAGTGCTATCATTTGTCTCCTGAAGACCTTTTTTTGATGCCTGAAGATATACTGGAGAAAATCGCGGAAAAACGAGGCTGTCTGAAAAGCGGTGGTGTGATTGATCATCCACGCGTGGAGAATTTAGTACTTAAAGATTTCAGGCAGGGAAAATTGGGACGCATGAGTTTTGACCATCCGGATCAAGTTTAATAAGCAGGATTTTTTGTAGAATTGCTTTAGTCTCCCCTCGCCCCGACCCTCTCCCCTGGGGAGAGGGAATACCGCTGCCCCTTATCCCTTAATGTCGCTGCCAAGCCGGCGTTGTACTTCAAACTCCAGCATTCGGTAAACAGGGTCCGCACGCAAAAGTCTTATTTCCAGACGCTGGCCTGCCTGCAGAGTTCTGTTCGTTCGTCTGCCATGCAGGCTGAGTGCTGTTTCATCGTAAGAATAGAAATCATCAGGTATCGATTCTAACGGCAGGAACCATTGAAAACCATGCGGTTCAAGATTGATCTTAAATCCCTGGCTTTCAACCGAAGTCACTGTTGCCTGAAAAGTCTGTCCTGTGTGCGGAGCCAGAAAATCCACTTTCATCAGATCAATGCTTTGTCGCTCAGCTTTTTCCGCACGCCGCTCCTGTTGAGAACACATTTCGGCAATTTCGCTGTTTACTGCCTGATGCGCCCGACTATTTGATTTTTTGTCTGAAGCGTGATCCTGTTGAAGATTTTCTTTTATTGCACGATGCACCAGCAGGTCGGGATATCTGCGGATTGGTGATGTGAAATGCGCATAGTATTTTGCCGCAAGTCCGAAGTGCCCCTTGTTTGAAGTCTGATAATCAGCAAGAGCCATTGCCCGCAGCAAAAGCACCTGCAGCTGTTCAAATTGCGGCAGTTGTTGAATTTGTTCAATCACAGCGTTGAACTGCTGAGGATCGATTAATTTTGCAAGCGGAGTCCTCACACCGAATCTGAAAAATGTTTGCTGCAGTTTTCTCAGTTTTCTGATGTCCGGAACATCATGCACCCGAAACAGCGCAGGCAGTTTTTTTTTCACACAGTGGAGGGCGACTGTTTCATTTGCTTCCAGCATAAACTGTTCAATAAGCTTCATGGAACTGGACTGAAAGCTGCGACCGACTCCCACCATCTGCTGGTCCGCGTCAAACTCAAAGGTTTCTTCGGCAAAGCTGAACTGTACGGCGCCTCGCTGAATTCTTTTGCCTTCAAGTATTTTTGCCAGTTTATGCATTCTGCGGATGTTTGCTTTCAGTTTCGGATCACGAATTGTAGAGGTACGTCCCTCAATTAAATCTGCCACGTCCTCATAGATCAAACGCGCACGGCTGCGGATGATACTTTCAAAAATTGAATAATCGATAACATTTCCTTCCGGGTTAATCCGCATATCACAGGTCAATGTCATGCGGTTTACATTCGGACGCAAACTGCATAAATTATTGGAAAGGACTTCCGGCAGCATTGGAACCGCGTGAGTAGGAAAATAAACACTTGTACCACGCTGCAGTGCTTCCTGATCAACAGGATCATTTGGACGAACATAGTGTGCCACGTCCGCGATTGAGACAAGCAGTCGGAATCCTCCTGGTGACTCGCTGTCTGAAATAACACAGACAGCATCATCAAAATCACGCGCGTTTTTTCCGTCAATTGTTACAAAATCCAGTTCACGCAAATCACGACGTCCGGAAGATTTATCAAAACGCACCTGTCTGGAAAATTTTTTTGCATACTCAAGTGCTTCCGGCGGATATTTTGTGCGGATCATGTTTTCCTTGAGAATCAGCTGAAAACCAAGCTCATGATCATTTGTGTCTGTCAGGGCTCTTAATACACGTCCACATGGTGCAGGATATGATTTTTTTGATGGTTTTTTCTCTTCCAGTATTTCTGCTTCAATCAGTGTTCCTGATTCCAGTTCCGGGAGATCATCTTCAGGGGAAATCCAGAGAAACGGCAGCCCTGAATCACGTTGAACCGGTTCAGCCACAGTTGAATGTTTTGTACGTTTCAAACGTGCCAGGATTTCACTGGATGCCCGCTGCAGAACTTTGATGATTGCCCCTTTACTTTTTCCACGGAAACCACGTTTACGGTAGATCTCAATTTCCACAAGATCACCTTCCATGGCAAAGCCCTGTTCATTGCGGCCGATAAATATGTCAGAGCGGCCTTTGCCGATTGCTACGAAGCCGAATCCCTTTTGGTTGCGTGTGAAGCAGCCTTTTTCGGTAATGGAGGAACTGCTTTTATGCCGTCTTACCGGCGAATGTTCCCGGATCAATTCATTTTTAAATTTTTCTCTTTTACCTTTAACACTGTCTCTTTGGTCTGCTTTGTTTTTAGTTTTGCTGTCCCAGTAATAACGGTTACCCTGCTTGTCTATTTTTCCTTCTTTGATAAGTTTTTGTAATTCTGCTTTCAGTTTGGCAGTTGCGGCTTTTTTTAGACCAAGCGCACCGCGAATCTGTTTTGTAGACATGGAATCCATGTTTTTTTCCAGCATTCGCAGTATTGATTTTTTATGCGATTTCATCTTGCAGGTAGTTTTCTTTGTGCAGCTTTGCCAGGTGAGATTCAATATTCTGCATGGCCGCGGGGTGCAGTCGGGCATCTGTTTCAGCGTAAAGCTCCATCAGAATTTCCTGCCTGGATTTTCCTGATTGATGCAGTTTCAGGATTTGTGATTCCCGCTGGAGGCGGTGCTTTAGGGTTTCTTCCAGACGGTGGGTGGTTCGCATTGGAATTCCGTGGGAGGGTATAATTACTTCCGGATTAAGCGCGATTACTTTTTTAAGTGTGCTGAAATAGGTTGCCATATCACCTTCCGGCGAAGGGATCACAACAGTGCCAATTCCCTGTATCAGGTCCCCCACCAGAAACCAGTCCATTGTGTCCGGAGCCAGCCCAAGATGTCCTTGATCATGTCCGGGAATTTCATATACCCGCACTGCTGAGCCATGCCAGCTGGTAACCTGCTTGTTCTCAGAAACAGTTTGTAGCTCGATATTCTCAAAGTAGGCTTCCCCATATTTCACAGTCAAACGCTGCAGTGTGTCCTGACTGAGAATAATTGGAATCCTCAGCTCACGGGCAAGCTGATTGGAAAACTGGTGATGGTCCGGATGATGATGTGTAAGAAATATTGAGTCTGGAACATTGTTCTCAATTGTGGTGAGCAGTCGCCGATATTCTTCTTCCGAATTTGGTGAGGGATCAATCAGCAGTTTTTCTGCACCGGAATCTCCAAGCAGGAAGGCGTTGGTGCGGTTTGCTGGAGGAAGAGTCACGGAGCGCACAGGCAGCATGGTTATTCCGTCCATCATTTCAAGGCACGGAACTTTGTGTTCTTCATCGTACATCTCAGACACATTACCAAGAGCCGCTGCCTGGGGATCTGCAACAAGTCCCTTCAAAACCCAGCGGGTGGGGGGGACCATCAAATTTTTGCCTTTGCTGAAAGCATCAAGCAAATTTTGCGGAGTGCTCCAGAAACTGTCTGCAAATTCTCCCGGATCAGCATTGAAACGAACACGCTCTTTCAAGTCAATGCGGTAAAACCATGTTCTGAAACGAAACGGAGCAAATGTTGGGGCAACTGCTTCTGCAAGTTCACTGACCGAAAGAACCTCACCGTTCAGGATTCCCTGTTCCAGATCGTAATCCAGTTCTTCCAAAATCTCCCTCTGTATTGCGCGCATGCGGGTGGAATCATGATCACAGAGCATTCTTGTTTTGAACGGCAAAGATGATTCGTCCTTGTCAATTTTCCCACCCGGAAAAGCATGATAGCCGGGAAAAGCAAGCAGGTACGTCTGACGCTGCACTGTAAATATCTTTTGCTGATGGATGAATAAAACAGAGACAGACTCAAGAGGGGCGGGACTATCCATCAGGTTTTAACTCCGAATTTATTAGCGCGTTTTTTATCGTCTGCTCTCCATGCCTGAAAATATCTTCGGTGACATTTATTACTCGAATATTGTGCGGGGCGTATTTTTCCAAAAAGACAAATATAAAATCGGGCAATTTTTTTGTCAGCTGATAAACTCCGCGTCTGTACCAGCAGGCCTGTACTGCAAAATGCTGATCTATCAGTTTCTGTGCTGATACTTTTCCGATGTTATTGGTGAATTTCAAGTCAACAATTCTTCTGGAATCAGCATCAAACCAGTCCATCCTTGCTTTGCATTCTAATGCAAATTCAGCATCCTGCCAGAACATTGAAACCTCTGTCTCGCCATGTTTCCATAGCTGCCTGATTTTAGGATTAAGCTGGAAAACTTTGCGGATGTTTTGTAATTGATTCCATTCATTTGCGGTTAGTACATTTTTCCCCGGATTAAGCTTACAAAATTCTTCCCAGCGTTTTTTACCATCTTTTCCTCGTTTGCGAGTACCTTTTGGAGCACAGACATAGAGGTTCGCAAAATTTTCAGGTTCCAGCAGCAGGCAATGTCCGGCGCTTCCAAAATTCATTGCCTGTTGAATTTGGTATCCTTTATTTAATTTTGAAGCTGGTGAAAGTGCTTGCCTCAGTCTGGACTGATTAAGTCCGGACAGTGTCCGGTATTCTTCAAATGGCAGGTTATAAAAGAATCCACATTGCCTGGTATGGTTCACACCTCATCCTCATAATTTTCCAGCGAAGGGCATGAGCAGAAGACATTTCTATCGCCATGCACATTGTCCACTCGTGCGGAAGGAGGCCAGTATTTGTTACGGCGCAGTGCGGCCAGTGGATAGCATGCAGTTTCCTGTGAATAACAATGATTCCATTCAGGGTCAGTGAGGTCTTCGGTAGGGTGCGGTGAGTTTTTGAGCGGATTATCAACCAAGTCCCACTCACCATTTTCAATACGTGCTGCTTCTTTACGTATTGAAATCATTGCCTCACAAAAGCGGTCAAGCTCTGCTTTTGGTTCACTCTCAGTCGGTTCAATCATCAAAGTTCCGGCAACAGGCCAGGACATGGTAGGCGCGTGAAATCCATAATCTATCAGGCGTTTGGCAATGTCTTCTTCGGTAATGCCGGTATCCGCTTTCAATGGCCTGACGTCAATTATGCACTCATGGGCAACAAGTCCGTTTTTTCCTGTATACACAATTGGAAAGTGTTCTTTTAAGCGCTTTGCCAGATAATTTGCACTAAGAATCGCCACCTGCGATGATTTTTTCAAACCGCTGCCGCCCAACAACTGGATATAAACCCATGAAATCGGCAGGATACCGGGGCTTCCCCAGGGCGCTGCTGAAACTGCAGTGTTTTCCTCAGGCAAATCTTTGATTGGCACAACACAGTGATTCGGCGCGAATGGGGCAAGATGAGACTTCATTCCGATTGGCCCCATTCCCGGTCCGCCGCCGCCATGAGGAATACAGAAGGTTTTGTGCAGGTTCATGTGCAGCACATCAGGCCCAAGTTTGCCGGGCTGGGCGATGCCCATCAGTGCGTTCAGGTTTGCTCCATCCATGTATACCTGACCACCGTTCTCGTGAATGATTTCGCAAATCCGGATTAAGCTGTCCTCAAACACACCATGTGTGGACGGATAGGTGATCATCAGCGCCGCCAGATTTTCGGCGTGTTTTTCTGCTAATTCACGCAAATTATCCACATCTATGTTTCCATCTTCATCACACTTTACAATCACGCTTTTCATACTTGTCATGGTCGCGCTGGCAGGATTTGTGCCATGAGCGGAGCTTGGAATCAGGCAGACATTGCGGTGTCCTTCGCCTCTTGATTTGTGGTAATTATGGATTGCCAGCAATCCGGCATACTCTCCCTGAGCACCGGAATTGGGCTGCATCGAAACCGCGTCAAATCCGGTTATTTTAATCAAATCATTTTCCAGCTGACTGATCATCTCCCTGTATCCCTCTGTTTGATCTGCAGGCGCGAAAGGATGTATGTTGGAAAACTCCGGCCAGCTGACGGGCACCATTTCTGACGTTGCGTTGAGCTTCATTGTGCAGGAACCAAGTGGGATCATTGACCTGTCAAGCGCAATATCCTTATCCTGCAGATAACGCAGGTAGCGAAGCATTGCGGTTTCGGAATGGTACTGATTAAAAACCGGATGAGTCAGTATTTCGGAAACACGGTTCATTGTTTCCGGAATTGCCGGCTTCCTGCTTCCATTCGCAAAATCTTTATCCAGTTCTTCTACTGACGGAAGCTGATAACTTTCTCCAAAAACTTCCCAAAGCATGTGAATGTCCTCTGCAGATGTAGTTTCATCCAGACTGATTCCTAATTTTTCGCTTCCAATTTTTCTGAGGTTAATTCCTTTTTGCAGGGCGCTTTGGTAAAAGCTGTCACGCTTCTCTCCAGCGGAAATGGTGAGTGTGTCAAAAAAGTCTGCGTTATCAAGTGAAATTCCAAACTGTTTCAAACCTTCAGCCAGAATGCTTGTCAGCCTGTGAATTCGCTGCGCGATAATTTTCAGGCCTTGCGCGCCATGATAGACCGCGTAACAACCGGCAATCACACCCAGTAAAACCTGTGCTGTGCAGATATTGCTTGTGGCTTTCTCACGTCGTATATGCTGTTCCCGTGTTTGCAGGGCCATACGCAGAGCTGTTTTTCCCCTACGGTCAATGGAGACTCCGATAATCCTTCCAGGGATGCTGCGCATATTTTTTTCTTTTGCGGCAAAAAAAGCTGCATGCGGACCACCGAATCCCATTGGTACTCCAAATCGCTGTGAACTTCCAATTACCACATCAGCGCCTGATTCTCCGGGAGGCTTAAGCAGTACAAGACTCATGGGGTCCGAAGCAACTGTTACCAGCGTTCCGGACTCATGCCATTTTTTGATCAAATCATCAATAATATGAATATCTCCAAAGGTTCCAGGATTTTGAAGCAATGCGCCGAAAAAATCTTCATTCGGATTTTCCTGCTGTTCAGCCAGATTTCCCACAACCAATTCAATACCCATCGGTTCAGCCCTGGTTTTCAGCACATCAATAGTTTGCGGATGGCAGTCATCGGCCGCAAAAAAACGCATGCTTTTGCTTCGAGAAACACGCTTGCAGAAAGTCATTGCTTCGGCCGCGGCTGTGGCTTCATCCAGAAGCGAGGCATTAGCCACTTCCATGCCTGTGAGGTCAATTATCATTTGCTGAAAATTCAGCAGTGCTTCCAGGCGTCCCTGTGAAACTTCAGGCTGATAAGGAGTGTAAGCTGTGTACCATCCCGGATTTTCCAGCAGGTTTCGTTGAATAACTCCGGGAAGAAATACATTGTGATAGCCCATGCCTATCATGGATTTTGCCACCTGATTGCGTTCAGCCATTGTTCGCAGCTGATCAAGCACGTCTGTTTCGGTACGGCTGCCCGGCAGCTCAAGTTCTCCGGACATGCGAATTGAGTCCGGAACCACTTTGTCAATCATCTCTTCAAGAGAAGACATCCCCAACTTGCCAAGCATGTTTGCAACCTCGTTTTCTGAGGGACCGATGTGACGATGTATAAAGCGGTCATTCTGTTCCAGTTCCTGCAGACTAAGATGTTTGTTTTTTTGAGAATTAACTGAACCGGAAGTAAAAAATGACATACTTGTTTATTTATTAATGTTCATATACAGAATGATTTTGTTTGCTATAAACCCTATCAAATTTGAGCTGATAAAACAAATTCTTAAGGAAAATCTGCTGAGAGAAGTGCGGTTGGAAAGTGTTTTTTATTATGGGTTCGAAAACGGTTCAGGGAATTCCGGAAGGAACTGTTCTTTGCAGTCAACTCATGAGTTTCTTAACAATACTCTTTTAATGTCTGTTAAGACCGGCATGAATCAGTGGAAGTGGTAAAACAGCAGGGCGGAGCCCATCAGCAGGTTGGCCAGGTGGACGCGCAGACAGCCGATACAAATAATGCGTAATCTGTAAAACATCTGATATGCATAATAACAGGTTGCCAGCAGTGCTATAATCATTGCCGCGTTCAGCAGCAGGATGTGTATTTCGCCCTGATAGAATCCGCGAATCAGCAGATAGAGCACCAGGCAGTAAAAAATTACAGCTGCAGAAGCAGCTGGAAATTTTGAAATGTAAGCCTCTTTTGATCTGGTAACTTTGTCACAGGCTGATTGCCTGTGATAATCTCTGAAGATATGATGCCTTATTGCGAGACTGACTGCTCCCTGAAGGCCAAAAAGTGCCGCGCCGCCAAGCGCGATCAGGCTGAGCAAAGATGAATCAAGCATAACTCTGCAAAATTTGTTCTGGTCTTGAATCTGGGTCCAGGTTTGCGGATACTTAAATAAACGTGAATTCCCAAATGATCTGCAAAATTCCTTCCTTGATATAAATTCAATGAAAATTAAACATGACTGGGTTTTAAAAACTATTTTGGTCCGCCAACTTGAAATAGTTGACACTCCATTTAACTGGTTTCCCGGTGATTTGTCTGCGTCTGACATGAATTCGCTTGATGAAATTGGTATCCTTCTTCCGCTGCTGGTGCAGGCAGTTAATGATTCAAAATATCGTTTGGTTGACGGTTTCAAACGCTGCAGCTGGCTCAAGTCCTATACATCGAATTCCGGAGAAGATTTTCAGCAGACTGAATTGTCATGCCTTGTAATTCCTGCATCTGTTTCCATGCAGGATGTAGCAAAAATCAGGCTGGAAACTTTACACTCTGATCCAAAGGATTTGTCCGGAATTCATCTATGCAGAGTTACAAATTTTTTCATGAAAGAAGGTTTCTTAAAAGAGGTAATTGCTTCTCAGGTGTTTCCGAGGCTGGGGTTGATTTCTTCGGTGCGGCTGGCAGGCCAGTTACTTGAGTTGCATGATAAGTTGGCTGCACCCAGACAGCAAAAAAAATTTAAATTACCGGAATCTATGACGCGCATGGGATATGAAGATTTGCTTCCGTTGCTGAAATTTACAAACAAAGATTATTCTTCTGTTGTCAGTCTGGCAGAAAAGATGGAAGTCAAAGGCAAGAAGTGGCGTAATCTGCTTCAGGTTCTGGAGGAAGTCATTCGCATGCGCCAGTCAACTGCTGCTGAAATTTTGAGTTGCTCTGAGTTTAAGAAAATAATGACAGACTCAAACCTCCAGGGACCTGTCCGCTATCGTTTGTTAAAACAACAGCTTGATATTCTGCGTTATCCGGAACTCAGTGATATGCGCAACCGATTTGATCAAAATCGCAAAGGCCTAAAACTGCCACAACGGATGATGCTGGAATGTGATCAGTATTTTGAAAATGAAGAACTTTTTCTGACTTTGAAAATCCGTTCAACTGATGAGCTGAGAGAACATTTGAGGAATTTGTCTGAGACATTAAATTCGGAAAATCGAATCAATGCCTGGAATGATTTGTTTGCAGTCCTGCGCGAAGAATAATCAGTCTTTCCCGAATTAATTGAATATTGATTTCAATCTCATGCTTCACTTATTATCAAGCCTTGTGTTAGGATTCAAAATCTTATACTCACTTAACTGAACTAAACAGTATTAAAAAATGGAACAGGAACAGAAACCATACCTGCAGATAGAACAGCTCAGCAAAATGTTTGGAACGTTCAAGGCGCTCTCCGAAATCAGCTTTGAAGTTTTTGAAGGAGAATTCATTTGTTTCCTGGGACCATCAGGCTGCGGCAAAACAACCCTGCTGCGCTGTATTGCCGGACTGGATATCCAGACCTCCGGAAGTGTTATTCAGGCTGGGAAAGATATCTCTGTTCTTCCGCCCACAGCCAGAGACTTCGGCATTGTTTTCCAGTCCTATGCCCTCTTCCCAAATCTCAATGTGCGAAAAAATCTGGCATATGGGCTGGAGAACAGAAAAATAAAAAAAGCGGAAATTGAAAACAGAGTGCAGGAATTGCTTTCGTTAGTAGGGCTTCCGGGACATGAGGAAAAATATCCCGCGCAGCTTTCCGGAGGACAGCAGCAGCGTATTGCGCTGGCAAGAGCTTTGGCCACATGGCCCGGCCTGCTGTTACTGGATGAACCGTTGAGTGCTTTGGATGCAAAAGTTCGTGTGCATCTGAGGCATGAGATTAAGGAACTTCAAAAACAGCTTGGCATTACCACCATCATGGTGACACATGATCAGGAGGAGGCACTGACCATGGCTGACCGCATTGTGGTGATGGATCATGGAACCATAGCACAGGCCGGGTCACCGGTTGATATTTACCGCAATCCTGCATCAGAATTTGTGGCCGATTTTGTCGGCACCATGAATTTTTTGCCTGCGACAGCAATTACAGAGAGTAATATCAGACTTGGTGAACTTGAGATTGAGCTTGATAACTCTGCAGTGAAAATGACTCCCGATCAAAAAGTAACCCTTTGTGTACGCCCTGAAGATCTTTTGCTGGGTCAGCTCAGTGATCAACCCTCCAATTCTGCCAAAGTTGCGGTTGAGGGTCTTGAATTTCTTGGTGCCTTTTATCGTGCGCAGCTGGGGATGGAAGGATTTAATGATTTGCCGTTAACCATTGATTTGCCTCCAAACATAATTGATAAACACGAAATTAAGGTGGGAGCAGAGCTGGCAGTCATTTTTCCCAAAGACCGTATTCATGTGTTTTCAGTTTCCTGATGAAAGATATTGTGTCTAATTCTATCCACACATCAGGCCTCCCTCTCCGTCCACAACTTTCAAAAGATGACCTGATCCAGGCTGGCGGTCTTGTTTTGCTTGCCGCCGGACTTCTTACGGCGATTTTTCTGCCTCTTTATGTAATGCTGTCCAAAAGCTTTCAGGATGCTGAAGGCAATTTTACCGGTCTGGAAAATTACAGCGAATATTTCGGCACCCCAACTCTGGTCACTTCCGCGCAGAACACCCTGACCATAGGTGTTGTGACCACGGTTCTTGTTGGTGTTCTGGCTTTTATTTATGCCTACGCGCTTACACGCAGCTGTATGCCCATGAAAGGTTTGTTTCGCGGTATCGCAATGGTTCCCATCCTTGCACCGTCATTGCTGCCTGCAATTTCTCTGGTTTACCTGTTTGGGAATCAGGGCATGATCAAGGAAGTCCTGATGGGACAGTCTATTTATGGTCCGATCGGGATCGTAATCGCTTTATCATTCTGGATTTTTCCTCACACTGTGCTTATTCTCACCACAGCATTGTCTATGGCAGACGCACGGCTTTATGAAGCGGCAATCGCGCTGCGTGCAAGCAGGCTGCGAATCTTTTTCACCGTAACACTGCCTGGCGCAAAGTACGGTGTGATGAGCGCCTGTTTTGTTGCCTTTACTTATGCCATCACCGATTTCGGGGCGCCAAAAGTTATTGGGGGCTGGTACAATGTGCTTTCAGTTGATATCTACAAACAGGTTGTCGGTCAGTGGAATTTTCAGATGGGTGCAGTGGTCAGTGTGGTGCTGCTTTTCCCTGTAGTGTTGAGTTTTATCGCTGACCGTATAGTCCAGCGCAGGCAAATCGCCTTAATCTCATCAGGGTCAGTGCCGCTGGAACCAAAACCGGATAAAAAATTTGATAGAATCATGCTTGCTTACTGCATGACTATCAGCTTCATACTGCTGGGCATTCTGGCAGTTTCAGCGTACGCTTCATTTATCAAGTTCTGGCCTTATAACCTTAACCTGACACTGGATAATTATCAGTTTGACCTGATGGATGGCGGAGGCTGGGCAGCCTATCAGAACAGTATCATAATGGCAATCTGGACCGCGATTTTAGGTACAGTAATCATTTTTTCGGGTGCCTACTTAATTGAAAAATCCAGGCTGTTTTCCAGGTTTCGCTCCGTCCTGCAGTTCATTGCGATCATTCCACTCGCTGTACCTGGAATGGTGCTTGGACTGGCTTACATTTTTTTCTTCAATCCCACAAAGTTTAATATTCCTTTTACGGGAATTGAACTCACAAATCCCTTCAATTTTCTGTATGCGACCATGGGTATCCTGGTGATCTGTACAATTACTCATTACTACACCGTGCCTCACCTCACAGCCGTTACCGCGCTTAAGCAGATGGACTCAGAATTTGAAACAGTTTCAGCTTCGCTCAAAGTACCGTTTTACAAAACATTCACTCGTGTCACTTTTCCTGTCTGCCTGCCTGCAATCATGGACATTTCGATATATCTCTTCGTTAATGCAATGACTACAGTCTCAGCAGTAGTTTTTTTATGGGGACCGCAAACGCATCTGGCATCAGTGGCAGTTTTGAACATGGATGATCAGGGGGATATTGCTCCTGCTGCGGCAATGGCCATGATGATTGTTTACACCTCCGCATCCGTGCGTGTTGTCTACGGTCTGCTGACCCGGGGAATTGAACGCCGCACCCAGGCCTGGCGCAGACGTGAATCAGTTGATTAGTACCATAGAGTACAAGCGAAGTGAAGACACTGAATCCAGTGGTTTTGTTTTAGTTTTCCCCCCTCACCCAAACCCTCTCCCCGGGGAGAGGGGGGGGGTCATTTCCGATCATGCCGAGAGCCAGCCCTCTCCCCGGGGAGAGGGGGAACCGCGTGCGGTGGGTGAGGGGCAGGCATTGATCAGTCTTCTCAGGGAGAGGGGGGACTGCGGTGCCTGAGCAAAGTCGAAGGTGTGGTGGGTGAGTGAGAACTGAAAAAAACTTTTAAATAAATCTTGACCTAAGCCATAACTGCTCCTAAGATTGCAGTTCATTCAGTCAGTTAACCCTCAATCAGGAGAAAGTAATATGCATTTCATTAAGATGTTTTTAAGACAAAATAAGCGAAGATCAGTATTCGTAAGAATAGCGATTCCGTTTATTATATTAATTCTGGGACTGCTCATTTCGCTTCCGGTAAACGCGGTTACCAGATTAACAGTTTACACCGCGCTGGAAGCAGAAGAACTTGAACCGCTGCGGCAGGCCTTCCGGGCGGAGAATCCGGACGTTGACATCAATTGGGTCAGGGATTCTACAGGCATTATCACTGCAAAAATGCTGGCAGAAATTGACGCGGGAAATCCGCAGGCAGATGTCTTTCTTGGCACCTCCGCCACAAGTCTGCTGGTTGTTGACAGCAAGGGCTGGCTGCTGCCTTACTCGCCAAAGGGGCTGGAGAAACTTGACGCAAAATTTCGTGACAAGCGAAATCCACCTCACTGGGTAGGAGTTGATGCATACGCAGCCGTTGTCTGCTACAACACTGTTGAGGCAAAAAAACATAATCTGCCCAAACCGTCTTCATGGCAGGATTTACTCAAACCTGTTTACCGTAATCATCTGGTGATGCCAAATCCGAATTCATCCGGAACAGGATTTCTTACAGTCTCAAGCTGGCTGCAGATTATGGGGGAAGATGCAGGATGGAAATTCATGGACAAGATCCATCAGAACATGGCACGCTACACCCACTCCGGTTCAAAACCATGCAGACTGGCGGCGGCTGGTGAGCACGCGATTGGAATTTCCTTTGTTTTCCGTGGTGCTAAGCTGATCAAAAAAGGCGCGCCGCTTGAGCTGGTTTTACCTGTTGAAGGAATCGGCTGGGAAGTGGAAGCAAGTGGTATAATCAAAAATACCAAAAAACTAGCTGCGGCCAAAAAACTGATGGACTGGCATATATCTCCTAATGCCATGAAAATCTACAACCAGTATCTGCCGATCATTGCTATTCCTGAAATGGCCACACCTGTCCCTCATTTTCCGGACAATACGCTGGAGAAAATGATCAACAACGATTTTGGCTGGGCTGCGTCAAACAGGAGCAGCATTCTTGGAAAATGGCAAAAGCGCTATGATGCCAAGTCAGATCCAAAAGGCTGATTCATTCCATTAAATATTTTTGGGGTTCTCACACATTGTGGGAACCTCTTACCTCATTTGCTCTTCAAAAATGAAGAGTGTTCCCAGAAGTTATTTTAATTTAGCCGTTAAATTAAAATAAGATGAAATTATATTTTAGGTTCATACAAATCCAATGCAACGGACACTTCAGGGATGTCTCACTTTGAATCTTCTGAAGACTCCGGATACACCTTCCGGGCCAACTCCACCCCGTAGAAACGTTCACACAAGCACCGTCTCAACTCCCGTTTGGAGAGATCGGAGGGAAGGGAAGCCCGTGCCCGGGCCTGTGCGGTATCGAACATGTAGAGGGCGGTCAGCAGCCGTTTTTCCGAAGGCATGGCCCGGTAGCGTTCTCGTACGAACCGTTCTGCTTCCGGTGAAGTGTCACGCTTCATGGCACTCCTTCAGCAGTGATTCCACTTTCAGCACGACAATATCCCTTCACTCCTCAGGAGGAAATGCCGAAGTGAGCAGTTACATTTACTTTACTTCGATTGCCCAAATGTACACGGTTGTTGTGGAGAATTTAGCCAAGTGTACCATTAATAAAGCCTCTATACCATCTTTTGTTTGTGGCTTTCCTACAAACCAAAAAAACCATCTATTCAAGTATTGAAAGTTAGCGCCATTCCATTATTCACTACCTGATAATTCACCATTATCATGAAGTTTCTCTGTATTGGGTTTTTTGGCTTTAAGATCTTCTTTTAGCTTTTTTATTTTAATTAAGCCGTTAAATTAAAATAAGAAGAAATTATATTTTAGGTTGATAGGAATACAATGAAGAGAACACTTCAGGGAAAGTACATCACCAGTTCAACAGCCGGGGAATCGGTGCAGGCTTTTGTGCCGACTCCCCTGCCGCCTGATCCTCCCATCGACTGGACACCACAGTTGCGCAACAGTTTCGATCAGGCGTTGCTGGCGATTGGGCGGTTAAACAGTGTTTCGACCCTGCTTCCGGACACGTCACAGTTTCTCTACATGTACATCCGCAAAGAGGCTGTGCTGTCTTCCATGATTGAGGGAACACAGTCGTCGCTTTCGGATCTGCTGATGTTCGAACTGGATCAACAGCCCGGTGTTCCACTGGAGGACGTACGCACCGTCAGTAACTATGTGGCTGCGCTTTATCACGGTCTGAATCTGCTTGATTCCGGGCTGCCACTGTCATCACGGCTGCTCCGGGAAGTTCATGGAGTCCTGCTGTCCAAGGGACGTGGACAACGGCAAGCACCTGGGGAGTTCCGTCTCAGTCAGAACTGGATTGGCGGTACCCGCCCCGGAAACGCGGCCTTCGTGCCCCCGCCTGCCGCCGAGGTTCCGGAGTGCATGAGTCAACTTGAGCGTTTTCTGCACGTCCAGCCTGAACTCACTCCAGTGCTGCTCAAGGCGGCTTTGGCGCATGTACAGTTTGAAACCATCCATCCGTTTCTTGACGGCAACGGACGCCTTGGACGATTGCTGATCACCCTGCTGCTGTGCGAACAAAAGGTACTGCGCCATCCAATGCTCTACATCAGCCTTTACTTCAAGCAGCATCGACGGCTTTACTACGAACTCCTCAACACTGTGCGCTTAACGGGAGACTGGGAAGCCTGGCTCGATTTTTTTGCAGAAGCGGTTCTAGTTACATCCACCCAGGCGGTAGAAACTGTACAGCAGCTTCTTGACTTGTCCCAACAGCATCGTGATCAAATCAGCGGCATTGGCCGGGCAGCGGAATCCACAGTCAAGGTACATCATGCCCTGCAGATACGCCCGATCGCCACCTCAGGCTGGCTTGTGGAGCAAACAAGCATCACTCCAGCTACGGTAAACAAGGCGCTGGGCCATTTGGAAAGGCTCGGCATCGTGCAAGAACTTACCCGGCAAAAGCGCAACCGTCTCTTCAGTTATGTAAAGTTTGTGGACCTCCTTAACAGGGGTACTGAACTTCCCGGCAGCTAATGCAGTTCAAGCAGTGTGGGGCCGCAAAACCACATTTGCATAACACTGATGCACGATGTTACCTCAGTATTGACTCCCTCACCCACCACACCTTCGACTTAGCTCAGGTATCGCGATACCCCCTCTCCCACGGGGGAGGGTTGGGGTTAGGGGATTGTGCTGCTTCAGGAGACTTTCAATACTTCTACCTTGAAGATCAAATCAGCATTTGGTGGGATGCCCATTGAGGAGACGCCCTGCCTGCCGTAAGCCAGTCTTGCAGGAATTTTAATCTGCATTTTGGTTCCCTGCCTCACTCCTTTGAGGGCAAGGTCCCAGCCAGCAATTACACTGCCCTTTCCAATTTCAAACTCAAAAGGGCGCCGTTTGGCGCGGCTGCTGTCAAACATCTTGTAATCTTCTGCCAGCCAGCCTTCATAGTGAACTTTGAGCTGACTGCCGTCAATTGATTTTTTTCCCTGACCAGGACGTTCGATGTAAACTTCAACACCGGAGGCTGTACGTTTGAAAGCCGCGTCAAGGGCTAATTGTGGTCGTTTATTAATTTTTGCGGCTTGCTGTTGATTTGCTGAGGATGTGCCGACTTTCATCTGCAGGCGAAGATGGCGGGGGACTGTTCTCCTAGAATGGTCATTTGAATGGGCGCTTTGTTGTCGCCCTGGGCTAAACCTTTATTGACATCAAGGTAAAGATTTATTGTGTTTCCCTGGAGGTGATATTGTCCGGACTGTACTTCGGCGCTGCCTTCAAGCAAAATGGTTTGGGTGATTTCATCAAAGCTGGCCTGATCAGCCTTGGCCACACGGCCGGGCTGTTCAAAACATACTTCCTGTACTGCCTGCATGAACTGCAGTTCCTGAGCCTCATTCAAGTGCAAGGTAATCTTTCCGGCATGAATGTAAAGATTATCCGGAGTGCGTTCCATTTCCACATTGCCTTCAAACATTGCCTGATGCTTTTTATTATCCAGCACCGCGCGGGAGGCTAACAAAAGTACTTTTCTGGGTTCAGCATTTTCAGGCTGCTCTTCCTTTGATTCTTCTGATTTCAGATCACTATCGGTCTTGCCACGATTTGTTTCCAGATCACTGAGATTGGCTTCAACCCGGATACGTCCCTCCTTGCTTGTATCCTGACCTTCAAGTGTGGCATGCTGATTGAGGAGGTCCAAAAGCACATTGTCACTGAGTATATTTCCCTGGTCGGCTTTCATGATGACGTTCCCCTGCATCTGCAAAGTTTGCTGCGGCTTGAGCATCTTAATTATTTCCGCAGTTTCGTTTTCATCTGCTTTTGCTTCCAGATCAACCTGCGTGTAAATTGCGAAATCTGAACGCACCTCCCTGTCCCATTGCTTTACCTGCACGCCTCCTTCGCCGATCAGTTTTTCGAAGTTAGTATCTTTTCCGGAAACCAGACGAAGTTTTGCAGTAGTCAATTCAATGTTTTCCCTGGGGATTACTCCTTTCACATTTCCCCGGAAAACTGCCGCGTTTTCTTTGAGATCACTGCTGAATTCTTCAGCCTGTATTTTGATTTGTTCAGTTGAGGCATAGCGAAGCAGTATTTCCTGCTCTATTACTGTTAACTGTATTGGCAGTACTCCAATGAACTCGTTTCGGTTCTTGTAATTTTTATCCAGCAGCGGGGTTAGCTCTGCGATGAGGGTGTTCGAGAACCCTTCTCTTCGCAGGTGATCCAGAGTGTTGTTTGTGACTTTGTATCCTGTCGAGGGAAAGGCGTGACTTAGTTTATTCAGGTTCCATAACGGCTCAATTACAAAAATACTGAATGATAACAATATGCTAAATAGTATTTTCATGTAATTTTTATGCAGCGGCAGCTTTTACTTTTGATGTGGAAGTTGGCAGAATGTCAAGACGTGACTGCCGGTAAGTGTATGATGCCTTGATGAAAGAAGAAAACAGTGGATGTGATTTGAGTGGTTTTGACTGCAGCTCAGGATGGAATTGACAGCCGATAAACCAGGGATGTTCCGGAAGCTCAATAGTCTCAACCAAATTCCTTTCCGGATGTCTTCCGGAAATGGTCATTCCCGCTTCTTCAAGCAGTGGTACAAAATCATCCATTACCTCATAACGATGCCGATGGCGTTCTGAGATGGTAGTTTTATTATAAATTCCGGCAATACTGGTTCCTTTTTTCAGCACTGTTACCTGACTCCCCAGACGCATTGTACCGCCTGTTTCCTGCTGACCATCTTGTTCCGGCATCAAATCAATCACATTTTCCGTGTGATCAGGACGACACTCTCCTGAGTTTGCTCCTGCAATACCGACAACACTTCTGGCAAATTCAACAATCGCCATCTGCATTCCAAGACAAATTCCGAAGAATGGAATGTTGCCTGTACGGGCGATTTGGATGGCAGTAATTTTTCCTTCCATACCACGCTCACCAAATCCTGGAGCAACCAGGACGCCGTCCATTTTTTCCAATTGTTCAAAGGCGTTTTCCGGTGTCAAAAATTCTGAATCTATATAATGCAGCTGAACTTTCAACTGGTTTGCTATGCCGCCATGCTGCAAAGCTTCGTTGAGACTTTCATACGAATCCAGATGTGCTACATATTTGCCGATAAAGGCGATATCCACCACGTCATGCGGATTTTTATACGTTTCAATCAAATCAATCCATGGCTGCAGTTTTGGACTGCCAGTCCACATTTGCAGATATGTCATAATGGTGTTATCCAAATCCTGTTGATGAAACATCAGGGGTACTTCATAAACCGATTCCACATCAAGACCGTTTACCACAGAGTTTTCCGGGACATTTGTGAAAAGAGAAATTTTCGCGCGAACTTTGTCCGACAGCATTTCAGGAGTACGGCAGATAAGAATGTCAGGCTGGATGCCGATTTCCCTCAGTTTACCAACACTGTGCTGTGTGGGTTTGGTTTTCATTTCTGCTGTCTGCACAATCAGGGTGAGATGCACAAACAAGGTATGTTCTTTCCCATGATCATGCCTGAACTGACGAATTGCCTCGAGGAAAGGCAGAGACTCTATGTCCCCTACTGTTCCACCTATTTCCACGATACAAATATCTGCGTTAGGGGTGGTATATGATTGGGTTTGTTTGTCAAAAATTCTGGAAGCATCTGTGATTGTTTTTTTGATTTCATCAATCACATGCGGGACCACCTGTACAGTTGCGCCCAGATAATCCCCCGCGCGTTCTTTGCTGATCACGGTGTCATATATTTGACCGGTAGTGCGGTTATGCCTGCGTGTCAGCACAGCATTCGTGTAGCGTTCATAATGTCCCAGATCCAAATCAGTTTCCGCGCCGTCCACTGTGACAAAAACCTCGCCGTGCTGAAATGGGTTCATGGTACCCGCGTCAACATTGATGTATGGATCCAGTTTCATCAGGCTGACTGTCAGGCCTCTTGATTCCAGCAGAGCTCCGATTGAAGCGGCGGCAATTCCCTTACCGAGTCCTGAAACCACTCCTCCTGTGATAAAAATATATTTTGTTTGCATGAATGAAATTTTATTGTCTTTTGTAACGATTTTATCTGTTTTTAATTTTTCAATAAGCACCTGCCGCTTACGCACCTCACCTTCGACTTCGCTCAGGCATCGCAGTCCTCCCTTTTCCCATGGGAGAGGGAGGGGTGAGGCTAAACCAAAGCAATCCCCTCACTCTCCGGCAATATGAACAACCACATTCCTTGAATGTCCGCGTGTACGATGTTCCCAGAGAAAAATTCCCTGCCATGTCCCCAACAGCATTTTTCCTCCAGAAAGCGGAATCTGCTCAGAAGTTTTTGTAATCGCGCTGCGGATGTGTGATGGCATATCATCCGGCCCTTCTACTGTGTGAGTATATCCTAAATCGTTTTCCGGAACCAGCTTTCCTAAAAAATATTCCAGATCACGCTGAACATCAGGATCCGCGTTTTCCTGGATAACCAGACTTGCGGAAGTGTGCCGGACAAACAGATTACATAGACCGGAAGTAATTTTTGAATCCCTTACCACCTCACGCACCTCCCTGGTAATTTCCCTGAGACCTTTGCCGGATGTTTGTACATTAAGTACCTGCTGGTAATTTTTCATCTGAGGGCGTCGTCTCAGGTGACAGGAAGTTCTATTGTAAAGCAGACACCGCCGGTTTCAAGATTTCGGAAACGTGTAAAACCGTTATGATCCGAAACAGTCTGGCTGACAATGGTCAGGCCAAGACCGGTTCCGTGTTCTTTAGTGGTGGTGTAAGGTTCAAACAAATAATCAGAAATTTCCGGAACAATGCCGGTGCCGTTATCTTCCACTTCCATTGAAATGATGTTTAAATCAGGAAAATGACGTGTTCGGATAATAATTTTTCCCTGACTGAAAATGCGTGAAAGAGTTCCTTTTTTTTCAATTGAACTGATGGAATTGTCCACCAGATTTATGATCACGCGACGCATCTGCTCACTGTCAAGAGGCAGTTTCGGCAGAGTGTCACTCAGTTCTGTAGTCAGTGAAATTCTGGCAGGCATGTTGTCATGATACAGATGGAGAGTGTTCCGGATTATCTGGTTCAAATCATTCATTTGAGGATTTGATTCCGGAATTTTTGCAAAGTTTGAAAACTCGCTTACCATCCGTTTTAGCTGCTGCACTTCATTGATGATTGTCTGAGTTGACTGATGCAGTGCTACATCATCAGAAACTTCTCCTGCGTATTTACGCTTGATACGTTCCGCGGATAGTTGAATGGGAGTTAGCGGATTTTTTATTTCATGCGCTATGCGTCGTGCCACTTCACGCCATGCCCGGGCGCGCTGAAGCCGCTGAATTTCTGTGATATTGTTGTAAACGCAAACCATTCCAGCGGATTTCCCCTCGCTGCTTTGGAGAAGAAGAAGAGTCGCGGAAACTTCAACAGGACCGTCTTTTTTATGAACAAGCAGATTTCGTGAAATGGAGCGTTCTTTTTCTGTTTCAATGTGTTCAACCATTTCCTCAAACTTATCAAGAGATTCATCTACCAGAACATCACGATAGTGCTTGCCGGTCTCGCCTCCGGGTTTTAGTTGAAGCATTTGTTTTGCTGTGTGATTCAATATTTCAATGTGTCCATCAACGTCTAATGACATCACACCTGTGGTGATGTTTTCCAAAACAAGTTCCACAAAGCGAATATGACTTTCCAGAGTCCTGTGACTTTCCTGCAGATTGTTGGTTGTTTTATTCAGGGCGATCTGATGTTCCAGCAAATCACGACTCATTGAATTGAAAGACTTCATCAGCAGTGCGAAGTCCTTGTCCAATGGTCCCTGAAGTTTTACTTGAAAACCCAGCTCTCCTTCAGAAACACGCTGTGTGGCAAGCGCCAGGTCTTCGATGGGCTGCACGAACCCGCGTGCCAGATAGAATGCCAGCCATGTTGCCACAAAAATGATAAACAGTGTCATCAGCAGAAAAATGATTAAATAATATCCACGAACCAAATCTTCGGATTCCGTCAAAAACCTGGTGTTATGACCTTGCGCGATTATTTCGCTGATTGCGCCTGAAGCATTCGGGGGCGCCGCAAAATAAACTTCCAGAAACATCTGTTGATTGTTTAATGACACGGGTCTGATATAACGGTACACAATGCGCTCATTAAGCTCTTCAGTAAACCAGATTTGATTTTTGGATTTGATTTGATACCACTCGTTAAAAGAAGGGCTTGTCCAGTAGGTCTGCGAAATCTCGATTTTAAGCCATTGATACAACAGTTCCTGATCTTCAGAAAAAAGCGACACATCGGCCTCTACATTTTTCAGAGGTGTAAGTGTGTTTAATTCTCCTTTATTCCTTTCAGCCATGATTCCAGATTTGTGGCAATGAAGTAACTTGCGAACAGGTGAAAACCCATGGCAGGCAGGGAGAGGACAATGAAGGAAGTAATCAGTTTTGTTTTAAGATTAACTCCCAGTACATGTCTTCGCCGCTCATAAGAGAGTTTGAGCAGGTTGCGTGCAATCAGGTAGAATACTATTGCAAGCAGGACAATGTTCACGTTGATCGCCACAAAGACCATCAACTGTGATCCGGACTGCTCCAAAACCGAATAACCACGCTGCATGCTGAACATTACCAGTACTATCAACAGTACCAGTAAAATAACCACAGCCAGCATCCTGTTGCGGATGTTAGGATCAGTAGCTATTATTTCTTTATAATGATTTCTTATTTCCTGGAGACGTGATGACATTTTTTTGGTTTGGCCAGGAAGATTGGTTTCAGGAAACAGGGTTAATTACTCTGCGTTTGATATTTTCAGTTTAACAATCAGCCGCTTTATTGTGCCTGAATTGATTTATAATATTCTTCTTTTGATTTTTTGTGTTCAGTGTCAACAGTGTATTCTTCGCTGTGTTTAACAAGCAATTGACTGGCTTCAAAACGAGGACCATTCATTTTTCCTTCAACAACAACTCCCTGTCCTTCACGGAACAAGTCCGGTTTGACGCCGTCATAATATACCGGAATCAATACTTTGCCGTCTTCAGTGATCTTAAATGAAAGCTGAATTGCCTGCGCGTTCCAGTCCACGCTGCCTTTTTGCACAAGCGCGCCGATGCGGATTGTTTTGTCTTCAAATTCACCTGGGCTTGCCAGTACTTCTGCAGGTGTATAAAAGAAAACCGTCATTTTCTGCAATTCCTGCAATGACAAGGCAACAATTACAGCCAGGATTACTGCTCCGCCAATTACAAACTTAGTTCTGGTTTTCAATGTCCCCCGTTATTTCAGGAATGTCTGCTGAATCAGAAACTCTCTGTTTTAGTGCTTCAACTGTCTGACCGGCAATTTTCATGCGACGTTTTGTCAGCAGAATATAAACTATGAAAGTACAAACCCAGATTCCGTAGGCGGCCACAACATATTCCAAACCAATGATCATTTAAACCTGTGTTTCCGCAAGAAGTTGATTCAATTCATCCTTTCGTTTTTCAGTTTGATAACGCAGGAGCAGTAAATAAAGATAAAACAACAGCATGACCATAATGGAAGCAATCAGCGGATTTAATAATTCTGGTGGGATTGAAGGGCTGGCTTTGCCTGATTCGACTTTGAACAGTGTTGAAGGCTGGTGCAGTGTGCGCCACCATTCAACAGATTTGTGTATTATTGGAATATCCAGGCAGCCGATAATTCCCAGCACAGAAGCCAGACGAGCCTCTTTGTCCCTGTCACTGACTGACATTCGCAGCAGAAAATAACCCATGAATATTAGAAACAGCAAAAGGGTTGTTGTCAGGCGTGCGTCCCAAACCCAGAAAGTTCCCCAGGTCGGCCTGCCCCAGATTGCACCTGTAATCAGTAAAAGTGCGCAAAAGATCAAACCAACTTCTGCCGAGACCTTTGCGATCTGGTCATACATCAGGTCACGTTTCCAGAGATACGCGATGCTGAAGGCGAACACAACAAAAAAAGCCAGGTATGTTGCAACGAATGTAGGAACATGAATGTACATTATTTTTTGCGGGAATCCCTGACTGGATTCAATCGGCAGTCCCAGAAAAATCCAAAGTCCGCAGCCTGCCAGCCCTGCGATCGAACCCCATTCCAGAAACAGGATAATTTTCTTCATGCTATCCATCCAGTTTCTCTTTCAGCAAACGGTTGATTACTGCCGGATCGCCTGTGCCGCGTGTCTGTTTCATCATCTGTCCCACAAAGAAACCGATCACTTTTGTTTTTCCTTCACGATACTGTTTTACCTGCGGCTGATTTGCGGCAAGTAATTCTTCTACTAATCTGCCAAGCTCTTTCTCATCAGAAATCTGTTTCAGGCCTTTGTCTTCAATAATTGTTTCCGGTGTTTTTCCGGATACAAGCATTTCGGCAAAAACAGTTTTTGCGATTTTGCTGCCGATTTCACCGTGCTCAATCAGTTTTGTCAAATCTGCCAGATTCTCCGGAGAAAGATTTATTTCCTTGAGAGATTTTCCGGACTCATTCATCACACGGGTCAAGTCTCCGATTATCCAGTTGCAGGCGAGTTTTGGCACACCCCCTTCAGCCAGGACTTTTTCATAATACGATGACATTTCCTGACTCGCAGTCAGTACATCTGCATCATAGTCGCTTAATCCGTATTCCTCCATAAATCTCTGCATTTTTGCTTCCGGAAGTTCAGGCAGATTTTTCCTGAACTTTTCAATCAATTCCGGAGAAAGTCTCACCAAGGGCAAATCCGGATCCGGGAAATAACGGTATTCATCTGCCTCCTCTTTGGAGCGCATGCTGAAGGTCACTTTACGGTCAGTGTCCAAGAGGCGAGTTTCCTGAACAATCGTGTTACCATCCAGTATTTCATCGCGCTGCCGTTCTATTTCATAATCAATTGCCTGCTGGACGAAACGGAAAGAATTTAAATTTTTTGTTTCCGTACGTGTACCAAATTTCTCCTGTCCAGAGGGCCGCAAAGACACATTTGCGTCACAGCGTAAATGTCCTTTTTCCATGTCACCGTCAGAAACACCGATAGTGGTGGCGATGGCATGTATTTTTTCCATGTATGCTTTGGCCTCTTCCGCAGAACGGATATCAGGTTCACTGACAATTTCCAGCAGCGGCACGCCTGCACGGTTCAAATCAACCATGCTTTCGGTACCGCCCTCTTCATGCACCAGTTTGCCCGCGTCTTCTTCCATGTGAATGCGTGTGATGCCGATCCGGCTTTTGCCCCTGGATTCGGTATTGATTTCCAGCCAGCCGTTTTCGCAGATTGGGCGATCAAATTGAGAAATCTGGTAAGCTTTCGGCAGATCGGGATAGAAATAATTTTTACGGGCGAACTGTGAATCAGCCCTGATCTCACAATTAAGAGCCAGTCCAAGCTGTGCCGCAAGCTCTGGAACACGGCTGTTAAGTACAGGCAGTGCTCCAGGCAGACCAAGGCATACAGGGCAGGTATTTGTATTTGGAGGTTTACCAAATTCGGTGGAGCATCCGCAGAAAATTTTGGATGCAGTAGCCAGCTGAACGTGAATTTCAAGGCCGATTACAGGTTCAAATTGCATTAAATGTTTTTGATCAGTTTACAGCAGAACTTTTTTTAAGTTTTTCTTCCAGCAGGGTTTCCAGTTCCTGCTTTGTAAATAAATCTGAAAAACCGTTTCCAGGAAAACGCAATGCCCACTCATAGACGTTGCGAAGCATCTGCTTGTTGTCAATAAGTGAGGGTTCTTTAAAAACCAGGTCAAATTCAGCAATGATGGATTTTGACAATTTACTGTAGAAGCGCTCCAGAACAGCCGCTGTACCGCCGCTGGCTCCCCAGGCTTCCTGATACCAGGCCATTGCGTTCAGAGTTAATTTACGTGTGCGCGGGTATCCGGAACACATCAGGTTCCATGGGTCACCCCGCTCCTGATCACCTGCTGAGCGAAAATCAGATCTAAGGATTACAGCCGGAACGTCAAGTGCTTTGGCAAACAAAAATTCAATCACAGTTCCTGAATCCAATTCTGTGCCGTCAAAATTAACCAGAATAAAATCTGCTGTAACAATCTTACTCAAATCGTTGTTGCGGATGTCGATTGAGCGGCTTGTACTTTGCTCAAGATTTTGCGGTAAAACGCAAATATATCGTCCGGATGATTCTTTTTCAATGGCCTCTGCCAGCAGCATATTTCCTGTCAAATCTTTGTGATTAAATAAATCACCGGCAAAATATACAGAGTATTTTTCAGACATAAATTTCTTTTTTTGAATAAAGAATGAGGTGAAGACTATGGTCTGATCATGCGGAATTTTGCAGTAAATCCGGAATTTCCTGCCAAAGAGAAAACGGTGTCGCAAAACGTTCCATCCCTTTCGTGTAAGGATGCCAGTCTGGAAAAATTACTTTGATTCCGGCACGATGGAATGCTTCAATCAGTTCCGGACGGTCTTCAAGCATTACATCAGGTTGAATTTGTTCGATAATAATTTGCTGTTTGAGATCGTCACCCACACACTGCAGTGAAGAGTAATTTAATTTTTTTAAATTTTCTGCACGTTTTTGAGATTGTTCCGGTTCCAGTGCTGTTACCAGATGCAGTTCATGGCTGCCGGCCAGCATATTCAGGATTTCCAGTGAACCGTCATAAAACTCTAATTGGCGCAGATAATCTCCTGCATGAAATTGATCACGCACCTCTACATTGTTCGGGAAATTACGGATAACTCCGTAAAGTTTGGGATTATGTGTATAGGGGATTTTTTCTATTTTGGTAAACTCAATAAATCCTTGAATGTAATTTAAAATTACTCCATCCACATCGGAACAAATTTTCATTGAAATAATTACCTTACAAAAGTGACTTATTAGATGTGTTAAGTTTGCTGTTGATTTGTTTCTAAATCAGGAATCTTCATCTTTTTCCAGCTTGATAGCAACCGAATTGATGCAATACCTCAAACCTGTGGGTTGCGGACCGTCCTCAAATACATGGCCTAAATGCGAGTCACAGTGTTTGCAAATTACTTCCGTCCTCACCATGTTCCTGCTAAGATCTTCTTCGTTACTCACACTTTCTTTTCCAATCGGCTCCCAGAAACTGGGCCAGCCGGTGCCTGAATCAAATTTATTATCTGAATGAAACAGGGCATTCCCACAGCATAAACATCGATATGTACCACTGTCTTTAGTATTTACATATTCCCCACTAAAAGGAGGTTCCGTGCCTTTATTTCTGCAGACCTCATATTGCTCCTCTGTTAACTGTTCTTTCCACTGCTGATTACTTAAATTTTTTTTGTCTGACATGGTATTCTTTTCTTCTTTGTTTATTAAACTTACTTACATTCATTGTATTCATTAATTTGCTTTAATAACACAATGATAGCTATCATTTGAAGAATTGCTGACGTTATGAATAACATGAAACCTCTAGTTAAATCAATATAAATGCAGACGGTTAGCTTTGTTTTAATGGGATTTGTGTGTTGTACACTAAGGTAACCGAAACAATTAGTTACACAGAGTGAATTGCTTTCATTTTTATTTTGAGCTACACTGTGACTTTTCTGTGGTTTGTTAGCAGTTGATTTTTGCTGTTGTTTATCTTTCACAATTAAGGATTAATTTGAAAAATATAAAAATACTACCGGTTTTATTTCCTTTGTTGTGTCTTATTTTGGGGAGCCAGATTCAGGCTCAAAGTCAGAAAGAGCTTGATGAAGCAACTGCACTGCTGCTTGAGCAAGTCAACATGAAGAAGATTGATGGACGTGATATGGCAGAGGTACCGCTTAAATTGGTATTGCAGCTGGCAAGCGAACGCAGCCTATCGCTTAAAGCATCAAAAATGGGAGATGAAGCAGCACAACGATCTGTGATTGCCGCACAGGAAAGATATACACCCAGTGTGACAACAAGTATTGGTTACTCAAATACCCCTTCATTAGCTGCTTCCTCAAGCTGTTCACCTGCAAAACTATGCGGCAGCAGTTCCAACAGTATGACTTTTTCTTCGGCATACAGTAAGCGTGTGGACAGCGGAATTACTTATGGCCTGACGTATTCTGAACAAAGCAAAAAATCCACTTCGCTGTCTGTTCAGGAATTTGGGGGTGACGTTACTTCCGGAACCACAGGGGATACACTAAGCAGCGCAAGTTTGACAAGCTCTGTTTCCATTCCGTTTTTCCAGGATAGGGGTGCAGATTATAATGATATACCAGTGCGGCTGGCGGAAATTTCTGTTACAAAAGGCAGGCTAAGTACTCGTTCCACAGAATTGTCACTGTTAAAGCAGGTGGCCTCAATTTATTGGGATTTGGTGGGGTTAATGGAAACTGTCGAAGTCAAGAAAAAGGCGGTTGCTCTTTCAGAAAAACTTACTCGTGACAACCATGCCAGACTGGAAGCGGGACTGCTGAATGCTACTGAAGTGAGGGTTTCAGAAACTCAACTTATGAAGGATCGCCAAAGCTTACTCTCAACACAACTGGATGCAACGCGCATTGAAGACCAGGTTCGCGCGGCGCTTAATCTGAAAAATTTACCCGTTGGACTATATCCTGCGGACAAACCTTCAACTGAATCTGCTGTTCCAAATGATGTATCAGCGATGTCAGAATTGATTTATCAGAATGACACACAAATTGGATTATTAAATGCTTCGCTGGAGCAAAATCGTTATCAATTGCAGCAGGAGTTGAACAAGCAGAAAACTGATATGGATCTCAGCTTGTCCTATATTTTAAATGGATACAGTTCAAGCATTTTTGGAGGCACCGCAGATTTTGCCAAAACCAAGCTTCATGGGATGAGCGCAACACTGACATGGAAAGTTCCGTTGGGTGACCAGGCAACTGTGGAAAATATACAACGGAAACACCTTGAACAGCAGCAGCTGATGCTGCAGATTGAAGATCGTAAATCTCAGCTGAGCATGAATTTACATTCGCTTTTAAGGTCCTTGAAATTGATTGATAAGGAAAAACAGACTGCTGCCGCTGTAAGTAAACTATCTAAAGATCAGCTGCGTCATGAAATTGAACGCTTCAAGCTGGGTAAGAGCACAAGTTATCTTGTTTCTCAATATCAGCAGGACGTGGTTAAGTCACAGCAGCAGGAAATAATGATCAGCATACGTCAGGAAAAAGTGCGTGTGGAATTGTTAGCTTTAACAGGTGAATTCAAAGATAAATATGAACTGAATCAGGATTGACGACTATATAGTAATTCCTGATTCCAGCCTTTCAGGCAACAGTAAAAACAAAAATATAAAGTATCATCCCTGTTTTTTGCAGGTTTGTAAAATAAATCAGGAGAAAAAAATGATTAACTTCAGTAAATATCACAAAATTTATTTTAGTTTTTTATTCATTTGGCTGTATGCCTGGATAATGACATCCTCAGGCAGTGAGCTTGCGGGTTCATACAAGGCGCCAATATCTCTCACAGGGTTGATTGAACCTGCAGAAACTCTGGAAGTGCATGCCAGTGTGGGAGGGCGAGTTGAGGTTATTCATGTAACAGTAAACCAGACTGTTGCAAAGGATCAATTGCTGCTTTCGCTTAAAAACAGTTCACAGAAACGCCAGCTGGAATTATCTAATCTGCAGCTAAGGATCAACCAGAACAATGTCAGGGACAAGGAACGTCAGTTGGAGCTTGCGAAAGTTCAGGTTGAGGTCAATCAAAACAATGTCAAAGACAAGGAACACCAGCTGAAACTTGCTAAAATTCAGATACAAGTAAATGAAAATAATGTCACGGATCGTAAGGAGCAACTGGAACTGGCTCAAATACAAATAAAGGTCAATGAAAATAATGTCAAGGACAGTAAAAAAAAGCTCGAATTAGCTAAGGTTCAGGTTGAAGTCAGTGCTAATAATGTCAAGGATATGGAAACTAATTTGAAAGACATAAAACGCAGGCTTGATGACGAAGAGACTTTATTTGAACAGGGTTCTTCCACCCGTTCACAACTGGACGCGTTGCAGCTGCAATATAACAGGGGGAAACTTTCTCTGGAAAACACAAAACTGGCATTAAAGCGCACAGAACAGGAAATCAAACGCTCCCAGATTGGATATGAAAATTCAATGTTCGCGTTGGAACGTTCCAAAAAGGAAATCAGTCGTTCTCAACTGGGGGTGAACAATGCCATCCTTACTTTGGAGCGCTCCAAAATGGAAATAGGCCGCACTCAACTTGGAGTGAAAAATACCATCCTGACGCTTGAACGCTCCAGGCAAGACATGAAACGCTCAGAGCTGGGAGTGGAAAACGGGCGCATAACTCTGGAGCGTACAAAACATGATGTTGCCCTCAGTGAAGAAGCCCTAGAGGACACCCGTATCAAAGCCAAAATTGGCGGGATTATAACCGCTAAATTAACCAATGAGGGAGAAATGATCGGTCCCGGTTCAGCCCTCTTCCATATCATTAACATTAAACAGGTGAAAATTGTGATTCAGGCAGAGGAGCAAGATTTGCCAATGATCAAAGAAGGTCAGCAAGTTGTTTTTGTCACACCAAGTTACCGGGACAAAGAATTCTCCGGTTTCATCGAACGTGTGGACTGGACTGCTGATCCTGAAACAGGACGTTTCCCGCTTCATGTCAAAGCTGAAAATCCGGGACTTGCGCTGAGAGCGGGTATGACCGCGAAAGTTTACTTGCTGTCCAAATAGTTTTTTCAGGTTTTATCAGTAGGATAACTGCTGCCTGATAATTGAAGTAAGCGCCTTTATCCATTCAGGATGGTTATTCAGTGAAGGCACCAGTTCAAGTTCTTCTCCACCGCATTCACGGAAATGTTCAGCCGCCCGTATGCCTATTTCCTCAAGTGTTTCAAGACTGTCCGCGACAAAAGACGGACAAAATACCACTACTCGTTTCACGCCGCTTTCTGCCAGTTTTTTGAGATGCTGCTCCGTGTAGGGTTTTATCCACTCCTCGCGTCCAAAACGAGATTGAAAACTAACAGACCATTTTTCTGCTTCCAGATTCAGTCGATCGGCCAGTAATTTTGAAGTTTGGTGACAATGCGCGCTGTAGCAGTAGCGATTTTGATCTGCTAATTCCAGACAACATTCATTGTCATTCCGACACCAGTTACCGCTGGGGTCGCTTTTTTTTATATGCCTCAGCGGAAGACCATGGAAACTGAACAGCACATGATCCGGTTTATTTTCAAGGAATGGCAGCCCGACTTTTGCCCATGCTTCAATAAAACGTGAGTCTGAAAAAAATGGCGGAATAATCTGTAGATCAGGCATATTCCAGTCATGCAGTAATTCTTTGTAAAGATCTTCTAATGCACCACCATAAGTACTTGAGGCGTATTGAGGATACAAGGGCAGAACAATGATTCTGCTGTTTCCCTGTTCACGAAGACGAGCCAAAGATTTTTTCAATGAAGGCTCTCCGCACTGCATTGCCAGTTCAACATGAATGTTTTCTTCAGCAAAAGGTTCTATCAAAGCATTTTTCAGCTTTTGACTATAGACCAATAGAGGAGAACCTTCAGGCAGCCATATTTTTCGATATGCTTTTGCTGATTCCCGTGGTCGGAAGGGGAGAATGAAAATATTCAGCAGCAGCCAGCGTACTAAAGGGTTTATATCAAGTACCCGTTCAGATGAAAGCAGTTTCCGTAAATATGCACGGACTTCCGTTGTTTCAGGAGCATCTGGTGTGCCGAGGTTAATCAGCAAGACCGCAGTTTTTGAATTGCTGTATTCTGCTCTGGAATTGTTGGTTTGCAAGTCTGTGTACCTTTTTAACCTTTGAAGTATGATTATTTGTGAAGAAAATAATAAGACATTCTAACTGGCTGAAGTGAGATGGATTCTCTTGAATTCACTCAGATTTTTTATGTTGTATAAAAAGCGTTACATAACAAAAACAACTAATAATATGATATAGCAAGTAAAATTTTTTTATTTCAGTTTTTTATCTTTGTGTTAATGGTTTTTTACTTGTCGTTTTTTTGTTACTCATTTGTTACTCATTTTGCTACTATTACAAACAAGTATAGGCTAAAGGCATACAAGAATTTTCACAAGAGTTGCTGTGAGTATGAAATTGAGAAGGAAGAATTCAGCAGGTGAAAAGATCATTTTGTACTTGGTTATCTACCACAATGGAATAAGGTAATATGACTTCTTGTAATTAATTTTTTTTGAGAGCAGTCCTCCGATTTTGAATAATCAGGTAAAAACGGGAATAAAAAGCAGTCGAAAGCATTTTTCAAAAAATTTTCTCGAAGGAAATAAACCTAAAGAAGACCAACTCCTTTCTAAGATATTTTCAAACAGATAAGTCACTTTTTTTTAAAGTTCAAATGAATCCCAGCACAAAGGTTTCTTTCAGAAAAGGCACTAAGGAAAAAATAGCTATACTGCGACAGCTTGAGCGCAAGGTACTCTGGCTTTCAACCTGGATGATTCACAATGCGAACCACCTGCGTGTTAAAATAGACGGTCTCAAGGTAGGAGGACATCAGGCCTCATCGGCTTCGCTAGTCTCAATCATGACGCTCCTTTACTTCGACATACTGCGTCCCGCTGACCGTGTGGCAGTCAAGCCTCATGCAAGTCCTGTATTCCACTCTATCCAGTACCTGCTTGGAATTCAGGGAATCGGTCAACTTGAAAATTTCCGTGGCTACCGAGGCGCACAGTCCTATCCTTCGAGAACAAAGGACCTTGATGATGTTGATTTCTCTACAGGCTCGGTCGGACTCGGGGCTGCAATTACAGCATTTGCCAGCCTGATCCAGGATTATGTGAGATTGAAACCCTTTGGCAAAACTGATACCCAGGAAGGACGTATGATTTCCCTGGTTGGTGATGCCGAACTCGATGAAGGTAATGTCTACGAAGCGCTTTACGAATGCTGGAAGCACAGACTACGCAATACTTGGTGGATTATCGACTTCAACCGCCAGAGTCTCGATGCAGTCGTAAGCGACCGACTTTTTGGCCAGATCGACCAGCTTTTCAGAATGATGGGATGGCGGGTGTTGACACTTAAATACGGGAGACTTCTGGAAGAGGCCTTCACAAAACCTGGTGGAACGGCCCTCAGGGAATGGATCGACGCCTGTCCAAATTCCCTCTATTCCGCACTCGTCTTCCAAGGGGGGGAAGCCTGGCGTGCCAAACTGGAGGATGATTTCAATTCCGGACACAAGGTAAGACAACTCATTGGCAGTTACAGCGACGATGAACTCCACCGAACGATGACTAATCTTGCAGGACACGACATAGGAGTGCTTCACGATACTTTTCACCAGCTTCAGGATGATATTCCCACATGCATGATCGCCTACACGATCAAGGGGCACGGGTTGCCTTTTGCGGGACACAAGGACAATCACTCAGGATTGATGAATTCAGAACAGATGGAAAAATTCAGAGTTCAGAACCGAATCCGCCCGGGATGCGAATGGGAACCCTTTGAAGGCATTGACCTGCCTCAAGAAAAAATCTCTTTGTTTTTAAAAAACGTTCCCTTTCAGCAACAGGGATCAAGGAGATATAGCGACATCAAACTCGAAGTGCCATCAATTCCTGTTCCCAAAGGTAAGGAGATCCTCTCAACTCAGGAAGGATTTGGAAGAATCCTTGCCAATTTGGCTCGGAGCAAGTCAGAACTTGTGGAACGTATAGTCACAACTTCGCCAGACGTCACCGTCTCCACCAATCTGGGAGGATGGATCAATCGCAGGGGGGTTTTCAGTCGAAACCCTATACCAAGCTCCAAACAGGAAAGCGAAGTACAATCGTTTCAGAAATGGGAACAAAAACCTTCAGGACAGCATTTCGAACTGGGAATTGCGGAAAACAATCTTTTTTTGATGCTGGCGGCGATGGGGCTTTCTCATGAACTGTTCAGCAAAAGACTGATCCCGGTAGCAACTATTTATGATCCATTCATTTACCGTGGGCTGGACGCACTGAATTATGCCTGCTATCAAGATGCACGTTTCATTCTTGCTGCTACACCTTCGGGTATTAGCCTTGCTCCGGAAGGAGGGGCTCATCAGTCCATGGGGACCCCCCTCGTCGGCATGGCTCAGGACGGACTGGCCGCCTTCGAACCATCCTACGTTGATGAACTTGCCACTATCATGGAATGGAGTTTCGAATACATCCAGCGAGACGGCAGTGGGAAAAACACTTCGGAATGGCTGCGTGATTCTCATGGAGGTTCGGTTTACCTAAGGCTTTCCACTCGTCCGATCCACCAATTGACGCGGAACCTCAGCCCTGAACAGCACACTGCGATTATAGAAGGGGGCTACTGGGTTTTTGAACCTGAAACAGGGGCCGAACTGGCCTTGATCTACTCCGGTGCAGTTGTCCAGGAAGTTACGGAGGCCTTCGAACTGATCCGAGAGGACTTGCCTGGTGCAGGTTTACTCGCCGTCACCTCCTCCGACCGGCTCAACGCGGGTTGGCAGGCGGCCAAGCGCAGCCGCCACCATGGCGGACCCAGAACCGTTTCCCTAGTGGAAAAATTGCTGGAACCGCTTGCAGAAAATGCAACACTGGTAACTATTTTAGATGGTCACCCCGCCACACTCTCCTGGCTCGGAGGAGTTCGGGGACACTGTGTCGAATCACTTGGTGTTGAGCACTTCGGCCAGTCTGGCAGTATAGACGATCTCTATCGCCATTATGGACTCGACACACAGACTATCATCAACGCCTGTGCTTCGGCATACCTCAATGCATTCGGTTACCATGACCGTTGAACAGCAACCAACGCTTGAAGAGCAAAGCCGAACTGAAATCGAAAAAGTGAGTCCCTTGGTTAGGCGCATTGCCGACAGGATGAACATTGACCTTGGTGGGCTTTCAGGAACTGGAAGTGAAGGTCAGATCACTGTGAAGGATCTTAGGACCAAGATCTCTCCAAAACAGGAATCGATGGTTACCGTAACGGAAAAAGTATCCGATTCTACCAAGATGGATACCCCTATAAAGAGGTCTTCAAAAAATATTCGTGAAGCATCTGATCAAGAGGATTATATACTTCAACCTCTTAACCATATCCGTAGAATCACTGGGGAAAAACTCAGCACCGCAAAACGGGAAATTCCACACTTCTACCTTTCGGTGGACTGTGAAACGGACTCTCTCCTGGATTTCAAGAGAGAACATGGAAATAGTGAAACATCCTGTTTTTCCATAAACGATTTGATCCTCTATGCCGTAGCAAGGGCCTTGAAGAAACATCCCGAGGCCAATGCTTCCTGGAGCAATGAAGGCATTAGGATTCACCGTAACGTCAATCTTGCGGTTGCCGTAGCCTCAGAACGCGGATTGCTGACTCCGGTCATACGGAATGTGGAATCGAAAGGCATTTTGGCAATTGCTTCCGAAATGAAAGAATTGAAGGAGAGGGTCAAAAACGGGAAACTGGGTAGGGAAGAACTCATGGGGGGTACTTTTTCGGTATCCAATCTTGGTATGTATGGGATTCAGCAAGCAGTTGCTGTTATCAACCCTCCTCAGGCCTGTGTTCTGGCTGTAGGTTCAGTAGAGACAAAACCATTGTCTCGGAATAACAAAATCTATCATGCTTCCATCATGAACTGTACCCTTTCCTCAGATCATCGGTTGCTTGACGGTGCGGAAGCCTCTCGGTTTCTCGCATGCCTTAAACTCTTCCTGGAGGAACCACTTCAGATGTTGGTCTGAGAATTAAATTCGATGCTTTAAAGATCGAAAAGGAGTTAAAACTATTTATCACATCGCTTCCCAGCACAGAACAAAGATCATTAATCAATTATCTGGTAGTGTGCATTCCTCGGTCGACCGCTATTGATTTGTACAATATCCTGAGGACATGCTGAGAAACATAGCACGACATCCATAAGAACCTTAAATAGGACAAAATCCCCTCGTTTTGATACTGTAGGCAATTGTTCAATTTTTCCAGCCGCATCGACTGGGGTGTTTTGCCAGAGATTAAACGGACACGGTGTTTCTGTGGGTTTGAAACGTACTGCCGCGAGTGCCTCCCACAGGTTGTCAGTACAGTTGTCATGATAATCAATACACCCCAATTGCTCGTAGCGGTACCGGTCACAGGCAGCCAGCATTGTGTCATGCACACCGGGGGAGGTATCTTCGAGAAACTTGAGTATTTTACGTCGTTTATTTGTGATCAGCACATCGCTTGGCTTTGGTCGGTAGCGGCCTAACCATACCCGACAGTGTTCCATGGACATAAACTCTCCAGGGTGTTCGACATTAAACGCCCAGAAGTCGACAACCTGGTTGCCATGAGTATTAATAATTTTGACCTTTTGCCCTTTCTGCACATGGGCAGCTACTCCTTGTCGTGCTGGAATCTTTATAAGCATAGAACGACTGCTTTTAGATTTCATTTTCTTAATGGGCATATAAAATCTCCTTAAAAAGAGATAATCCAATTAAGCATTGGAATACATAAAAATATGGAAGCAATCCATTTAGACCGGTATGGATATATAACAATGGTTTCTATCAGCATTGATATTCAGTGCAAAGTAGAAAAACAGGAGCAAATAAGTGCATATTCCTACCATAACTATCAGTAAGAATTGTTCACGCTTATCCTTCTTTGTAGAAAAATTGTTACTATTTTGTATTTCTTAATTAATGTAATAATATCAGCAAGTTATGTTAACTTAGTTTTTCATGTTGTATAAAAGGCGTTTATCTCAATATACTCTTTCGTCAAATCACAGCCCCAGACTGTTTCAGCGTAGCTGCCGTTTCCAACTATCACCTCCAGCTGGATCTCATTGTTTTGCAGATATTTAGAAATCGCATCCAGGTTAACTTTTTTTGATTCCAGATTTTCAGCGTTCACGTTCATGCCATGGCCGCCGCTGCCAAAGCGGATTGATAAATCATCCAAAGACACCGGATACTCAAATACCTTTCCAACTGCCATCACAAATCGTCCCCAGTTTGGATCAGCGCCATGGATTGCGGTTTTGACCAAAGGCGAGTTAATGATTGATTTCGCGACCTTCAGGGCCATCTGTTGAGAACTGGCTCCGGAGACAGTTAATTCAATAAGTTTCTTTGAACCTTCGCCGTCACGCGTTATTTGTTTTGCCAGGCTGACTGCTGCTTCTGTGAATTTGTTTTCAAAATTTTCAGCATCCACCACATCGGCTAATCCGTTTGCCATGATAATGACTGTGTCACTGGTGGAAGTGTCAGAATCAATAGAGAGTCGGTTGAAGGATTTGTTGACAACCCGTTTCAGCATTTGCTGCAGCAGTTCCGGGCTCATTTGGGCGTCAGTTACAAAATAGCTGAGCATGGTTGCCATATCAGGCTCGACCATTCCGGCTCCTTTGGCAACACCGAGCAATGTGACATTATCTATGGACACGCAATGCCATTTCGGATGTGTGTCTGTTGTCATGATTGCACGGGCAAAATTTTCAATAAATTCCGGATCGCTTCCTAATTTTTCCGGTATTGATTCGCATCCGGTTTGTATTTTATCCATAGGCAGCCGCTGTCCGATTACGCCGGTTGAAGAGGGAAGAACCAGTTCCGGAGCAATTCCCAGAGCCGCCGCGGTCCAGCGGCACATATTTTTCGCGTCTTCAATTCCTGCCTGTCCGGTGGCAACGTTTGCGATTTTTGAGTTGACTGCAATTGCCTGTAATTGTCCATCCTGCAGATGCTCCCTGCCAACAATAATCGGCGCGCCTGGCATGTTGTTCCTTGTGAAAACACCTGCCGAGGAACATTTGCATTCTGACGCAATAACTCCGAAATCCGGAGCATTTTCCTTGATTCCAAGGTTTATTCCAAGCCAGGAAAATCCCGGCACACTTTTCAAAGGCGGATAGTCCTTTGTCATACTAAATTCCTTGTGTATAATTAAAGTTAACAGCAGCCATTAGTCTACGGACTGAACTGACAAGCGTCAACTTATTAGCAAAATTCTGCTCGCCGGTTTCCATTCTGGGCTTTTGAAATTGCTGATTACATAATTGAAGGTTTTTAAATCAACACACTGTTTGAAAAAAGTATTTAACTCTTTATCAAGCAGGAGCACTTGACAATTTTTTGAGGCAGCAGCTGAAAATGCCAATCTACAATTACCAGGCCTTTGATGGCGAGGGGACTTTGCACAAAGGAACCAAAGACGCGGCTTCAGAGTCTGAGGTACGCCAGTTTTTACGCTCAAGAGATCTTTTCCCCAAGGAAATTCGCACAAGTCGTTTCACCAGGGCAAAAATCAGCGCAAGTGAAAATTCCAGTAAAATTAAATTCCCCAAACTGTCTTTTTACAAAGGCAGCTCAGCAAAAGTTCTCACACAGTTCACACGTCAGCTTGAAGTTTTGCTTGATGCATCCATTCCTTATGACAAGGCATTTCAACTGATAATTCCTCAGACTGAAGATTCAGGATTTCAAAGCATTCTTTCAGATGTGCGCTCACGGGTGGTGGAAGGTATGCCGCTGGCAGCAGCAATGGAAAAGCATCCGGAGGTGTTCCCCGCTATGTACGTCAGCATGGTACGTTCCGGAGAAAATTCCGGCAATCTGGACATCATCATGAGGCGTCTGGCAGATTATTATGAAGCACAGGAGCGTGTGCGTTCCAAGATCATGAGTGCGCTGATATATCCGGCTTTCATGACTGTTTTTGGGGTGGCAGTGGTAATTTTCATGGTTACAACAGTTGTGCCCAAAATCACCGGCATTTTCGAAAGCCGGGAAGCAGCACTTCCTGTTCCGACACGTATATTAATAAGTGTCAGTGATTTCGTAGTAAATTACTGGTATTTGCTGGTTGTCGCGATTTTCTTAATTTCCATTGCTGCAAAAATCTTTTTCCGCAGCGATCGCGGCAGGATGTGGAAAAACAGGATTGAACTGAGTATGCCTCTGCTGAGTCGTCTGCGCGTAAAGGTCATGGTTGCACGATATTGCCAGACTCTTGGGACCCTGTTAAAAAGCGATGTTGATTTAAAAACCTCGCTTGAAATATCCAAAAAGGTTGTTGTAAATCAGTTGTTCATTAAAGAGCTTGATCAAATGATTGTGGATGTGAACAACAAAGGTATCCCGCTTTCGGCGGCCATGGCCAAAATAGATTATTTTCCTGAGTACGTGCGTCATGTTGTATCAATTGGGGAGGAAGCAGCACGGCTGGATGAACTGCTGGAAAAAGTCGCCGACAGAATGCAGGAAGAAGTAAACACCTTGCTGGAAGCAATGACATCACTGTTGCAACCAGTCCTGATTCTGCTGCTGGGTGGTGCGGTAGGATTTATTGCATTGGCTGTTCTG
>LUQO01000078.1 GCA_001627865.1 SAR324 cluster bacterium REDSEA-S27_B3
TTTCATTATGTTTGCGTGAGAGCACACCAAGCGCGTCCCAGGCACGAAGGAGCCCGTAAGTTACAGGGGCCTCTGCTCCTCCGCATATAGCCGCACGCACTCTGCCTTCACGAATCCACTGCATTGCCTGACCGACAGCATTACCTCCAGAGGAACAAGCTGTATTTAAAGTAAAATTTGGTCCGTGAATTCCTAAATCTATGGCAATGGCAGATGAAACAGCATTGTTCATAATACGGGGAATTGTGTAGGCATCAATCGGTCTTTCTTCAGTTCCGGCAAAAAGCGCGTCATAGGCTTTTGCATAGGATGTAATTCCTCCCACACCTGTTCCAATTATAACACCGATATTGTTGAAACTCTCTTTCAGCTTATGCAGCCTGGCTTCTTCAACCGCCTGTTTTGCCGCAACCAGACCAAACTGTGTGAATCGCTCAAAGCTCTTTTTTTCACGATGGGTTAAATGTTTATCAGCATCAAAATCTATTACAGTTCCTGCTATTTTGCAGGCCGATCCGGAAGTATCAAATTCAGTTATTCTTCGAACACCGCTGCGGCCTTTACTCAGGCCGTTCCAATAATCAGAAACTGTGCTGCCTATTGGCGACACAACACCACGGCCTGTTACTACAACTCTTTGTGTTTTATTTTTTTTCAACAATGCTATGGCTTGAATTTAATTCAACAAATATCATCAGAGATGACTACTCATAAGATACTGATATTATTGACTACGTCATATCATCTAAACTGATGGGAGAGAGAAACTTTTAAGTTTCGACTTGATTCACAAACTTAGCTCTGCTTTTACATTTCGCAGAGCGGTACGCAAGCCTTCTTCAATTACAGGATGGTAGAACGGCATTTCCAGCATTTGCTGAATTGTCATTTTCTGCTGGTGTGCCCATGACAGGAGATGTGCGAGATGTTCCGCGTGGGGGCCAATAAATTCACTGCCCAGAAAAAGTCCGGAGCTGCGGTCTGCGTAAATATGCATCAAACCCTTATTTTTCAACATGACCCTACTGCGACCCTGGTTCTCAAAAGACATTTTTCCTGTAACCACATTTTCCTGACCCTCAAGTTCCTTCCACGATTGACCAACAATAGCTATTTGAGGATCACAAAAAACAACTGATACAGGGGAGCGTCTCAATCCGGTTTTTATGTCAGGGAAGCGCCCGGCATTATCCCCCGCAATTTCCCCCTCATCCGCAGCTTCATGGAGAAAAGGCAGTACATTATTCACATCACCTGCTATGAAAATAGATGAATTCCCGCATTGCATTGTACCTGGATCAAACAGAGGTACTCCATGTGAATCTAATTCAAGCAGTGTATTTTCCAAACCCAAATTCTCAACATTTGGGGATCGACCGGTTGCTGCCAGCAAAAAATCAAAATGCTCTTCTATTTCTTCTTCATCTTCACGATCGATAAAACGAATTTTGACTTGTTCATTTTCAAGCTCCAGACTGAGCAAGTTGGCTTTAGTATCCAGGGGAAATTCAGATTGAAATACCTTTTCAGCATAATCTCTAATACCCATATCGCTGATGGGCTTTAGTGAACCGGAACGTCCAAATATACGTATACGAACCCCAAGCCGATGCAATGCCTGTCCGAGCTCAAGCCCAATTACCCCCGGACCAAATACCGCAACAGATTCAGGTAGTGTTTCCCATTCGAAAATATCATCATTGACAATCAAGTGTTCAGCAAGTCCATCAAACATCGGCATAATTTTCGGAGAAGATCCTGTTGCAATAACAATGGATTTTGCTTCAAGAATCGTATTCCCCACCTCCAGTGTGTGATCATCAAGAAAACGTGCATGATTCCGTAAATGATTTAATGGTGCAATTTTTTCCACACCTTCAAGTACAAATCCCACAAAACGGTCACGTTCACTGCGTACACGTCTCATCACATCCTGTCCATTGATAGTGGGCTTAGATGTATACACACCAAATCCTGAAGCTGTCTCAACAGAATGAGCTGCTTCCGCGGCTGCAATCAGGAGTTTGCTGGGCATGCAGCCTACACGGGCGCATGTAGTACCGTGTGTTCCTCCTTCGATAAGAACCACGTTTTCTGTATGTTTTTGTGCCGCACGAAACGCCGGAAGCCCTGCTGATCCGGCGCCTATAACTGCTACATCAACTTGACGAATTTCTTTATGTGACATTCAATAAACCCCTTATCTGTTTAAATGCTGATTTGTGTATGACTTGATTCAACCATGCTTTAACCCTAAAATGCAAAAAATCTGAATCACTATTCAGATTGAGTCAAATAAAATTATTTATCAATAATTACCAGGCTCTTAGATACGATCACCACACAGTAAACTACTTAAACATAGCTGCTGTTTCAAGGTGAATCAATGTATTGTGCTACTTTGATTTAACTATCTTCCTGACCTGTATGAGAAAAAAATCTATTTTGACTGAACAAATAAATAAAGACCTTCGTAACTATAATTACTTGAAGTTTTTTGCTGCATTTAAGCAAACTTTGCTTACAAGTTGTTTGTTTCTATTATTTCTCCTCTTTTTGCTGATAATTCCAAATACAAACCCTCCTCGTAATAACCCTGACGGTTCCCTAACTTATCAAATTCAGCAAAAGTTTTTTCCAGCTTCAACGAACAAATTGGTAGACATGGATTTTCCAGCAAGATCAGGCAACCCACTGGAAATATTACGATCTCCCCGTAACTTGAATAATTATCAATTAGCGCAGGCTGTTGGTTATCTGCATCAGGATTTTATTGAAAAGCATCAAGATCAGCATCTAAACGAAAGTATGCAAAGGCTTTTCATGATGTTGATGCAGTTTGAATCAATCAGCAGACTGCGGTTCAATCGTGGTACAGGGCGCTTGATTTCGCAATCAGATTTAGAAGATTTGGCAGGTCACATCCTGAACAGCCGTTGGTATCGCGAATCACTTTTACGATTATTCTCAAACAATGCCTATGGATTTTCGGTGGATCGTATGCTACGTATTTTCATCTCAATACAGGCTGCTTCACATTTTTTTGAAGTACCATACCCCGCGCTTTTCTGTCTGTTTTTCCAGGAATCAAAATTTGATTTCCTGGCCGACAGTCCAACTGGAGCAAAAGGAGTAGGACAACTTACCAGCATAGGTTTAAGGGAAGTACAGCGTTTACGAATATACTCAGAAATGGAACTGACATTACAGAGAACAGCAGAATATTTGAATCAGGTTTACACTGATACTCAAATAAATATTTGGCTGAGAAAACTCGGATTCAAAACAATTTTTCCGGAATTAACACCTATTCCGAAAAAAATAGAATTTACCAGAATTTCCTCTGCTTTCATGCGCAAAGTAGGAAAAAGACTGGTAGAAGAAGGTCAATCTTACGGGAAAAAAACCAGCACATTATGGTATCTCAGCAAAAGACTGAGACGAGGACGAATACTTCCCAAGCGTTATGCTCACATGCATAAAGTCTTTTCTCAGATGCTGGAAGAAAATTACGCAAGCTCACAAGCAAGTGCCTACAACATTGAAACGAATATCCTTTTGTCAACCATGCTCTACAACCACTATTACAAATACCGTTGGCGTCACAGCAAACATGTTTATGAACTGCCCGCACAAACAAGGGTCATTCTTGCAGCCGCAGCCTATAATCATGGACAAACAGGAATACGCCGTTTTTTGTACAATCTTAAACACGAATTCCCAATGCTGGACTTTCAGAATCTTTCTTCACAGCAATTAAGAATATTATTTACAACTCGCAGACTGAAACATGCGATCAGGAGACCGTTTAGCAAGATAAGAGAAGCCTCAAGGCACGTCAGGAAAATAATGGATTGTACTGAAAAACGCACATCAATTCTCTGATTCATTCAGTCAAGGCATAAACTCAATATAAAATTTACAAATAACCTGCAGCCTGCATTTTAAATAACTCGGAATATTGCCCTCCAGCGGCAAGTAATTCTCTATGTGTTCCCTGCTCCAGTAATTTCCCTTGATGCAATACTACAATTCTGTCTGCCATACGTACAGTAGAAAAACGGTGTGAAATCAGTACTGCGCACTTATCATGGGTTAATTCAACAAAACGCTTAAAAACTTCATGTTCAGCACGCGCGTCCAATGCAGCAGTGGGTTCGTCTAAAATCAGCATTTGTGCGTCACGCATGTAGGCGCGCGCGATTGCAATTTTCTGCCATTCACCTCCGGATAAATTTGTTCCTTGCTTGAACCAGCGTCCGATCATTTGTTGATAACCGTCAGGCAGCCTTTCAATCACCGTGTCAGCCAAACTGCGTTTGGCGGCTTCTTTGATGCGTTCCTCATTATTTCGATCATTAATACGGCCGACAGCAATATTGTCTGCTGCAGTAAGATGATATTTCACATAATCCTGAAAAATAACACCAACGGCATCACGCAAACCGTCAAGATCAAATTCACGCAAATCTTTCCCTTCCAGCAAAATACGCCCTTCATCCGGATCATATAATCGTGTCAGCAGTTTGACAAGAGTAGTTTTTCCGGCTCCATTTTCACCAACAAGGGCAAGTTTTTCACCTGGATGCAAAGTAAAAGAAATGTCATTCAAAACCCATTGTTTTGTCTGAGGATAACGGAAACTCACATTCTCAAAAGTAAAACCCTCACGAATAGTTTCAGGGAACCGTATTGAATTATCCCTGGATTTGATGTTAGGCCGCATCTCAAGAAAATCAAACAGATCACGCAGGTAAAGGGCGCTGTCGGCAATGCTGGAAAAGCGTATCAGAATTGCTTCCATCAAAGATCGCAAACGCAGAAAAGAACCTGAAAGGAAGGTCAGATCACCCAGAGATAATTCTCCATATACTGTTCGATAAATGATTACAGCATAAGCTGTGTAATAACCCAAACTACCAACTGTGGAAAGCAAACCTCCCCATCCGGCCCTGCGAATGGAAAGATTTTTATTGGCGCGATAATACTCTCCTGCCAGTTTCTGGTAACGGCTGCCGAAAAAATCAGATAGTCCGAATATTTTAACTTCTTTTGCTGTTTCATCACTTGCTCCTGCAAATCGTAAATAATCCAGTTCACGGCGCTCTTCTGTCCAACCATACATCAGGGAATAACTTTGACTGTTGAAATGCGTTTCACCTAAAAAGGCGGGAATAAGTGTGATTGCCAGCAGCAGCAAAAGCCAGGCATTGAAAGTGATCAACGCTGCTGCTAAGAAAAAAACTGTGATGCAGTCCTGCAGCTGTGTCAAAGCCTGGGACATCAATAATATTCTGCTGGAGGCCTGGCGACGAGCGCGTTCAAGTTTGTCATAAAAATCAGAATCTTCGAAGCATTCCAAATCAAGCCTTGCTGATTGATTCATCAGCCGCAGAGAAATATCATGTGATACCAGGTCTCCAAGTAAACTGTCCACCAACGCAATCCCACGTCCAAGCAAATCTGAAAACACTGCCAGTCCCAGCTCGATCAAAACAAGTATCGTCAAAATCGACATGTCTGGATTTTCAACTGTAGTTCCGCTGCTGATGCCTGATAGCCGTACAATTTCGTCGATTATCAGTTTTCCTACATAAAGCATCATCAGCGGCAAAGAAGCCCGCACAATACGCAGCAAAACGTTAGCTGCTGTCAACCACCGATTACAACTCCAGATAAGCCTGAAAAATTCAGGAAGATTCCGGAATGTTCCCAGACGTTCGCGAAAGTCTAAATCAGGTGCAGAACTATGAGGACCTGTAGTGTTCCTACGTCGTTTTTTCATTCAGAAAGTGAGTGTAAAATAATGTTGTGATAAAGGCTGAAAAAATAAAAAACAGTTTTAACCTCAGCTGGATACAGCTATGTTAACATATTTTAATGCTCCCCTTACAGATTATTGGGAAGCAAGCAAATGTCTAAGGTCTTAATTGATAACTATATACAAACCCCAATCAATTGCATGTTCCGTAGACAATTCAGTTTGAAATTGCAACTGGCCAGCATTCACTACTATTATGATACTGTTTATTAATCAATAATATTACAACACTGTTAGAATTTCTTATGACAAAAACAACTAAAATTTCTACATTCGATTGGGCTGACCCGATGTTTTTCAATGAGCAATTAAGCGAAGAAGAGCGCATGATTCGTGACACTGCTCGTGAATACAGCCAGGAAAAACTAATGCCCAGAGTTTTGGAAGCAAACCGTAATGAAAACTTTGACCGTGAAATGATGAATGAATTTGCGGAACTCGGATTTCTTGGTTCCACAATTCCTGAAGAATATGGCGGAGTTGGAGCAAATTATGTTTCTTACGGCTTAATTACGCGTGAAGTAGAACGGGTTGATTCCGGATACCGCTCCGCGATGAGTGTGCAGTCCAGCCTGGTAATGTATCCCATTTATGCTTACGGCACAGAAGATCAGCGAAAAAAATACCTGCCGAAACTGGCCAGTGCTGAACTGATTGGCTGTTTCGGACTTACTGAACCAAATCATGGATCTGATCCGGGAAGCATGGAAACACGTGCCAGAAAAACAGATGGCGGTTACAGGCTGACTGGTAACAAAATGTGGATCTCAAACTCGCCGATTGCTGATGTATTTGTGGTTTGGGCAAAAAATGATGAAGGCGTGATCCGGGGTTATATTCTGGAAAAAGGCATGGGAGGCTTAAGCACACCTAAAATTGGCGGGAAATTGTCTCTGCGCACTTCAGTAACCGGAGAGATTGTGATGGAGGATGTTTTTGTTCCGGATGAAAATGAATTACCAAATGTGTCCGGATTAAGAGGACCATTCGGCTGCCTGAATCGAGCCCGTTTCGGCATTGCCTGGGGTGCGCTTGGAGCTGCGGAATTCTGCTGGAAACAGGCCCGTCAATATACTTTGGATCGAATTCAGTTTGGACGCCCCCTGGCAGCAAATCAATTAATACAAAAAAAACTGGCTGACATGCAGACCGAAATTACACTTGGAATGCAGGGTGTTTTACAAATGGGACGATTGATGGATGATGACAAATGTTCTCCTGAACTGATTTCATTGATGAAACGCAACAATTGCGGTAAAGCTCTTGAAATTGCCCGAGCAGCCCGTGATATGCACGGCGCAAACGGAATTTCTGATGAGTTTCACATCATGCGCCACATGGTTAATTTAGAGACGGTCAATACTTACGAAGGAACCCATGATATCCACGCACTGATACTGGGACGCGCCCAAACCGGAATTCAGGCATTTGCCTAAGCTAATATTTTGACTAATGTTCGCTTCATTGCCTGAGTTGCTGGAATCTACCATTTTGGAATGGGAGTTAATATTTCGGGTTCATGCAACTCAAAAAATGTTTCAACTTGATATTGAAGAAACTGACATTGTTAATGTACTTGAAAAAGGAAATATCATTGAATCATATAAAGATGACTTTCCATTCCCGAGCGTCCTGATAAATGGAATTACTGAGGATGAAAATAATTTGCACATTGTTGTTGGAATAGATTCCCGATCTAAGCATTTATATTTAATCACAGTCTACAAACCTGATATTGAAAGATGGACAAACAATTTTAGTGAAAGAAAAAACAAATGAAATGCGCAATCTGTAGAAATGGGGTAACACAAAACGGAAGAATTACCGTTGTGCTTGAAAAAGACCATACAACTGTAGTTTGTAAAAACGTACCCGCAGATGTTTGTGAAAACTGTGGAGAAGAATACGTGTCATCGAAAACAAATGGTGAGCTGCTGACAAAAGCCCAAGAAGCTCTAAAACGTGGAGTTGATTTAGAAATGTTACGGTTTGCGGCATAACATAACTTCCTCTTGAAATGCTGATTCAAGCAGAACCCCTCAAAAAATTAGTCTCAGTTATCCTTGAAAAAGGAGGTAGCAGCAACGATGAAGCACAAGTTGTGGCTGATCATTTGGTACGTGCAAATCTAGCCGGACACGACAGTCACGGTGTGGGCATGCTGCCTTTTTATGTGAAGAGGATTCAGGATAAACTGCTGTTTCCAAACCAGACTCCGGAATTGGTTAATTCAGATGGCTCGATTCTGATGTTCGACGGCAAGCGGGGTTACGGTCAGGCCATTGGGAAAATGGCAATGGAGCAGGCCCTTGAAAAATGCCGTGAAACCGGTCTGGTTTTGATGACACTGCGAAATAGCCATCACCTTGGACGAATTGGCACCTATGGTGAACAGAGCATTAAGGCTGGAATGGTTTCACTTCATTTTGTCAATGTGACTGACCATTTCCCATTAGTGGCGCCTTTCAGGGGTTCGGACGCTCGTTTTTCAACTAATCCAATCTGCCTGGCAATGCCTGGTACCAAAAAACAGCCTCCAGTCTTGCTGGACATGGCAACCAGCAGGATTGCCCTTGGTAAAGCAAGAGTTGCAATAAATAAAAACGAAGCACTAAAAGACGGTCTTGTTATCGACCACAAAGGACAGCCAACAAACAACCCCAATGTTATGGCAGGTTACCTTTATCCTGAACAAAAGGACAATCCTCCTCTTGGAGCACTTACTCCTTTAGGTAAATACAAAGGCTACGGCCTGGCATTGTTTTGTGAACTTTTGGGCGGAATGCTCAGTGGCGGGGGAACCATCCAGCCTGAAAATCCACGTCATAACAGTATTATCAACAATATGTTCACACTGGTAATTGATCCAGCCAGAATGGTGGATGTTCCCTGGATGGAACATGAAATTGAAGCAATAATCACTCACGCCAAAGCCTCTCCACCAGCCAATCCGGAAGAACCGGTGTTAATGGCAGGAGATCCGGAACGCATAAATGAAAAAGAACGCAGCGTACACGGGATTTCGATTGATGACACTACCTGGGAGCAGATTCTTGAAGGCGGCGAAACATTAGGTCTCGCAAGAGAAGAATTGCTGCTACTGACTGAATAAAATTCCTATATGTCAGTGATAAGTTATGATAGTATGATATATTGTAATACTAAAGGAGAGAAATGAGCTCCACAAAAGTAGCTATCACGATTGATCAAAAACTGCTAAACAAGCTGGACTATTTAGTCAAAACAAATATTTTTTCAAATCGCAGTAAAGCGATTCAGGAAGCAGTCGCAGATAAATTGGCAAACATAGATCGTAGTCGTCTGGCAAGAGAATGCGCAAAACTGGATGTAGCTTTTGAACAGGAGCTTGCAGAAGAAGAAATGCACTTTGAATTAGAATCTTGGCCAGAGTATTAAAGCAAATCTTACGAGGTGATATTTTTTGGGCAGACTTAAATCCTGCTTTGGGTCATGAGCAATCCGGAATGCGCCCGGTTCTGATACTCAGTCAGGATGTTTTTAATGAACGTTCAGGTACTGTCATTGCTGTTGCATTGACAAGTAAATCACAGCGAGCCGGTTTCCCTCTTTCTCTTGAACTAAACAGTGCTGAACTCCCAAAAAAATCCTGGGTAAAAATCAGTCAGATTCGTACAATTTTAGTAAAAAGACTTACGAAAAAAATTGGTAAAGCATTACCGGAAGAACTTGATCAAGTTATTGAAGGGTTAAACGAAATCATTGGAAGATAAGAAATGAATTCACCTCAGCCAAAAAAATCAATTTCACTCCAGAATAATGTTCGTTTTGTAACCGCAACCAGTTTGTTTGACGGACACGATGCCGCAATCAACATTATGCGCCGTATCATGCAGTCTCAGGGCGCGGAGGTGATACATCTCGGCCATGATCGGGGGGTAGAAGAAATTGTCAATGTGGCTATCCAGGAAGACGTACAGGGCATCGCGGTCAGTTCATATCAAGGCGGACACAATGAGTATTTTCGCTACATGGTTGATCTGCTTCAAAATACAGGAAACTCCGGTGGCGAAGGTTCCGGACATATCCAGGTCTTTGCCGGAGGTGGCGGTGTGATAATACCCTCAGAAATTGAGGAATTGACGGAGTACGGAGTAAACCGTGTTTACTCTCCGGAAGATGGAAGGGAGCTGGGTCTGGAAGGAATGATTGCTGATATGCTTAAACGGGCGGATTTTCCTGTACTACCTGAAAACTTTAAACCACAAGCAGATCAGCTTAAACCAAACAATGTCCAGCATATTGCCCGCAGTTTAACCTGGGCGGAAGGTTCTCAGTCAACAGAAGAAAATCCTGAACATCTAAACGCTGTGCAATCATTTTTTTCAGCAATTCCGGATAATTCACATATACCTGTAATCGGTCTGACTGGAACGGGAGGCGCAGGAAAGTCCTGCCTGATGGATGAACTGGTACGGAGTTTCCTTTCCGAGTTTCCGGAGAAAACGATTGCAATTGTCTCAGTTGATCCGTCGAAACGTAAAACCGGAGGCGCATTGCTGGGTGACCGTTTGCGGATGAATGCCATCAATGATCCACGTGTTTATATGCGTTCACTGGCCACTCGACGTTCACATTTGGCAACTTCTGCTTCACTGGAAAACGCTGTAAGTTTGCTGCGTGCATCCGGTTTTGATTTGATCCTCGTGGAAACCGCAGGCATAGGACAAAGTGATTCAGAAATATCTGACATGGTGGATTTTAGTATTTATGTAATGACACCTGAATATGGGGCGGATACACAGCTGGAAAAAATCAACATGATTGATTTTGCTGACTGCATAGTGATCAATAAATTTGATAAGCCGGGAGCCGAAGATGCATTGCGCGCGGTACGCAAACAGTACTGCCGGAGCCATCTGGACTTTGACGCGAAACCGGAATCAATACCTGTTTTTGGAGTTGTAGCAAATCGATTTAATGATATTGGAACAAAATGGTTTTATCACAAATTGATTGAATTGCTGATACAAGCAAAAGGACTGAATTGGAAACGCAATCACCAGGCAGAATTTGCTGTTTCTGAGATTTCTGAGTTAATTCCACCTGAGCAAAAAGAATATTTGCGGCAAATTTCTTCAAGCGTCAGAAACTACAAAAATCAGGTTAGAGAGCAGGCAGCAATCGCCTCAGAATGCGGACAGCTCCATGGAGCAATACAGCAGATGTCCGGATCCAATCTTGAGATTGCAGAATTCCTTCCGGAAAACCATACCGAGAAAAACGAAACCGGTCAGGTTAAGGAACTTTACAACAAAAAATTAAAATCACTTCCGGAATCTCTGCACACGCAGCTAAGAGAATTCGAAAATAATCGACAGGCATATTTGCAAGAAAACTTCAGCTTCACTGTGCGGGACAAGGTACAGCAAATGGGAAATTACCGCAGCAGTATTTCCGGGATCAAGATTCCAAAAATTGCCACACCCAAATACAAAGACTGGGGCGAAATCACAGGATGGCTTGGTCTGGAAAATTTTCCCGGATGTTTTCCATACACCTCCGGGGTTTTTCCATTCAAGAGAGAAGGCGAAGACCCAACCCGCATGTTTGCCGGCGAAGGAATTGCGGAGCGTACAAACCGGCGTTTCCATCTGCTGGCCAAGGGTCAGCCTGCTTCTCGTCTGAGTACTGCGTTTGATTCGGTAACTCTTTACGGGTCAAACCCCCATTCACGTCCGGATATATATGGTAAAATCGGGAATGCCGGTGTTTCAATCTGCACAGTTGATGACGCTAAACGGCTTTATTCCGGATTTGATCTGCTTCTGCCTAACACATCTGTTTCCATGACCATCAACGGTCCCGCGCCTGTTGTGCTGGCTTTTTTCATGAATGCTGCCATTGATCAGCAAGTTGAAAAACATTTGCAGCAAAACGGCGGTTTGGAAAAAGCACGAAATAACCTTAAAAAGCAGTATAAAAAGCAAAACATAGCACTGCCGAAATATCGTATCGAGAGGCAGGAAAATCATAACGGTTTGGGACTGGAACTGCTGGGGATGTCCGGAAGGCATTTTGTGGATTCGGAAACTTACGGTAAAATAAAAGTCCAAGTGCTGAAGAACGTGCGTGGAACAGTGCAGGCAGATATTTTAAAAGAAGACCAGGCTCAAAATACCTGTATTTTTTCTACCAATTTTGCTCTGCGCATGATGGGGGACATCCAGGAATATTTCACCGCAAACAATGTACGCAATTTTTATTCTGTGAGTATTTCCGGATACCACATAGCAGAAGCGGGTGCCAATCCGATCAGTCAGGTAGCCTTCACGCTTGCTAACGGATTTACATTGATCGAATACTATCTGGCACGAGGGTTAAGGATTGACGAATTTGCACACAATCTGAGCTTCTTTTTCAGTAACGGGATGGATCCTGAATACGCAGTGATCGGCAGGGTAGCACGCCGTATTTTCTCTGTGACAATGAGACATTTGTATGGTGCGAATGAACGATCGCAAAAATTAAAATATCACATCCAGACCTCGGGACGTTCGCTGCACGCAATGGAAATTGATTTCAATGATATACGCACAACCCTGCAGGCACTGTACGCCATTTACGATAACTGCAATTCACTCCACACAAATGCTTACGATGAAGCAATCACAACTCCCACAGGCGAATCAGTACGCCGTGCGCTGGCAATTCAACTGATCATCAATCATGAACTGGGGCAAGCCTATAACCATAACCCGCTGCAGGGAAGTTTTTTGATTGAAGAATTAACCGATTTGGTTGAAGAAGCAATCCTTTCCGAATTTGTGCGTTTATCAGATCGTGGCGGGGTTTTGGGCGCCATGGAAACCATGTATCAGCGTAACAAAATCCAGGAAGAATCGCTTTATTACGAAACTCTTAAGCATACCGGTGATTTGCCTATTATGGGAGTCAATACTTTCCTTAATCCACAACCACCGGAAACAAATGCAGAAATAGAACTTGCCCGCTCAACTGATGAAGAAAAAAATTTGCAAATCAATGATTTAGAGAATTTCCACAAGTTTCATGCTGCAGAACATGACAGCATGATGGGGAGGCTCAGTGATACAGCACTGAATAACGGCAACCTTTTTGAGGATTTGATGGAGGCAGTTCAGGTGTGTTCACTGGGACAAATCACTCAGCATCTTTACCAGCTGGGCGGCCAGTATCGCCGGAATATGTAATCAGATTGTGTATAAATACAATAGAATAGATTCATTCATATCAACGCAAATAACCACACTTATCTGATATTCCCCCACGCATATAAATCCATTATTTTAGACACTTAAAAGTTGCTGGATTCCTGCTTTTGCGGGAATGACATATTTTTTTGTTTCCTTTTTTTAATCGAACTCATTTATAACAATGCAATTTGATTTACGACTTTGGTCATTCACAACGGGAGTTAGAGGCCGCATAGCTTTTTCTGTACTGATTGGGATGATTTCAACAGCTCTGGGAGTAGTTCGTCTTGCCATGCTGGGATGGCTGATTGGTTTGATATTCCAGGGGAAATCAGCGGAAGAGCTGTTCATGCCAATAATTCTGGCTGCTTTAGTAATGTTCTTGCGAGGATATTTTGAGCATTGGCGTACCATGATTGCGCACCAAACCTCTGCAATTGTCCAGAAGCAGCTGCGAAGACGTCTGTTTGATCAGATAGTCAATCTTGGACCAGGATACGCGGGACGGCAAAGATCAGGGGAACTTGTATTGAGCCTGGTTGAAGGCGTGGAACAGCTTGAGACTTATTTCGGCCAATATCTCCCACAATTATTGATTACAGTTTTGACTCCTTTGATAATATTTGTTTTTGTAGCATTTTTAGATTTACCCGTGGCACTTATCCTTCTGGCTGCTGCTTTTGTTTCACTTGTCGCACCATCCCTCTGGCACAAATTCGATATAAAAAGATCGGAGGAAAGACAGCAGGCTTACTCTGATTTCGCCTCAGATTTTCTTGATGGAATACAGGGACTTGCGACGCTAAAATCGTTTGGACAAAGCAAAAGCCGTGCTGATTTGTTGCAGAAACGTGCTGTTGAACTTTTTCGAAGCACAATGTGGGTGCTTGCCACCAATGTGCTGTCACGAGGAATTACCGATACTTCAATTGCAGTCGGAGCAGCGGCAGGGCTGGGATATGGTGCCTACCGTACAGTTGCAGGTGAGATGGAACTCACCACATTGCTGATAATCCTGATGATGGGTGTTGAAATCTTCAGACCAATGCGAGACCTGCGTACTGTGCTGCATCAGGGAATGCTGGGTCTTTCTGCAGCACAGGGAATATACAAAATTCTGGATGCAAAGCCTGCCGTAACAGAACAATATGTTGATCATACTGATTCCATTCCTGAACCTTCTATTGCCTTTGATTCAGTAAACTTTAACTATCCCGGACACAGCAATGCTGTCCACAAATCTCTTAACTTTAATATCAGCAAAGGAGAATGTGTTGGAATTGTAGGATCAAGCGGCTGCGGAAAATCTTCAATTGTTAAGCTTCTTCTGCGTTTCCATGATCCTGTGCAGGGCTCCGTCAGCATTGGTGGAATAGACCTGAGAAAAATTACTTTTGATCAAATTCGAAACATGATCTCAGTAGTACATCAGGATACTTTTTTGTTCCATGGTACAATCGAAGAAAATATCAGAATGGGGAAGCCTGAAGCTGATGAAACAGAGATTATTGAAGCCGCAAAAAATGCCAACATCCATGATTTTGTGTCAACACTTCCGGACGGATACAAAACAATAATTGGTGAAAAAGGGATCAAGCTCTCAGGAGGTCAGCGACAGCGAGTAGCCATCGCAAGAGCACTTTTGAGGGATACACCCATTTTAATCCTGGATGAGGCGCTTTCAGCAGTTGATGCTGAAAATGAATATGTTATCCAGCAGGCGCTGGATCGTTTGATGAAAGACCGTACAACACTTGTATTGGCACATAGGCTTTCAAGTATTGTTAAATGCGACCGCATACTGGTACTTGATCAGGGAAGGATTGCAGAATCAGGCACACATCAAAATCTAATGCAGCAAGGTGGGATTTATTCAGTACTGATGTCGGAACAGGTTCGTGAAGCAGAATCAAAAGAATTTCTACATGAAGAAAACGAATCAGTTTTTGTTGAAAATAAAGAGGAAGAACAGCTGAAGGAAACAATAATGAACATTCCCACAGAAGGAATTGTTAAGGCAGAGGGAATGAACTGGAAACAATTGGTAATAGAACTGATGCGCCACATCCTACCCTGGAAAGGCAGACTTATACTTTCCTTCTGTTTTGGAGTACTGCGTGTGCTGTCTTTTATCGGTGTGGGAATTTTCAGCGCGCTGATTGTACTTGATCTGAAAAACGGTACTGACTTTTCTTTCAATCTAAACTGGCTGATAGCGGCAGCAGTGCTGTCCGGAATACTTCACTGGCTTGAGTCCTGGATTGCACACGACATGGCATTCAGATTACTGTCGGTTATGCGTATCAATGTCTTTAAAAAGCTTGATGTGCTGGCTCCGGCATATCTTGTACGACGCAGAACAGGCGATTTGATGGGCATTGCCACGCATGATGTTGAGCTGGTTGAATATTTCTTTGCCCACACAGTTGCTCCGGTTTTTGTCTCAATCCTGATTCCAGCCGCAGTTGTTTTAATTCTTAGTGCAACAAGTTTCTGGCTTACCATTGCACTTTTGCCCTTTCTGCTTGCAGTTGGATTAAGTCCGTTTTTGATGCGAAACAGAGTGGACAGACTGGGTTCAAAAGCCAGGGAAGCAGCAGGAGAACTTTCCGCCCATGCAATTGACTCAGTACAGGGACTTGCTGAAATCGTTGCTTACCAGCAGGGTATGAATCGAGGCCAAGCATTTGAAGAACTCACAGACCGTCACATCTCTTTAAGGCTGCCTTTCTTCAGGGAACTTGCACTTCAAAGCAATCTGCTGGAAGTTCTGACAGGCTGGGGTGGTCTCGCGGTTGTCAGTACCGGTGCGTTGCTTATAACTAATGGTTATCTGGATGCAGGCATACTTCCTCTCATGACAATTCTGGCAATGTCAGCATTTCTGCCTGTTTCAGAAATTGCCCAGATCGGCAGGCAGCTTGCTGACACTCTTGGCGCCACAAGGAGAGTATACGCATTGGAAAATGAACCGGTTAAAATTGCTGATGGATATGGTGCTTCATCCAAAGATTTTTCTTCAGGAATCAATATAAGAAATGTCAGTTTTTCTTATCCGGGACGGTCAAAGAATGTTTTAGAGAATTTGAATCTTGAAATTCCGGTTGGTATGACAGCCGCCATAGTTGGCCCTTCAGGAGCCGGGAAAACAAGTTTGGCACAGCTGCTGATGCGTTTCTGGGATGCTGACACAGGCAGCATCTCTCTAAATGGGATTGAACTTTGTAATTACAAACTGGACGATCTCCGCTCGAAAATCGCTTTGGTTGCTCAGGACACGTATCTCTTTAATAATACTTTAAAAGAAAATATTCTGATTGCTAAACCTGATGCAACTGAACAGGAATTAAACGAAGCAGTTAATTTGTCGGCCCTGTCTGAAGTCATAAAGAGTTTGCCTGAAGGACTGGAAACAATAGTCGGAGAACGTGGTGCAAGCCTCTCAGGAGGACAGCGACAGCGTGTAGCAATTGCAAGGGCATTCCTGAAAGATGCCCCTGTATTAATACTGGATGAAGCAACCTCTCACTTGGACGCGCTCAGTGAAAACATAATTCACAAAGCCCTCAATCAGCTAAAAAAAGACAGAACCACCCTGATCATAGCACATCGTCTTTCAACTGTACGTGACGCGGATCGAATTATAGTACTGGATAGTGGAAAAATTGAGGAATCCGGCACACATCAGGAATTGTTGAAAAACAAGGGGCTCTACAAAAGACTGATTTCAAAACAGCTCAGTAGAACTGCTATAGAGTATGGCGAAGCGGCATGACCGAATCGAAAAATATCTTCTTGAGCTATATGCATATGAAAAACAATTAGTGAGGATGTGGGGCTGTACGATGCTGCAAATTTGACCGTTATTCATTGAGAGAACAGATCAACGGACGAACTCTTCTTTGCTGCGGTGGCAGTTGATTGTGTGGCCGTCGCCAATGTCCCGGATGGGCGGGGGTTCGCGGTCGCAGGTACCCTCGATGGCCAGCGGGCAGCGGTCGAAGAAAGGGCATCCGATTTCGGTTAGCTTGACCACCCGATCGATTCCTGCCTGTGCCTCCTGAGTCTGCATGGTTTCTTCAAGCCATCCTACTCGCAGTTCCGGCACCGACGAGATCAACAGCCGTGTGTAAGGGTGGTAAGGCGGTGAAAGCACATGGTCCGTCTTGCCTTGTTCCACAACCCGCCCGGCGTAAAGCACTACTATTTCGTCCGCAAACGAGGCGACTGTGGAGAGGTCGTGGCTGATGAATACGAAGGAAACCCCGGTCTGCCTGCGCAGGCGTTTGAGCAGTTCAATCACGTTTGCCCCCACGATGGTGTCGAGCGCTGAGATAACCTCGTCGCAGAGCAGCACCTCCGGAGATGCTGCAAGTGCGCGGGCGAGATTTACGCGCTGTTTTTGTCCCCCGGACAACTCTTCCGGATAGCGTCCCGCAAACTCCTGGGGCAGGTCCACCATTTGGAGAAGTTCGGCAATGCGTCTACGTTTAGCATCCCCCGATAATTCCAAGTAGAATTCGAGTGGTCGCCCGAGAATCTGGTCGATACGCTGGCGTGGGTTGAGTGCGGTGTCCGCCATCTGGAAGACAAATTGCACCTTCTGAAGCTGATTGCGGCTGCGGTTTCGGAGATCAGGCTGCAGCGGTTCACCATCCAACAAGACATCACCCTTACTCGCGGGTAGCAGTCCGGACATTACACGTGCCAGAGTTGACTTGCCGCATCCGGACTCACCGATTACACCGACAGTGTGTCCCCGCTCAATCGCCATGTGGACATCGCGCAGAACAGTAATGGCCGGAGTACCATCATGCTGTTTTCTTCCATAGCCTGCGAGAATGTTTTTCACTTCCAGAGCAGGGACATCACGTCGGTGTTCCCCGGTCGTTTCATCGCTCTGGCCGGCGGCGGGCGGCGGGCGCACTGCTGCCATCAGGCGTCGTGTGTAGTCGTGGCTGGGCTGGTTGATAACCTGCTCGGAGATGCCGTGTTCCTGAAGGTCTCCCGCATAAAGCACGACGATGTGATCCGCAATCTGCGCGACCACGGAGAGGTCGTGGGTCACGTAAATCGCGGCGGATCCCTCCTGCTTGATCACGGACTTGAAAGCTTTCAGCACTTCGATCTGCGTGGTGACATCCAGCGCGGTCGTCGGTTCGTCAAGCACCAGCAGATCTGGTTTACTGCAAAGCGCCATTGCCGCCATCAGCCGCTGCAGCTGGCCACCGGAGACTTGATGTGGATAGCGCTTTCCGAGCCGTTCCGGATCTGGAAGCTCCAGATCATGATAAAGTGACTCTGCCCGCTGGTTGGCCTCTTCCTGATTGAAGTGTCCGTGGAGTACAGCAGATTCCGTGACTTGCTCACCAATCGTCAGCGCGGGATTGAAGGTGGCCGCCGCGCTTTGGGCCAGATAGGCTACACGCTCCCCACGAAGCTGCCGCTTTTCCTCCGAGGGCATGGTTATGACATCCCTCCCTTCCAACCGAACCTCCCCTCCGGTGAACTCCAGTCCTGGCTTGGTATAGCCCAGAGCCGAGAGGGCGATGGTCGTCTTACCGGAACCGGATTCACCAATCAGTGCCACCACTTCGCCACGCTGAACATTGAAACTTACACCCTTGACGATAGGTAGCAGGCTGCCGTCGTCCTTTCGTGCATCTATCGTCAGCTGATCTACTTCCAGCAGAGCAGACATCAGATCATCCTCTTGGCAAGTTTCCCACCTGAGTGGGCTGATACGTCGTCAACGATCATGTTAATCGCAATGGTCAGCGTCGCAATTGCCAGGGCCGGTACCAGAGGAGCAATCGAACCATAGGGCAGGCCCGCAAGGTTTTCCTTGACCATGCTTCCCCAATCCGACATCGGCGGCTGCACCCCAAGTCCGAGAAAACTCAGGCTTGAAATGAAGAGAATGATATAGACAAACCGCAGTCCAAAATCCGTGGCCAGCGGCATTGCCACATTGGGCAGAATTTCTCTGGTGATGATCCACCACAATCCCTCTCCCCGAACCTTCGCGGCTTCGACAAAATCGCTTACCATCACATCCTGCCCCAGAGCACGGGCTATCCGGAAAACACTTGTCCCATAAATAAAACCGGTAAGGATTATCAGGAGAGGGATCGTACTGCCGATGGCGGCGATCACCACCAGTCCCAGCATGATGTGCGGGATGGAAAGAAAGGCGTCGTTGAAGCGACTCAAACCCGTATCGAGCCAGCCTCCACCTACTGCCGCGGCAATCCCCAGCGTCACTCCCATGAGATAGGCCAGCAACGTAGCCACCAACGATATTCCGATTGTGGTCCTTGCCCCAAAAAGAATCCGTGACAAGGTGTCGCGCCCAAGGTAGTCGCTTCCAAGAAAAACTACTTTGCTTGGAGGCTGAAAATCCGTTTCGGGATAGAGTTCGTCACTGCCAGGTACGATGAACAGTGCTTCGTCCAGAATGTCAGCTTCATGGTACGGTGCGATGTAGGGGCCGAAAAGTACCATTGTTGACCAGAAAACAACTACAGCGATACCGAGCTTGCCTGTCCATGAAAACTTTAAACGACGTTTAGGAGGAGCATCAGGAAGCTCCTCAAACTGCATGATAGTAACATCGCTGTCATTTTCAGACATAGCTGCTTTCTATTTGGGGTGCCGCAAACGAGGGTTTGACAGGATTGTCGCCATGTCCGCAATAAAGATCAGCACAATATAGGTCGCGCAGAAGATCATGGCACATGCTTGAACGAGCGGCATGTCGCGAGTCTGCACCCCGTCAATCATTAGCTTGGCCAGACCAGGATAGGCGAAAATTGTTTCTACAATCACCACCCCACTGACGAGGTATGCAAGGTTTAAAGCGATTACGTTGACGATGGGGCCGATAGCGTTGAAAAGAGCGTGCCGCAAAATGATACGTTTGCGAGGTACACCTTTTAGAATTGCCATCTCAATGTAAGGGGAACTCATCACATTGAGTACCGTGGCCCTGGTCATACGCATGATCTGTGAAGATGCAACAATAACCAGGGTCAGGGTAGGCATGGCCAAGGCCTTGATTAACTGCCAGCCGGTTTCATTTCCGCTCATGTAGGCAATCGCAGGCAGCCAGCCAAGGTAAACTGCCAGGATAAGTACCAGAAATGTAGCAACCAGAAATTCCGGCACTGAAATCAAACTGAGTGTTGAAAAAGTCACAATACGATCCAGCCTGGTTCCTGGATACATTGCGGCCAGAAGTCCTAAGCTTAGCGAAAGCGGAATTGCTACCAACGAAACCACACCGGCCATCCGCAGTGTGTTCATCAATCGCGGGTAGAGCATCTCAGAAATAGGTGTACCGATAGTGCCGATTCCGGAACCTGCCTTGGAAACTCCGAGATCACCGCTCATGAGATCGCTAAGCCACATGAAGTAGCGTATATATGCGGGCTGATCAATACCTAGCTTAGTCCTCAGGGCAGCCAACGATTCCGGAGTCGCCATCTGACCAAGGATGATCTGGGCGACATCCCCCGGAAGCACGCTGGTACCCACAAAAATCAACACGGAGACCACAATCAAAGTGGCAACACCAACTCCCGTGCGGTGCAGGATGGCTTGTAGCATCATGATCGGTTATGATTCCGAGAGAATTTGCTGAGCCAAAAATGGCCCGCATTTTAGGCTCATGCGGACCATTATTTCAGTTATAAGGGAAATATCCCCTATGCCTTCCAGGCAAACTCAGGCCAGGTGTAAGCACCCAGCGATCCAAGTGGAACATTCTTGATGCCGTGAATCTTGTCACTCACACCATCCAGGATATTCGTATGGTACGGGATAACCATGCCGCTTCCGTTATGTACCAGTGTCTGCATCTCGCAGTGCATATCGTGACGCTTCTTCTGATCAGTTTCAGCAAGTGATTCCTTCAGTAGAACACCAAAGCGTTCATTGTTCCAGAAGGTATCGTTCCAGGCTCCGCCTGGTGCAAATTGGATTCCCATCATAGCATTGGCGGTCGGACGCATGTTCCATGTCACCACATTCAGCGGTTCCTTCATCCAGACTGCTCCCCAGTAACCGTCATTCGGCACCTTCTTGATTTTGAGGTCAAATCCTATCTTACGCAGGTTATTCTGCATCATCAGACAGGCGTCCTCAATTCCACCTACAACCGGTGCCACAAAAAGTTCTGCGGATGTATAGCCGGACTTCTTGAGGTAAAACTTGGCCTTATCCGGATCATACTGGCGCTGTGGCAGTTCGTGACAATGGTCCGCACCGTAGGCCGGGGAGATCGGGTGGTCGTTACCCACCATACCGTGTCCCTTGAGGATGGAGCGCACAACACGCTCACGATTCTGGATGTACTGCAAGCCCTTGACAAAATCATCGCTCGAACCGGGCGCTGTGTTTTTAAGGCAGCAGATACCTCCATATTGTCCTGAGGGTGTGGAATTGACATGCGCACCAGGAGATTGATCGATCAGTTTAATACCCCTTGCATCCAGGTTGTTGACGAGGTCAACACTACCCGCGAGGAGTGCATTAATCCGGGCAATCGGATCTGTAATGGCTGTACATTCAATGCCCTCGAAATTAGCACCTTCACGCCAGTAGTCATCGTTACGTTTGTGAATTGATTTCACCCCCGGTTGAAAAGTGACCAGCCGAAACGGACCGGTGCCGTTGCCCTTGGTGAAATCCACTGTGTCCTTCTGCACGACCTTACACTGCTTCTCACCCAGCTTGATCGGCAAGTCTGAATCCGGAGAACTGAGAATGGCCTTCACGGTGTATTGGTCCACCTTCTTCCATTCAGTAACATTGGCAAAAAATGACTTGGCCACAGAGGGCGAATCCTTGCCAAGATGGCGGCTCATGCTCCAAACAACGTCATCGGCTGAGAACTTAGAGCCGTCATGGAAACGCACTCCTTTGCGCAGCTTGAATGTGAATTCAGTGGCATTGCTGTTAGGAGTCCATTCTTCTGCAAGCTCACCGTGCAATGTCATATCATCCAGAATCTGGATCAGTCCGTTATAGGTACAAACCCCGCGGGTGTAATCAATTCCTGAAGTGAAGACTATCGGGTCCATCTGGTCATCCGGTCCATGTAAGTTGTTCGCGAAGATGACAGTTCCACCTTTTACGGGCGTGGCGGCTAACGCCTTTGATGCAATCAACAGATCATTGGCAGCCACCGCGGAGAATCCCAAGGCACCCATCACCTTGAGGAAATCCCGTCGATTGAGCTGACCGTCACGATGCATCTGCTGAAACGTTTTAACTTCTTTCATTTTCCCTCCTTCTCTTATGCGAATAGGATATGTTAGTTGTGCAGTTCCTTTACTGATTTACATAATCAAACCGGTGGTTCCTGCACATGAATTGGGACTATGCCCTCTTTCGAGAGCAACTGTTACGCATTCATGTGTTGAGTATCAGCCAACACCAATACAACTGGAACAGTATAATCCTCAAGGGAATTCCATGTCCTGGTTGAGATAATTTCTGGTAGAACAACAATTCCATTAGGGGCACTTATACTATGCATGACTATAATTTATGTCAACACTTTTTTTAGTATAAGATTCAAGCATTATTGAAACTCCCACTGAGCTCAAATACTGTGGAAACAACAGCGAACAGTAATAGGATAATTAAAACGTGTCAAGAAAATAATTAGTAATGTAAATATATATTAATACCTGAATCCTGCATTTAGATGACAAACAAACATTCAATTAGTAACATAGTCGAATAGTTAACAGCGTCAACAATAATCACTATGCCACTCCATTTTACTTTCCGATGATAAAATCGATCACCATCCATCCTGACGAAGACAGCACCCTGATCCATTCCGGAGGTGCGGAGGCTCTTGACCAGTGGATGTCGGGATTGGTGGAGCGTGAGCTGCTGCCTTTCGCCATGACGGTGATCTCGTGCCCGGAAGGCATCTGCTACTGGCGCTGGTGCGGCTTGGTAAATCCTCACGAGGAGATACCTCCGGCCCCGGATACGCTGCTGCGGATGTATTCGATGACCAAGCCAGTGACCACAGTGACGGCACTGATTCTCGAAGATCAAGGGCTACTGGACCTGAACGCGCCTGTCGAACAGCATCTTCCGGAACTCGCCGACTGGACGGTGCTGAGGCATCCTGAGTCGGAGCTGGACGACGTGATCCGTCTGGATTCAGGCCCCACTCTTATACAATTGCTGACGCACACCTCCGGGATTTCATACGGGGATGCCGAAGGATCATTGCTCGATCAGGAGCTTGCCCGGCGAATGTTTGAAAACCCCTCACTTACGGGACTGCTCAACACCTTGTCTGAACTACCACTCGTGTTTAACCCCGGGGCAGCGTGGCGCTACGGTTTCGGGCATGATTTGGCTGGGATTGCGCTCATGCGAGCAACAGGAAAAAATCTGGGGCAGCTGTTTGACGAGATGGTGTTTCAGCCGCTAGGAATGCAAGACACTGGTTTTGAGGTATCCGGATCAAGACTGCAACAACTTGCTATGCTTTACAGCACGGGAGAAAACCAGCAACTCACGGAAATCACGCAGGAGCCACCGTTGGGACCTCATTTGGGAAATTCCGGGGGAAGTACAGCGGGAGACGATTGGGGCGGGTCTGGGCTGGTTTCAACGCCTGCCGATTGGCTGAAATTTGTGGACCTGCTGCGGGCGGCTCATTCAGGAAAGGAAACTGCCGTGGCGAGTCCAGAAGTGGTGCGGCGCATGGCTACGAATCAGCTTGAGGGCGACATCGCCGCGTTGCTCCCGGAAGGTCCGGAAGGATTTCGGGAGTGGATGCCCTTTGAGGGGCTGGGCATGGGATTGGGCGTATGGGTGGCCGAGGACACGAATCGGCTGGATTGGGATTCCAATCCCGGTGAATTTGGCTGGGGTGGTGTGGCGAACACCGTGTTCTGGATTGATCCGATTGCGGATGCCGCCGTGCTGTTCTTCACTCAGGTGATGCCTTCCAGCCGACTTGGACTGCGCAACGACCTGCATCGGCTTGTGGCCCAGTGCCTGCGCTGAAACCAGTCACAGAGTAACGGGTTCCAGCCCGCACCAGTTGGCGATGAAGAGCGCAATCGTTCCGGTCCCTCGCTGGAGCGAGGCGAGGCTGACGCGCTCGTCAAAGGCGTGGATGTCGTGCGAGATGGGTCCGTACACGAGGCAGGGGCAGTCGTCGTACAGCACGAACACGCGCCCGTCCAGATAGCCCGGAGTCACGAAGGATTCCAAGCTGGAACCAAAGCTGGCGGCGTGGGCCTGCCCCAGCACTTGCTCGGCGTCGCTGCCCTCTTCCAACACATAACCCCGCGCAAAGAAGCCGTTGTACTCGACCTCCGGAGGATTTTCGGAGAGAAAGGCGTCGGCCCGGCTTTTTTCCCGCAGGCAGGCTTCGATTTCTTTGGCCGCATCACGCGGGTCCACGCCCGGATAGATCGCCGCCCGCACGTCCAGCGTGCACCACGCCGGGACCGACGAGGCCCAATCGCCGCCTGCGATTTTGCCCACATTGATGTTGATCGGATGGTCGAGTTCGGCGAAATACGGGTAGTCTGTCCGCCGCGCATTCCATTCGGCCTCCAGTTCCTTGAGCGCCCCCATCAGGGTGTACGCCGCCTCGATGGCGTTGGAGCCGCGTCCGGCCTCCCGCACATGGAAGGGCCGTCCGCGCACCTGCACCCGGAACCAAATCACCCCGACGTTGGCCCGCACCAGCATGTTCTCCTCTGGTTCGGGGATCAGCGCAGCCTCCGCCCGATAGCCCCGCACCAGTGCGGACAAGGCTCCGTTTCCGGTGCACTCCTCCTCGGTCACGGATTGCACATGCACCTTCGCAGCAGGCTGAAAACCTAAACGCCGCAGGGCATCGAGCGCAAAGACGTTCGCGCAGAGTCCGGCCTTCATGTCCGCCCCGCCACGTCCAAACAGCCAATCGCCCTCGATATGCGGCTCAAACGGCGGGCGCGTCCACATCTCCAGCGGACCCGTGGGCACCACGTCAATGTGGCCGTTGAGGATCAGCGTGCGCCCCTTGGCCTCGGTGGGATGGTGGGTGCCGACGACGTTGAGCGCGTTTTCGTAGTCCACCTTGACCGGAGAAAAGCCCGGATGGCCCTCGATCTCGGAAACGTCAATCGCCCAACGGTCCATCTCATAGCCGCGCTCGGCAAGAGCATCGTAAAAGGCATTCTGCGCCGTGTGTTCCTGTCCGCGCAGTGAGGGGTGGCGCATCAGGTCCATTGTGAACGCAAGTTGCGCGTCGAAGCCCTCGGCCACGGAATCGAGGATTTTCCGGGAAAGGGCAGAGTCCAGGGTTTGTGCGGGGAAATCGTTTGGCATCTCAGGCCGGATCGCGGGAAATCGCATGGGTTGAGCAGGACACGCAGCCGCCCCAATAACTTACATGGTCGTAGTCAATTTCAATCGGCTCTACCCCGCGCTTTGCAAGCTCGTCACACACCCGTCCGTGCCCGGAAGGGATGATGTACCGCTTGTCATCAAGGCTTACCCCCACAGTCGCATAAGCCTTGGCTTCAGCTTCGGTGAGTTCGATCACGTCCCACTCCTTGAGCGGCTCCGGAAGCTCGCATTCCAGTTCATCACGGTGCAACAGCAGCAGCCCTTCGCGGATCAGCACCATGATGCCCAACAGGTGCAGGATGGTGCCCTTCATCGGCATCGGATGCACCTCGTATCCCAGCGGCGCAACGGTCTCCCGGAACCATTCCGTGCCTGCTCGATTGGTCGCAATCTCCGATTCACCCACAAACAGGTGGTTCTTGTAGCAGATGATGTCTCCGCCTTCGAGGTAGGGTCCGGGGCCATCGTGCGAGGGCGAGAAGGGCCGGGCGGGTGGCATGACCAGATGCTGTGCTTCCGGACCGGCGGCCAACAGTGGTGCCACGATTTCGCGCAACGGAAACACCTCCTTGCGGCGGTAGGCCCGGCGGATGTTCACCTCCAAGTAAGTTTTTCCCACCGTGAACACCGGATCGGCGGGATAGAGCAGCGAGGCTCCGGGTTGTAATTCCGCGAGGTAGCTGCGCTCCTCCTCGGTGTAGGGCCGAGGGCGGTACACCGTGACTCCGTGCTTTTCGTAAAGCGCAGCGAGGTTGTCCAGTTGCTCGGCGGTTTTCTCCCAACGCTCCGGGAAAGCGGTGCGGATGTCCAGGGGCTGTTCGCCGCTGGCCTTGAGTGCGGCTTGCACCTCCTCGTTGTAGTGATGCAGCGACGGGTCGAAGGGCGGCAACGCCAAGCCTTCCGCACTGCCTACAATCGCGCCCCGCAGCACGCCGTAATCCGTATAGGCTCCAAAGGTCGGTACCTGCTGGGTCATGGTTGCAATTTGATTAGCAAAATCTCTGTTTTGAGGGGCGTTTATTCCTTCGTGATGTCCCCCGCCCGGTTGTCCACCAAGATCGGCGTTTCAAAGTACTGAAAATTCGGTTCGGTTCCGTAGGTATCTTTGACCAATTGCTGAAAATCGGGTCCGTGCCACTTTTCTGCATGGGCCTTTTCCTTCCAGAGATACACCCCTCCTGCAATGCCACGGTCGAGGTCGATCAGATAATTTTTGCGAATCAAGTCAGGGTTAGCCTTCCACTTCGGGGCCGTGGTTTCATACTTGGAAATGATTTCCTCCCGCGTCATCCCTTCGGGCAGTTTGAAAGTGACGATTTCCGTAATCATTGGTTCTGTTTTAGGTTTTAGGTGAATGAAAAGACGGCAGCCGAATCCACCGCCTTCGGTTAATAAAAACAGGGTGTAATCAGCCCATCCACCAGCGCTCGGCGCTTTTGTGGCCGTCGAATTCCCAGTTGGAGGCGACGTTGGCCGCACGCTTTACGCCATCCGAACTGGCGTGTCCATAGGCGGAGAAGATCGGGATGATCACGCTGCAATTGTCGTGGACAATGCGCTGCATCTCCACATACATATTGCGTCGCTTGGCATCGTCCAGTTCCGCACGGGCTTGCACAAGCAGTTCCTCAAACCGCTTGTTGACGAAGTTTGTCTCCGACCATCCGGTGGCAATGGCGTTTTCGGAATAGACCTGGCTGAACATCCAGTCCTCCGTGGGCCGTCCACCCCAGTAGGAGGCCACCCAGGAATCCTTGAGCCAAGTGTTCGACCAGTAGCCGTCATCGGGCTTGCGCACGATCTCGATGTTGATGCCCGCCGGACGTGCGGTTTCCGCAAACAAGACCCCTGCGTCATCAGAATCCTGAAACGCGGTATCTGCCACCGAAAGCTTGAGGTTGATCGAGGACAGCCCGGCCTTCTTCATGTAATACTTGGCCTTGTCAAGGTCATACTCGCGCTGCGGGATTTCGGACTCCGAGGCGCGGTAGCGATTGGCGGGGCCGATGGGAATGTCGTTGCCAAGCGCGGCGTGTCCGAACCAGATCTTGTCCAGCCACTCCTGACGGTTGATGGCGTTCTTGAGGGCCATCACGAGGTTGTTGTTCCCAAACGGGTCGCGGTCGCTCAGCATCGGCAGCGTGCAGTGCTGGTTGCCGTTGGTGAAGAAGACCTCGATGCCCGACTTGCGGCCCAGCCGTGCGGCGGTACTCAGGTTCGGCGAGGTGATCACGTCAAGCTCCCCGGTGATGAGGCCGTTCTCCCGTGCCGTGGTGTCGGCGATGAAGAGCGTCTCCACCGAGTCGAAATGCGCCCGCCCATACTTCCAGTAATTCGGATTGCGCGAAGTCAGGGTGCGCACCCCCGGATCGAAGTTCTCCAGCTTGTAGCCCCCGGTGCCGATGCCGGATTGCCAGTCAATCGTGCCGTCCGCATTCGCAGGGCAGATGCCCAAGTGGTAGTCCGTGAGCAGGAACGGGAAGTCGGCGTTGGAGCCTTCCAGCTTCATGACCACTCGGTTTTTGCCGTCGGCCTTTATCTGCTTGATCTGCGAGACAATGCCCTTGGCTCCAGATTTGGTCTTCTCGCCCAAGTGGTGCTGGATGGACGCGACCACGTCGTTGGCGACCAGCGAGCGTCCGTTGTGGAACTCCACGCCCTTGCGCAGGTTGAAGACCCACGCCTGTCCGTCGGAGGTGTCCCACGACTCGGCAAGCTCCTGGATCAGTTGGTTGTTCTCGTCAATCTCGGTGAGGTTGTTGCGCAGCTGCCCCATGCCCACGTTGATCATGTAGGAGTCGAGGAAGGTCGCGGGATCGAGGCGGTCGCTCGACGAGCCTCCAGTCAATGCCTGACGCAGAGTACCGCCTCTTTTTGGCGAAGCTGCCATAACTGTTGACGCAGTCAAAAGCTCATTAGCCGCCACTGCGGAAATTCCCAGAGCCCCCATTACCTTGAGGAAATCCCTTCTATTGATGCGCCCGTCACGATGCATCTGCTGAAGTGTTTTAACTTCTTTCATGTTCACTCCTTCTCTTATTTGATTGGAATTATTTAGGTGTGAAGTAACATAACTGATTTAATGAACCAAACCAGAAATAATCACATACTATTTGATATATTATTCTTCCCTCTCACAAGAGAAGATTTTGAAACTTACTGTTGAGTAACACCATTCTGCAACACAACTGGAACGGTACCATTCTCTTGGGAATTCCATGTACTTTTTGAAAAACCGCTGATTGAATGTTTGTTCCATTAAGCGCACTCATGCTAAACATGAATAAAAATTATGTCAACAATTAATTAAGTAATTATTTGTAGAAAGTTCAATCGTACATGAATTCTACATATTTTAATCATTTCCTGTATGCACAACTATGATCAGTAATAAAAAAATGTAAACTTTTCATAATATTTATTTTGGGCTTTTCAGTAAGAATCATCATTGAAATTTAATAAATATTAGCATTTCCCTTGACACAATGGTTTTAAAGTGGTAAATGATATAGTACTAAATCAATACTATTTAATTATTTATGTGTACTATATTTTGAAAACCATTAAACCAATTTTAAATGTTAACAAAATAGTTTAATATTATCAGCAATCAAGAGGATATTTATGGCTTACAGCGAAAAAGTAATTGACCATTACAAAGATCCACGAAACGTCGGAAGTTTCAACAAAGAAGAGGATGGTGTGGGAACAGGGCTGGTTGGAGCACCTGAATGCGGAGATGTTATGAAACTGCAGATCAAAGTAGAAAATGATCAAATCGTGGATGCCAAGTTTAAAACATTTGGCTGCGGATCGGCAATCGCCAGTTCCAGCCTGGCGACTGAATGGGTGAAAGGGAAAAATGTGGATGAGGCAATGGCTATTCAGAATACTGAAATCGTTGAAGAACTTTCACTTCCTCCTGTAAAGATTCATTGTTCTGTACTTGCAGAGGATGCAATCAAGGCAGCAATCAATGATTATAAGAGTCGTAAGCAATCATAACAAATAAACAGGAGAACACACGATGGACGAAGAAGTATTAAACATTCAGGTACGCAAATTTCTCAAGAAAGTGGGTGTTCAGTCACAGCGTGAAATTGAAGACGCTGTAAAAGAACAGCTTAAGAAAGGCGCTCTCTCAGGAACAGAAAAACTGGATGCCTCCATGCTGCTTGAAGTACCGGAAATTGGACTTAAAGTATCAATTGAAGGGAAAATAGAAATTGAGTAATGTACTGATAATATTACTTATTAAATTTATACAGCACATTAAACAATAAAGATGAAAACGTAAAAGTTGTTATTGTAATTATTTCCATCTACATCATAAACAATCACTAAGTAAATTATTTCGAAATCACCAATTTTATCAGCTGAAAATGTTTAAATTTACAGATATATCTGACAAAGACAACGAATTTGATCCACAGGAACATTTGCTCTCACCCAAAAAGTTTTTTGAATTACGAAGAACCACAAAGAAAGTATTTGTCTTCGATTTGAGAAGTGCAGAAGAATTTGAAAAATCTCATCTTCCCGGAGCACATAATCTCCCTTACCAGCATTTTGAAGACTCCATTTACCAAATGCCTTTTACCGGGGATATTATGTTATATGGTGATAACCAGACAGAATCATTCTCAGCCGCTGAGATTCTTTACGATAACGGGTTTGATACATTTTATTTCATAGAATCATACGAATCCTTACTTGCTGGAGTTGACGATTCTTTCGTCCAAATCAGCACGGAGGCCGAGAATTATATTTTGGAACAACTTGATTCATCTTCAGGAAAAACTCAAGGAATTGAAATAATTGTGGATTCAAAAACAGACCGTAAGGCAAACTACAGCATCCAGTTTGTTGATTATTCAGATACTGCTTCTGAAAAAATATTAATTGATCTGAAAAAATTCATTGTTTTTGTTTCAAAAGAAGGTGTTCCGTACATTGAAGGAACAGAAATAGAAATAAATGAAGATGGCGAACTTACCGCATTCAATCCAAATATGTCAATCACAAAACTCAGCGGTTCTGTTGAAGAGCAAATTCAGCATGTTCTGGATGAAGAGGTTAATCCAATGGTAGCCTCTCATGGAGGTGTTGTCAGCCTGCTTGAAGTCAAGGACAATAACGCCTATCTTGAATTTGGAGGAGGATGTCAGGGATGCGGAATGATAGATGTTACACTGAAGCAGGGAGTTGAGGTGATGATCAGGGAGCAGGTCCCTGAAATTGAAGCAATCTATGACATTACTGACCACGCTGAAGGTGATAACCCTTACTACCAGCCTTCAGCGAAATAAGTATTTTTAACTGCTAAGCGTTATTTGATGAAAACGTAAATAGTTGTGATTTTGATTATTATACGTCTTCATGGTATTAATGCTGTAAACAGTAAAAAGAGTCCCGCAATTTTTGCTAACCTTTTTTGAAAATGGGTTGAATTCTGAAAAAGCTACACCGCCCTGACCTTTTCGGCTGGTCTGTCTTTAATGAAGAACGAAACATTGATTTTCATGGAACATTGTGGGTAAATCCCGCAGGCAATGTCCTGATAGACCCCCTTGTATTAAATGAGCATGATGAAAATCATCTGGATAGTCTAGGCGGCGCTGCACATCTGATAATCACAAACTCAGATCATGTACGGGACTCAGAGAAAATATTACTGTTTACCGGGGCAAAATGCTGGGGACCTGCTGCGGAAAAAGAACAGTTTCCTTTTGAATGTGATGGATGGCTGGAAGATGGAGACAATCCGGTAGATGGCATCGAGGTGTTTTGCCTCAACGGCTCCAAAACTCCCGGAGAACTAGCTATCGTGATCGAAAAAACTACACTTGTTACCGGAGACCTTATCAGGGCTCATGAAGGAGGCAGGCTCTGCATGCTGCCTGATGCTAAACTGAAAAACAGGGAAGCCGCTGTTGAATCAATAAAAAGGATTGCCGTATTGAAAGAAGTTCAAGCTGTTGTTCCCGGAGACGGCTGGCCGATCTTTAAAAATGGACATGACGCCCTTTTGGAACTGGCTGGCGAGCTCTGAAAAATCCGGAAGTGAAATCCTTCATGATAGGTCAAATCACGAGAAATCAGGTATCCTCAGTAACAACTTCAATTTTTGACCAGGCATTTTTCAGGTCTTTTATCACCATTTCCTGATTTTTCCCTTCCGCAAACAAAAAACCCAGATAACGATCACCTTTAGGCAGCGGATCAAGCATCTCTCCTGGTTTGATCGTTATTTGCAGGTCTGTTATTCCATCCACGGAAATAGCTTCTTCAACTCCTCGCATTTCCTTTAATTTGCCGCTATTTTTAATAGGCATCATCATTACACCTTTTGCAGTATCACTGAGATTCGATTTCTCAATATTTCTGCCAAGTGAGGAGCGTAATATTAATTCTTCCAGACTCATACCACCTTGAAATTCCAGGATTTTAGAGCACATTCCACCTATGCTTCTGGAAGCGCATTCAAGAATATAATTCCCATTACTGTTTATTCTCACTTCTATGTGTACCGGCCCCTTGACAATCCCCAGCGTTTCCATGGCTTGCTGGGCAGTTTCATACAGGGATGATTGCATTGATCCTGACAATGTAGTGGGTGTAACAAAAATAGTTTCCTCAAAAGTTGGGCCTTCGAGAGGTTCCGGCTTGTCAAAAATTGCCAGGATTTTCAGCTTGCCTTGAGAAACTATCCCTTCTATGGATACTTCATTGCCTGGTATATACTCCTCAACCATAATATAATTTGCCTCTTCACCTCCCCGCTTTTTGATTTTCTTCTGTGAAAGCAGATCTGTCAAGATTTGGAAACCTTCTTTGAACTCCTGCTCATTATTCACTCGCAGGACTCCCTGGCTTGCGGAAAGAAAAGTAGGTTTGATTACACATGGAAAGTTTATTTCTTCAATAATATCGTCAGGCAGTTTTTCAATTGAAAAACTCCTGAACCAGGGACAATTCATTCGGGCTTTTTTCAATTCAAAACGCATTAATAATTTGTTTTTGGTCCGCATGACTGACTCGATAGAATTGTGTTCAATTCCAAGGTATTGACTAAAAATGGCAGCCAAAAGAATGGATTCCTCATCAACACCGATCACTGCCATCAAATTAAAGCGGTCTGACCATTCACTTATTTCATCCAATTTTTCTGTCCAGTGATCAAAATTCATTGTTATTATGTTATCCGGGAATTGATCACTGAAAACCTGGGAATTGTCTGTGACCACCAGAATTTTCAGATCAAGCTTATCAGCCGCATTCATGAATGCGTTTGATCTGTAACTGGCAGATGGTATGATGAGAATTACTGCGATGGAAGTTTTGTCCACCTGACAACCTTTTAGTAAAGCTGGGATTGAATGTAAGTTAAGAATATTTTTGCTGATCCTGATTAACTATCGCATTTTTTAGTTTTACAAGATGAGAAGAGTCACTCTTTTTCATGGCAGTCACGATCACTGGATGAAGTAATTTCCAAAATCCTGTTGCTTCACATACTGCATCCAGCTTGATTAAAGTCCTATTGTTTTCAGATTCCAGAGAGTAAGTATAGGTAGCAGTAACTCCACCCTGTGTTGATGTAAGCGCAATCATCTTTCCGGAATCTAATGCTGTCACCCGGGTTTCACGCTCCTTGCCTCTGGCAACAAAACTCAGGCGCGTCCCTGTTTTTATCGGACCGTCTGAAATCTGCTTCATCTGGTCAACACCTGTCATCCATTTGTCTGCTTTGTTGAAGTCTGTCAAAAAATCCCAAACAACCGCTTTAGGCTGATCAATTGTTTCCTTTACACTGAATCCTTTGCTCATTTGTTTTTCTCCTTATAAAATGTTTTTAATCGGAAATATGTGAACTTAATAAATACAAACAAAATTCGCAAATGAAAACCATAATACTTTTCAACCTGCAGTAAGGAGTAAATCTATGTTTGCAGTAATATTTGAGGTTGAACCGGAAACAGGTCGTGCACAGGAATATTTTGATTTGGCTGCTGAATTACGTCCGGAACTGGAAAAGATAGACGGATTCATTTCCGTGGAGCGTTTCTCAAGCCTCTACCATGAGGGGAAATTTCTTTCTGTTTCATTCTGGAGGGATGAAGAATCCATAAAGCAATGGCGTGAGCATCAACTGCACAGAGAAGCCCAGCAAAAGGGTCGGGATGAGATTTTCCGGGATTTCCGCATCCGAGTTGCCGAAGTTATCCGGGACTATGGAAACAAAGACATGGAAGAAGCTCCTTAACTGTACAAAATTTCCGGTTCATATTAACAAGACTAGATAGACGTTGAAATTGCAGCAACTCAGTAATACAACATTTTGATATGAATAACAGTTAATTGTAATTCGTAATCGGTCTAATAAAATGGTTGAAACAGCTGACATTCTGGATTTCTGGTTTGATGAGTGTAATCCGGAACAATGGTTCAAAAAAAATGATGAATTTGACAAACTGCTGGATTCTCGTTTTGGCTCAACCGTAGAGGACGCACTGTCAGGAAGACTTGACGGTTGGGAGGAAACAGAAGAAGGATGTCTGGCGCTTATTTTAGTGCTCGACCAGTTTACACGTAATATATATCGTGATACTCCCCGTGCCTTTTCAGGAGACAAGAAGGCTTTAGAGCTAAGCCAAAAATGTTGTGACAATGGTCACCTTGCCAATCCGGATTTGCATCGGCGGGAATTCATACTGATGCCGATGATGCATAGTGAGGATATTGCCGTACAGGAGGCTTCTTTGCCTTTATTTAAAGAACTTGGCTCAGCAGAAGGTTATGAATATGCTGTAAAGCATCATGATGTCATTGCACATTTTGGCAGGTTTCCACACCGAAATGTTATTCTTGGACGGCAGTCAACCAATGAGGAATTGGAGTTCCTTAAACAGCCTGGTTCTTCTTTCTGAAATCACTGCAGAAAATATTTTACAGAGATTGTTCTATGAAATATGTTATCTAACTGCTGTGTGGATTGTTTTGAAAGGTAAAATATTTTTCAGCAACTTATTGATAATTAAAGGAATAATACAAGTTTTTTTAAGCTTCATCCTCCCCGCGTTGACCGCAGAAAAAGCCAATTCCAAAATCAGTTGTTGAAAAAGTGATTGCGCTGCCTTCGGGAAAATACAAAAAATCACCAGCCTGTGCTGTCACTTTCTGTCCGGTTTCATCTTCAATGATCAGGGTGCCGGCAACTATGAATTTCATCTCATGGTAAGTGTAAGTGTACTGCAAAGATTCTCCTGCCTCCAGGCGAAACAAACCACTGGTAATTGGTTTTTCCGCGTCTTCTGAAACTGCAAAATCTTTAAGAAACGCTTTTACACCGTCTATTTCCATAGACGGTAATTCTTGATTCTTTATTTGTTCAAAATATTTGAATGCCATTATTTTTCTCCGTTTGTATGTTCGTGTCCTGCTTCAGTTGGAATTGGAAAAAACAGTGCTTTGAGATAGTCACTTTTTTGTACAATTATGCAGCAATTTTATTATTTCCTTTTTTCATTCACCTCCCTCTGTCCTCCTCCAGTTTCCTGTCCCTTTGCTGGAAGATCTTTTGCTCTCGTCCTTCGAGCTTATCCCTGGGTGTAACATATCCGATGGCACTGTGAAGCCGGTTTTCGTTGTAATGGCGGATATACTTTTCAGCCAGCTCTCTTGCCTGATCAAGAGAGAGTGGAGAGCCAGGCCTTACACACTCCCTTTTCAGCGTCTTGTGCCAGCGTTCTACTTTGCCGTTACTTTGTGGATAATACACAGATGTGCGAACATGTGTCATCCCTGAAACACTAATGAACTCTTTGAAATCCTTTGCCATAAACTGCGGTCCATTGTCTGATATGATTCTCGCTCTTGCATCAGGATATTTCTCCTTTGCCCTTTGCAGAGCCATCTCAACATCTGCCTCTCTCATCGATTCACGAATCTCATGGTGAACAATATAACAGCTGCAACCATCGAGAACAATGCTAAGATAATAAAAAGTACCCTTAATATTCAAATAGGAAATATCAACATGCCAGTGTTCATGAGGAACAAGGGGCTGCACAAACCCGTCTCCCTTTTTGCTCTTCTCTTTGGCCCAATGCCTGATTAACCCCGCTTTTGCTAACACACGGTAAACACTGCTTGGACT
>LUQO01000079.1 GCA_001627865.1 SAR324 cluster bacterium REDSEA-S27_B3
ACTTTATTGCTTCTGGAGTGGACGCGATTGTGCTTGCGGCAGTGGATACAAATGCCACTCCACAAATGACTAAAATGGCCAAGAATGCCGGAATTCCGATTGTTTATATCAATCGTCAGCCGATAGATGTAGACTCCTTTGACGGAAAAAGCGCCGTCTATGTAGGTTCTCCGGAAACATGGTCAGGCACTTTTGAGGCCTTTGAGCTGTGTCGGCTTGCCGGCGGAGTTGGGAATGCTGTGATTTTGGTCGGCATACTAAGCAACGAAGCAGCTGTAACGCGAACAAAGGACGTGGAAGAAGTTCTTAGTTTGTCTATGTGCAGTGGTATTAAAGTAGTTGAAAAACAGGTTGCGGAATGGCAGCGAGTTAAGGCTAATGATATTGTTTCTAACTGGCTGAGTTCAGGACTTGAATTCAATATTGTCTTTGCCAACAATGACGAAATGGCTCTTGGAGCAATTCAGGCTCTTAAAGCTGCCGGTGTCAGCATGGATGACGTTTTAGTTGGCGGAGTGGATGCTACTCCTGATGCTCTTGCTGCTATGAAAGCAGGTGATCTGGATGTCACTGTTTTCCAAAATGCAGCCGGACAGGCTGTAGGAGGAGTCAATTCCGCTATCAACATGATCAATGGGAAAAAGCTGCCAGGTTATGTAGTAATTCCTTTTGAGCTTGTCACACCAAGCAACATGAATAAATACATGTAATTCTCCTTATCAGCAATGGCTCCACAAGTTTTTTGTGGAGCCGTTTTTTTGTTAAAGAAAAGTGGTTGAAGAAAAGCGAAAAGTTATACTGAAAACCGAGGGTTTAACCAAACACTACGGCGGAGTTCATGCTCTTCAGGACGCGGATTTTGTTCTGCACGATGGTGAGCATGTGGCAATCGTTGGAGATAACGGTGCCGGAAAGTCTACATTTGTACGTCAGATTACCGGAACTGAAATTCCAACTTCCGGAAAAATTTATTTTGACGGACAGCTGGTAAATTTTCACAGTCCACTTGACGCAAGGAAAGAAGGAATTGAAACTGTGTATCAGAATCTTGCACTGGCTGATGATCTTGATGTGCCGTCAAATATTTTTCTAGGAAGAGAAGAAATATACTTCAATCTTGGGCCATTCAGTTTTTTAAATGAAAGAAAAATGCTGGAAAAGTCCAAGGAGGTTCTGGCAAAAACAGGAATAAAAATTCCGGAATTGAAAACACAGATGGGCAATATGTCCGGAGGACAGGTACTTGATCTGGTTGAAAAAGTCATTGTGCTGCGCCAAGGTAGAATTGTGGGAGAGGTTGAGACAGCAAAAACAGATGGTAATGAAATTGTCTCTTTGATAACAGGTGTAAAGCAAAATATTGACGTACAGCCAAGCTACATTTGAAACTTCCAATACATTCAAATAACCAACTTCAAAAAATTCCTGCCGAATAGGCTCCTTTATAAAGTAAAGAGTACATGGAAATGAAAGCTGTATCAGAAGCTTCTTCAAGCAACTTCATTTCCGGTTACAAAACACTCCCTCCTGAATTTGGAATATTCCTGATATTGATTTGTCAGGAGGATCAATTCTTGGGTTCGCGGGGTTGGTCACAGCAAGTCTTGCCCAGACTTCAGATTACGCCAGAGCAGTTTTTCCAGCATTAACTGATTTGCCTGTAATTATACCGCTCATGGCCGGATTGATTGTTGGTTTATGCGCTGGATTTGTGAACGGCAGCATCATTGCTGTTACAGGGATCCCGCCTTTTATTGCAACATTAGGCATGCTGGTTGCCGCCAGAGGATTAGCACGTTGGTACACCAGCGGTGCACAGGTTAGTTTTTTCACAGATGACTTCGCATTGATCGGCAGCGGTTTATGGCCTGTTATTATTTTTCTTACTGTCGCTTTTATTTTTCACATACTTTTGAGATATACCGTTTATGGTAAATATACATACGCGATTGGTTCAAATGAAGAAGCCGCCAGAGTAGCCGGCATAAACATTATTCGCCATAAAATTCTTGTTTACACAATTGCTGGAGGTCTTTATGGCCTGGCGGGGATTGTGATTACATCAAGAGTGCTGACAGCCCAGTCCGGTACAGGAATTATGTATGAACTGGATGCCATCTCAGCAGTTGTGATTGGGGGGACATCACTCTTTGGAGGAAGAGGTAGAATGACCGGTACAATTATTGGCGTCTGCATATTGGGAGTGCTTACTTCGGGATTCACTTTCCTCAGAATTGACATGTATTATGTCACAGTGGTCAAAGGCGCAATCATCGTAGCAGCGGTTGCCGTGGACAGGTACCGTTTTAAAAAAAGAGCCAAAAATAGTGGAATCTAATTTGAAAAAATATGGAAACAGCTTCAAATAATGCCATAGCCAAATCAAGAACACTTCCTGCGGAATTAAACACTCTGTTTGTCTTGATAGGCATTATTTGTTTATTTGAAATTATGGGATGGATTTTTGTTGGTCAAAGCTTCGTCTTTAATCCAAAAAGACTGGTTATCATAATTCTTCAGGTTTCAATTGTAGGGATTATTGCTGTTGGTGTTAATCAGGTTATCATCACGGCGGGCATAGATTTATCAGGCGGCTCTCTCGCGGGACTTGCGGCCATGATTGCAACAAGCTTTGCCCAAAGCTCGATGCACGCCAAAGCTCTTTATCCAGCGTTCACAGACATGCCGGTGATTCTTCCTTTATCAGTTGGTATTCTAGTCGGAGTATGCGCGGGATTGATTAACGGATCTGTAATCACATTGACGGGCATTCCTCCTTTCATTGCCACATTAGGGATGCTGGTTTCAGCCAGGGGTTTGTGCAGCTGGTACACCAAGGGACAGCCAATCTATATGCTTACTGATGAATTCAATGCGATCGGAAGCGGAATCTGGCCGGTGGTAGTTTTCTTCCTTGTTGCTTTGATCTTTCACATTCTTTTGCGCTACACAATATAACCAGACATAAAATTCTTGTGTACAGCATTGCAGGTGGATTGTCCGGACTTGCCGGTGTGGTAATGGCTGCGAGGGCGAATATCGGGCAGCCTTCCATGGGGAACATGTATGAACTGGACGCGATTTCAGCGGTGGTGATTGGCGGGACTTCTTTGTTTGGCGGCAGAGGAAAAATGACAGGGACAATCATCGGGGTCTGCATCCTTGGAGTAATCACCTCCGGATTCACTTTTCTGAGAATTGATTTTTACTATCAGGAAATTGCCAAGGGAATTATTATCATTACCGCGGTGGTGGTTGATCAATATCGCCAGAAAATTCGGTCAGAAAATGTGTAGTTATAACACAGAAACAAGAGGAAGATCATGAAAACAATTCGTCTTACAATGGCCCAGGCTTTGTTGCGTTTCCTGGATGCTCAATATGTGGAACTTGACGGAACTGAACATAAGTTTGTGCATGGAGTGATGGGCATTTTCGGACATGGAAATGTTACCGGACTTGGTGAAGCACTTGAATATGGAGGTTCCGGATTACGGTTTATTACAGGTAATAACGAACAGGGACTTGTGCATGCGGCAACAGCATTTGCCAAGCAGAAAAACAGATTGGGCATTTTAGCCTGTACCAGTTCAATTGGTCCGGGAGCAACCAACATGATTACCGGAGCAGCAACCGCTACTGTCAACCGAATTCCGGTTCTGCTTTTGCCGGGAGACGCGTTTTCCTCACGGCAGCCTGATCCGGTACTGCAGCAAATCGAAACTCCATCAAATCATACTATCAATGCCAACGACGCTTTTCAGGCAGTCAGCCGTTACTGGGACAGGATTGAACGTCCCGAACAGCTGATGGTTGCCGGTTTGAATACTATGCGTGTGCTGACGGACCCAGTAGAAACTGGTGCGGTAACACTTTGTTTGCCGCAGGATACTCAGGCGGAAGCATTTGATTATCCGGAATCATTTCTGGAAAAACGAGTCTGGCATCTTGATCGATCGTCTCTGCATCCAAGAGCATTAAGAGAGACAGTCAGCCTTTTATCCAAAGCACAAAAACCTCTGATAGTGGCTGGCGGTGGGGTTCAATATTCTCTTGCCACTGAAACACTCAGGGATTTCGCACAAACTTTCGGAATCCCCGTGGCAGAAACACAGGCGGGAAAAAGCGCCATGAGCTGGAAAGACAAAATGAGTGTCGGCGCGATTGGAGTGACAGGAACTTCTGCGGCAAATTTGCTGGCGAAGGACGCTGACGTGGTATTGGTTGTTGGGTCACGTTTGCAGGATTTCACAACAGCATCAAAACAGGTATTTAATTCAGAGGTGAAACTGCTGCATCTTAATGTAAGTAAATATGATGCTTTAAAGATGGACAGTGTGATTATGCAGGCAGATGCCAAATCCGGACTGGATGCACTGAAAGAAGAGCTTAGCAAAACAGGATTCAAAACCAGTATAGAATATTGTAAGCGTGTGGAAGAACTGCAATCAGATTGGAATGCGGAAGTGGACAGACTCTATCAGCTGACTTCAAAAGAAGGGAATGTTCAGACAAACATTGTGGGTACACTGAATGAATTCATGGCTCCGGAAGATGTTGTTCTGTGCGCGGCGGGCAGTTTGCCGGGTGATCTGCATCGCTTATGGCGTTCTGAGCTGCCAAAGACATATCACATGG
>LUQO01000008.1 GCA_001627865.1 SAR324 cluster bacterium REDSEA-S27_B3
GTTCAATATTTTTCACATACTCGGTTGCCTCCACAGAAAATTTTCCTGTTGTGATGAACACACCTTTCTTCGCTCGTTTTCCATGTAGAGCTCCAACAAATTTCTGAATTTCAGGCCTTCCAACAGTCCCCTCCCATTTTTTTGCTTGGAGATATATAACATCAAGTCCTAGCCGATCTTCTTTAATGATTCCATCTATACCTTCATCACCACTTTTCCCTAAAGATTGTCCAGCATCTGTTCTTGAGCCCCCATAACCCATGGCAACCATTAAATCTATTACTAGATTTTCAAAGAAAGCAGGACTGTTGCTTTTTATCAATGTGAGAATTTCGCTGGCAAGATCACTTTGAATTTTATGGAAGGCTTTTTGGAATACTTCTTCAGGGGTTTCAATGTTATTATCTTTGTCGGATGAATGTTTGGGAGTTTTTTCTTGCTTTGAAGCAGTGTGAAACTCTACAAACTCAGGATATCGTTCTAATATTTTTATTGATATTTTTTGATGATTTTGAGTGAGCAGTTCTTTCCCTCTTTCAGTAATTCTGAAATGAGCACGTCGAGTGCTTTCAAGTATTTTTGCTTGTAAAAAATAACTTTTTGCCCAAGAAATTCTATTGTCAAATTTAGTTTGGCTGCCACTTGGAACTCGTTCATTTATTTCCTCATCAGTTAGATTAAAATCCGACGCTATACTTTCGCGAGCTTCTTTTATGGAATGCTCTAATCCATCTGATGCTATTACAAGTAAGGGTTTAAAAAAAGTTTGAAAATCTGGGACTGCCATGAACAATATTTTTACTGATTAGATTATTTCAGCCAAGTTTTAGCAGGTAGTAAAAAACCGGTGCAGCCAGCATGTGTCCATCAATCCTGTCCAGGATGCCTCCGTGTCCCGGCAGGATGGTTCCGGAATCCTTGACATTGCAGAGCCGTTTTATTTTTGATTCAATCAAATCTCCAAATTGCCCCACAACTGCCAGCAGCATGGCCAGCACCAGGCCTTGAAGCCAGAACATTGACATGGTAAGTTCAGCAAATACTGCTCCTACAAGCCCGGCTCCCACTACACCAAAAAAACTGCCTTCCCAGGTTTTTTTCGGACTGATGGTAGGAGCCAGCATTGATTTGCCAAATCGTTTGCCGCCAAAATAAGCAAAAATGTCGCTGAAGCTGACAACGAACAAAAGGAAGAAAAGCAATGCTGTTCCTTCAGCGAGCTCTTTGATCAGCGTGATGTGCGCAAGGCTCCACACTATCCAGACCATGCCGAACAAACCAAAACCAAGAGAAGTTAATTTGGAAAGCTCGTTTTTTGGGGTGAAAACCAGTTCAATAATTATCCAGCCTGCTGCGCTGATTAGCAAAGTTGCATGTAGTCCGGATTGGCCTCCCAGTGCTCCCAGTCCCATCAAAACCGCGGTCCCGGGCAGCATCCATTCCGGAAGCGAAACTGTTGAATCGGTTTTGTCTTCCTTTCCAGAAAGCATGGCCGTAAGTTCCTGTGCTCCAATGAATGCTAAAGCAAGAACAACAAGTCCGACTACAAAAGTTGGAGCAAATACCACGATGGCTATTGCCGCTGCGAGCGGAATTCCGGTTTTGACTCGTTTGGTCAATTCAGAGGGAGATGACGCGTCGCTCATGGAAAGAATTTAAGTAGATGCTTTAGTCAGGCAGTTTTTTTAGACTTGTCTGAAACAATATGTGAAACATGCTTTTTTGTTTTTGAAATTACAGCAGAAGTGGTTGTGCGTCCCATGCGTCTTTTTCTACTTTGGAACTCAAAAAGCGCCTTATACAATTCTTCTTTCGTGAAATCAGGCCATAAAACTTCTGTAAAATAATATTCTGCGTATGCTGCCTGCCAGATCAAAAAGTTGGAAAGGCGAAGCTCACCGCTGGTGCGGATTATCAGATCCGGATCCGGCTGGCCTGCAGTGTAGGTATTTGCGGAAATTAAAGCTTCATCAATTTTTTCCGGCTGCAAATCACCTTTTTTAACTGAAGTGGATATTTTGCGCACCGCTCGGGCGATTTCGTCGCGCCCTCCGTAATTAAGCGCTAAATTCAGCAGCAAGCCTGTGTTTGCTGAAGTGGAATCCAGCGCGTTGCTCAAGCGTTTCTGAAGAAAATCCGGCAATTTGTCCCGGTCTCCAATCAACTGAAAACGCACATTGTTATCCAGCATTGTGTGCAGTTCCTTTTCCAGGAATTCATAAAAAAGTTCCATCAAAGCAGAAACTTCTTTTTTGGGTCTTTGCCAGTTTTCTGTAGAGAAAGCATACAAAGTCAGCACATTTAATCCCAACTCTGCCGCCGTTTCCACGCTTGCGCGTACAGCCTTGACAGCATTACGGTGACCATGCGCACGGGGCAGGTGACGCTTTGCGGCCCAGCGACCGTTCCCATCCATGATTATGCCAACATGCATAGGCAGAGCCTGAAGATCAATTTTATCCAAATAACTCATTATGCATTCTGTAAATTCTACGCTAAAAATACTTTTGTTTAAGATTAAGGTAGTGGTGGACTCAAGGCAAGATTATTGTGCTGTGCCGTGATCAGCTTTTACGCAGGATATCAAGCGTAACCGAGCCATAGCGGCGATGCTTTAACAGCATCATATTTTCAGGAAAAATTATTTCTTTGGCTTGTATTGACTCAACCACAATTAGTGATCCTGTCCGAATTGATGTATGCTGAGCCAGCTTTTTCAAAATAATGTCATATTCATTTCTGGAAAAAGGAGGATCAATAAAAATAACGCAGGTCTGTTCCGGAAGAGCAAATCGGGTAATCCAGTTTGCGGCACGCTCTTGTGCCAGCTCGTACCTGTTTTGTTCTGGAGATACTAACTCAATGTTCTGTTTGAGAACTGAGATGTGTTTTCGTGATGCTTCAACGAATATTGCTTTCTTTGCCCCCCGGCTCAATGCCTCTACGCCCAGAGCACCACTACCGGCGTAGAGGTCAAGCACAATCACATTTTCCCAGTTCAGGAGAGTAGAAAGCATATTAAACAGCCCTTCTCGAAGCTGGTCTGAGGAAGGACGGACATCATTGCCTGAAGGGACTTTAAGTTTTCTACCCCGATACTTTCCTCCTATTATTCGAATCATTGATTTAACCGGCTTTGTTTCTGTTTGCGACTCAATCTACGATTGTGATACGCTCATAGAAAATTATATTGTAAAGAAGTTCAATGGCAGGAACTATTTTAGTGCATCTGGGTTTAGGGAGCAACCTGGGGGAGCGCAGGGGTTTTTTAAACAGTGCATGTGATCAGTTATGTTCTGGGACGTTAAGCGAATTTCGTACATCAGCAATCTATGAAAGCGAGCCGCTTTTGAAAATGCCTCAGCCCAAATATTTAAATATGGTGGTCCGTGGTTTGACTCAACTTTCGCCTGAGGAACTGATGAAGAAGTGTCAGCAGATTGAAAACAATTTGGGACGGATACGTAAAGAACGCTGGGGTTCCAGAATTATTGACATTGATATTCTTAGCTACGGAGATAAAATTGTTAATGCTGATAATTTGACAATTCCTCATCCGGAAATTAAGAATCGCGGTTTTGTTTTGCTGCCGCTGCTTGAACTCAGTCCGGAATGGAAAGATCCTAAATTCGGAACCTGCATCAAGAAACTTTGGGAAAAGTGGTTTCAAAGTAAAACCAGTGATGTACCCATCAAACTCATGAAAATGTAAATTTATCATGACCACAAAACCCACTGTACTTGTCACTCGAAAACTTCCCGATGCAGTGGAAGACCGACTTAAACGTGATTACGAAGTTCGACTCAATCCTGATGATGCACTGTATTCTCCGGATGAATTGGTTGACTTAGCAGAGGGAGCTGATGCCATCCTGCCCTGTCACACGGAACATTTTTCAGGTGATGTGGTGCAGCGACTTCCGGACAATGTGAAAATAGTCGCCAATTTTTCAGTTGGAGTTGATCACTGTGACCTGGAGGCCTTAGGCAAGCGTGGCATCATTGTGACCAATACACCTGACGTACTCAGTGATGCAACAGCGGAAATTGCAATTTTGCTTATGCTGGGGGCAGCACGTCGTGCGTCTGAAGGTGAACGCATGATGCGGGACGGTTCATGGCGGAACTGGAGTCCGTCATTTATGGTTGGCAGCGCCATTACGAGAAAACGCCTGGGAATTATCGGCATGGGAAGGGTCGGGCAAATAGTCGCAAAACGGGCACGCGGATTTGAAATGGAAATACACTATTGCAATCGCAACCGCTTGCCTGAAGCCAATGAGCAGGAAGCCGTTTATCACAACTCTATTGAGAGCCTGCTGCCGGTCAGCGATATTTTATCCCTCAACTGCCCTTCAACCCCTGAGACAGTCAGCTTGTTATCAGCCGAGCGGATTGCACTGCTTCCGGATAGAGCAATCATCATCAATACTGCACGCGGAGCACTGGTAGATGAAAACGCACTTATGGACGCATTAAAGTCAGGCAAGCTGGCCTCAGCAGGGCTTGATGTATACCGTACCGAACCGGGCGGAAACCACGATATTTCGGCCTTGCCCAATACATTCTTGTTGCCACACATCGGCAGCGCTACCATGGAAACTCGGAACGCCATGGGCTTTCGGGCTCTTGATAATCTGGACGCTTATTTTGCTGGCAAAGAACCAAAAGATCGAGTCGCCTGAAAAGCAATTATAAATAAATATGTTATATCAATGAGATAGCTATAAATAAACAGTGATGGTCACGTAAAAACTATTTTAGACAAATAGTTGGTTTTAAAACAAAAAAGTTTATTTTTTTCAAGAAATTCAAATTTTCATATTTTTTAAGATTTAATTTTGAAGATAAACCTTAAAATATCAATATAGGCAGCTATTATGAGTGCTCCAGCCTTTCTTATGTTGCAAAAGCCGCTTTTTGATCATATTTGAACCTGGTACTCCTGAGAATGTTAAGACCCAGAGCTTTAAGAGTGGCAGCATAACTGACCGCCTTGAGTCCCCTGACGCGTAAGTGTTTGACTCCTGTGAGGCGATCGTACTCAGATATTGTGGCTTCAATTCCGGCTCGGTAACGGTATAGGTCTCTGAAGGAATCAGTATCTTCGTTCTGCCGACGTTTTGAGATGCGGATCATTTTCTCATCGTAGTAACAGGTGTATGCTTTCTTGTGTGCAGAGACCGGACAGTTAATCAATTGAGTACATGCACCGCAATCTGAGCGGCTGAATTTCGCAATGTATCTGTCATTTGGCTTTTTAACACTAAGGGGTTTCTTGCCTTGTGGACAAGATATGATTTGGTTTTTGTTGTCCAAGGTAAATTGCTCCAAGCCAAAGCCTTTGTTCTTTGCTCCCATCACAGGTGCAAGCACATCGGTCTGATAGTCTTGCTTTGCTTTTTGCAGATTATCGTCACTGCCATAGAGAGAATCGGCCAGAAGCTCTTTAGGAGACATATCTCGTTTATCTGTGTTTTTCAAGGCAGGCAATAGTGCGTTTGCATCGTGTTTATCTGCAGACTCAACTTCGATGTGAGTGATGAGTGACAATTGTTTTTTATCAGTGTCACCAGAATAAGTTTCCATCAGTTGGACCTGGTAGCCCTGGCCTTTGTGCCCGCTATATCCGGCATCTTCGTCAGAGGGATTCTGCAGAGAGTCCGTAGGGACTTGATGGTTGGGCTTTGCGGTGATTATTTTTTTACCCTTGTTTTCCAAATCATCTACAGAAGTACATTGTTCTTTGAATAATCTGCACAACAACTGGAAGCTGCTCATGCTTTTTACTTTCTCATTTGAAGAAAATTGCTGCAAAAGAAAATGAGTGTCTTCTGCCAGCAAGCTGAGTGTCTTCATGGTTTCTGTGGGCTTTACCGCGGCAAAAAGAGATTCTTCTTTTTTGTTGAGATAAACATTGAAGCGAGATGATTCTAGCTGATCATACAAAACACGCTGCTGCCTTTTGAGATTAAGCAGAAACTTCCTGATGGTTCTGCTGAATAAAGCAATTCGGCCAAGATGACGCATATTTGACTGGATATGGACTGAGTCCAGACGTTGTTTGTCAAAATCAACTTTGAACACCTCAGCCAGTTTATTAGTGATTTTCTCAAACATCTCCACATACAGACCCTCTTCAGTCAGATACTTGCGCATCGTCCATAAGCTCTTGAGACTTACATATGCTTCACGGTCCGAATCTCCTGGAACATCCAGGGCATAGCGATACCTGATGTCGAACATAAAATCGCCTACTGCTTTCTCGTCAGTCAGGTCATGCATTTGCTGAAGAATCATCAAACCGGGCATGGCATACATTTCCTTGCTCGGACGACCATTCTTGTCGTGGTAATATTTGCGGAGAGACTCAACAGGCAATTCTGGAAGTATCTCACTGCGAAAAATTTCCGCCCATGAATTCTTTAGTTCTGAGAGGCGCTTTGGGCCTAAATATTCGAATTGATCAAATATGTAGCCCTGTTTGTTGTCTTTTACGTGAAACATAATAAATCCTTNTTATCTGATTGATAATACAGAGATATTATGATACTTTGCNCTGAAATAGTCAAGACCAAAATTAATAATATTTCAAAAATATCAGTAGCTTAACTTAATGTACTTTTTACGAGTGCATCATCTTGTAACTTAAAATATGTAAAAAAACGCATGAACTCAGACAATTATAATGAATTTATTAAGCGAAGACCAACCGTTGAAGAAGCATATCTGCTGGATGGAAGTAATAATTTAAAATCTCTTACCCAAATAGCGTCCAACATTCGAGATAGTGGACATGGTAATATTATTTCCTATTCACGTAAAATCTTTATTCCTTTGACAAAACTTTGTCGAGATGTTTGTCACTACTGCACTTTTTCCAGGGATCCGCTGCACAATCATCAAAGCTATTTGAGACCTGAAGAGGTAATGGAGCTTGTCCGTGAAGGTGAAAAATATGGTTGTAAGGAAGCTCTTTTTACACTTGGTGATAAACCTGAATTGCGTTATTCAAAGGCAAGAAAAGATTTAAATCAATTAGGGCACCAAACCACCTTATCATATCTTTCCGAAATTGCCGGTAGAGTATTGCAGGAAACATCTTTGCTTCCTCATCTTAATGCAGGAGTCATGTCCAGCGACGACTTAAAGAAATTAAGAAAAGTTTCTGTTACTCAGGGGCTAATGCTGGAAAGCGTTTCTACTAGGCTGCAACAAAAAGGCGGACCACACCATGGATCACCAGATAAGGAACCGGAAGTTCGTATCAAGACAATAAGGGATGCCGGACTAGAAAAGATTCCATTCACTTCGGGAATTCTAATTGGTATTGGAGAAACTCGACTAGAAAGAATTAAGTCTCTTTTGACATTGCGCGATTTACATGAAAAATATGGTCACATCCAGGAAATAATTATCCAGAACTTTAAAGCTAAACCTGGCACTCCAATGGCGAACAGTCCAGAACCAAGTGTAGAGGAAACAGCATGGACTGTTGCAGTTGCTCGAATACTCTTTGGTCATAAAATGAACATCCAAACACCTCCCAACTTGAATCCAGGTTCACTCAAAACCCTTTTGGATTCAGGTATCAACGATTGGGGGGGAATATCACCATTGACCCCAGACCATGTGAATCCAGAAGCACCATGGCCGGAAATAGGCAGTTTAGCTGAATCCATGGAAAAATTTGGAAAAGTTCTAACCGAAAGACTTCCTGTTTATCCACAATATGCCATCAAATCAATTGATTGGATTGACCTTAAAGCGAGATCTTCCCTCAATAAATCAATGGACCAACAAGGCTATGCAAGAGAAAATAGTTGGTCTCCAGGCAAATCTTCTGTGATCCATTTTCAATATCTATCAAAGTCTGTTCAAAATAAAATCAGAAAAGAAAGCCTTGTCACAACTGTTTTGCATGAAATTAAGGATTCTGGAAAAATCCATGAAGAACAGGTCATCCATTTGTTAAATGCAAGGGGGCTTGAGTTTGAAATGGTTTGCGATAATGCTAATGAATTAAGAAAACAAGTTTCAGGTGATGAAGTGACTTATACCGTAAATCGAAACATAAACTACACAAATGTATGCTATTTTCGATGTGGATTTTGTGCATTTTCAAAAGGCAAGATGTCTGAAAACCTGCGTGGCAAACCCTATGATCTCAGCTTGAACGAGATTGTCTCGAGAACCAGGCAAGCATGGGACAGAGGTGCTACAGAAGTATGTCTACAGGGTGGTATCCATCCGACTTATACAGGTGAGACTTATCTCCGTATCTGTGAAGCGATACATGATTCTGTTCCGGGAATTCATATTCATGCATTTTCTCCACTCGAAGTCAGTCATGGTGCAAAGAGCCTTGGTCTCAGTATTCAAGATTTTCTTGTTAAACTTCGTGATTCCGGCCTTGGAACATTACCAGGAACCGCAGCAGAAATCCTAGATGATGAAATCCGGGAAATTATATGTCCGGACAAGCTTTCTACCAGAAAATGGTTATCTATAATGCGGGATGCTCATCAGGCCGGTTTCCGAACTACCGCTACCATTATGTTTGGTCATGTAGAAAAGACTCGTCATGTGGCCCGTCATTTACTACGAATAAGGGATTTACAGCAGGAAACCGGAGGATTTACCGAATTTGTTCCGCTACCATTTGTTCATATGGAAGCTCCCATTTACCTCAAAGGGAAAGCTCGTAAAGGACCAACATTCCGAGAAGCAGTTCTTATTCATGCTGTCTCACGAATAGTTCTTAATCCCTTTATTAAAAACATACAGACTTCCTGGGTAAAAATGGGGCCTTCTGGAGTTAAAGCAAGTCTGGATGCAGGTGCAAATGATTTAGGTGGAACGTTAATGAATGAAAGCATCACCCGAGCAGCAGGTACAGTGCACGGACAGGAAATGCTTCCCGAAACTATGGAGCAATTGATTGATCAACTAGGAAGAAAACCCAGACAGCGTGATACATTATATAGAAACGCAAATCCACACCAGAAATCAAAATCATTTGGTAATAAATTACTAGTAAATTAGTAATTCCACAACAAAAGGATTAGATATAATTTTTGCTGATTTTCCTTACAATGAATGTACGGACATGTTTAATTTGGAACCAACACGGCCCTGCCAAGTATCTTTCCGTCCCTGAGATCATGCAAGGCTCTGTTAACCTCATTTAGTGGATATACAGAGACTTTGCTGATCAAATCTCCCCGAACAGTTAGATTTGTAACTTCGACAAGATCGGTGAAGTTTCCTACAAAACTTCCAATAATACTGATTTCTCTTGCAACAAGTTCGGCAGTTGAAACTCTAACTTCTCCACCTGTACCTATTGCAAGGTAACGGCCTTGATTGTTTAGCAAACCAACAGCTTGATTTGGTATGTCCGATTCTCCAAAGAAATCTAATACAGCACGAAATCCGTTCCCCCTCACAGCTTTGAAGTGATCCAGCTGATCAAGTGATTCATAACATTCATCGATTCCTAAACTGTTAGCAAGGTTCCTGGCTTCCTCGCGGGGATCAGCAGCAATGATTTCTCCAGGAGTAAGGCGCAATAGCAATTGGATTCCAAGATGACCAACTCCGCCAATTCCTATGACAAGAACCCTGTCCTGAGGACGAATGAATCCCATCAGTTTTCTTATGGCTCCATAAGCAGTTATACCCGCATCCCCAAGTGGGGCTAACTCTGTAAGTGTTGCCTCCTGATCAACTTTGATCAAAGATCTTTCAGAAAATTTTGCCAGTTCACAAAACCCTCCGTTTACATTAATTCCAGGTGTTTTCCTGTTAATGGTATGTGAATCTATGCCATACCTTTCCTCAGTACTAATTCCTGAAGTTAGGAATGGATAACAAAGTACATTGTCACCTTTTATAAATTTGTTAACACCTTCCCCAATACTATATACCTCACCAGCATTTTCATGACCAAGAACAAAAGGAAGCTTGGCAAGTGGGATTCCAAGATCTCTCCCTGTGATGATATGTAAGTCCGTTCGGCAAACTCCTGCCGCTTTAATTTTTACTATAACTTCTCCTCTACCTGGTTCTGGAGGAGAGTCAATATCTTCATAAACCAGTAGTTCTTTTTTTCGTAGTTCAGGGTCGTAATTATGGAGAACGGCTGCTTTCATTTATTTTAATCTTAGATTATCATTTAACGTCCTCAGGTTGCCATCCAACCGCCATCTACGAACAATTCTGCTCCTGTGACATAACTTGATTCAGGACTGGCTAAAAAATGAATTGCTGAAGCAACTTCTGAAGCATTACCCCAACGCCCCATGGGAGTTCGAGAAATAATTCCCTGAGACATGTTGTCTCCAGCCTCCTCAATGGTTTTTTCTTCACGTAATACTTTGATAAATCCCGGACTCACAGTGTTAATGCGTATATTGTCAGCTGCATACCTCACTGCAGCATTACGTGTCAAAGCACTTACTGCCCCCTTACTGGCATGATATGAAGCAGACATACCAAAACCCCCAGAAGCACCAAAAATGCTGGAAACATTGACTATCGAACCCGACTTTTGTTCCTTCATCGCGTGCACAACTGATTTAATTCCGAGCCATATTGACTTTGCGTTAACCGATAACATTGTTTCCCAACCCCTTTCATCCTCCTTTTCAAAATCTTGAAGTGTACCTATTCCAGCATTATTGACCAGGATGTCAATCTTTCCGAATTTTTTTAATACTTGACCAACCACTTCCTTCCATGAGTTTTCTTCGGATACATCATGTATCAGAAATTGATTCTTTAAATCTGACAGTAATTCCTCATAAGTTTCACGTTTATCCTGATCAGGGAGTAGATCAGTTTCAATGACGGTGATTCCTTCTCTTTTAAATCTCGAAGATGTTGCCTTTCCAATCCCTCTTACAGCACCAGTGACAATTGCAATCTTACTTTCAACTTCGTTCATTTTATTTAATTTTGACTTTTAATCCCGATTTTTCTGCCTCAATAGCTGCTTCACAGATTTCCTGAACATGTAGTGCGTCAGCCAAAGAGTCTACACCTGCATTAGGTTCACCTCTTACAGTCTGTACAAAATCCCATAGTTCTTCCCTTAATGCTCCCATTGTCCTACCGTCAATTTCAGGCCAGAAACCAAGATCAGGGAAATAACTGGCTGATTCGTCATTGATAGTCAGTGAAGGTTCATATGTTTTAAGAAATGAGGAACCTTTGGTCCCAAGAATTTCAATCCAAGCGTCTATAACACCATTTCCCGTCTGCTTATCCTCTCCCCAACCCAAGATGTTTGCTGGAGCTCCATCCGGTGCAAGCCATGCTGATTCAAGAGTGCAGATTGTTCCTGTCTCCATCTCCATCACCATTAAAAAGGTATCTGGCTGATCAAATCCAAGATTATATCCCCCCCATGCTGTTATAGAACTGCATCGTTGCTGACTGATCCATAAAACAAGATCTATATCATGAACCAGGGTCTCATAAACTGGATGCACACGATGTCCATAGGCTTCAAACCAAGTCCTGGATGCATCACGTTTTGCACGAATGTTAGCCAGTGTTCCTAGTCTGCCTGCATGTACCTCCCTTTGAAGAATCCTGTGTCTTGGTTCATATCTAAGAATATAACCAAGACGAAGCAGCAGGTTCTTCTGTTTGGCTAGGGCAACTAAATCACGGGCTTCATCCAGCTTAGTAGAAAGAGGTTTTTCACAAAAGACATGAATTCCCTTATTTAGTGCATACTTTACAAGTTCTGCATGAGTATCTTCAGGGGATACTATAGAAATAGCATCTACATGCGCCTCTTCGATCATCCTGAATGGATCCTCAAAAATAGTAGTTTCTGGAAATTCCTTAGTCGCCTGATCAAATGCTGGCGGATTGGGATCCGCAATGGCTAAAAGTTGGGAAGACGGGTAGTTTGAAAGCACGTTTGCATGGTGTCTGCCGAATCTTCCAAATCCAGCCAGAGCAAAATTGGATACATAAGTTGTTTTTTTGGACATCAATCATTTCTATTGGACGTAATCCTTCTCTGATTAGAATAATTAAAGAGGTGCAGAGCCTCTGGTCTTAAATTAAATTGAAGATTTTCACCAGATTTGATTTTTTCTTCAGATGGAACCAGGATGGAAATGGTGTTTACTCCCAATTTCAAGTATACAAGTTTTTCAGCACCTAGAGATTCAACCACACTAACGGTTCCAGATATTCCCCCTTGAGAAACAAGCTCAATTTCATTTGGTCTAAATCCCATAATAACAGCATTCTCGCATAATTTTTTCATAGAATCAGGAACAGGAAGTACTAAAGAATCATTCTTTAAGAATTTCTTTCCATTCTTTTCATTAATCTCCATATTGAGAAAATTCATAGGAGGGCTTCCAATGAATTCTGCAACAAATCGACTTGATGGCTGGTTGTAGATATTCTCTGGAGTATCCAACTGGACAACTTCACCTTCATTCATAACTGCTAATCTATGGCCCATAGTCATTGCTTCGACCTGATCATGAGTGACGTAGATCACCGTGCTTTTAAGTTCTCCTGTTAATTCGATTAGTTCCTTACGGGTTTGAAGCCGAAGTAAAGCATCAAGATTTGAGAGAGGCTCATCCATGAGAAATACTTGAGGATTCCTGACAATGGCTCTTCCTAACGCAACCCTTTGTCTTTGTCCACCAGAAAGCTGACGTGGTTTCCGATCGAGCATCTCTTCCAGATCGAGCATTTTTGCAACACGAAGCACACGTTTTTTTATATCATCATCGTCAAATCTTCGTGCTTTAAGAGCAAATCCAAGGTTCTTTCCTACTGTCATGTGAGAATACAAAGCATAATTCTGGAAAACCATCGCAACGTCTCGCGCTCCAGGTGGAAGGTGGTTCACGGTACGATCTCTGATTTGAATCTCCCCATCGCTTATCGATTCCAACCCTGCAACCATCCTGAGAGTAGTTGTTTTTCCACAACCAGAAGGCCCAACAAACACCAGGAATTCTCCATCAGCAATATCCACGCTTACATTATTAACAACAAGTGTATTGCCAAAAAATTTATTTAAATTTTTAAGTGAAACAGAAGCCATAATATCCTTCTTATTTTATTGCACCGGCTGAAATGCCGCGGATGAACCAACGTCCAACAATGAGAAAAAGAATGAAAACCGGTAAAGCTGAACCCACAGCACCAGCAGCGGCAAATCCCCAATTGACCCGATATTGACCAAATACGATACCCGTTAGTCCAATGGGAAGAGTATGAAGGTCATTTGACAGGAGAAGGGTCATTGCAAAAAGGTATTCTGTCCAGGAAACAATAAAAGCAAACATTGCAATGGCAATGATTCCGGGAGCAGCTTGTGGAATAATTATCTGGAACAGAGTCCGAATCTTGCTTATACCATCAACTGCAGCTGCTTCCTCCAACTCTGGAGGCAAACTTCTTAAGAATGCCTGTAAAAGCCAAATCCCAAATGGCACAGCAAAAGCAGTGTTCATGAGTGCACAGCCCAAATGGCTGTCTATCAGTGATAAGCCATCAAATATTTTGAAAATTGGAACAACCAGCAGTGCAGTAGGAAAAATATAAACACTGAGAAGAAAGAAACTCAACACATTCCTCCCCCTGAATTGAGTACGATACACGCTGTAGGCGCCAGCAACGATCAAAGGAAGTGAAAGGATAACTGTGTATAAGGATACAATAAAACTATTGATTACCCATTTCCAATATGCTGATTTAGCAAAAAGTGAAACGTAATTTTCTAAAGTTATATTTTGAGGTATAAGAGTCTGATTTCTAACCAGTTCCATATTTGGCCGGAATGAAGCAATGAGAATCCAAAGAAAAGGCGCCAGTAAGATGAACATAATCAAAACTATGACCAGCAATCTTAAAATCGAAATAACTGAATAAGAAGAATTCATTTGTTACTTTGATAGATCCTTAAAGGTTTCGTTGGCAAGGATGAATTGTTTTCGATTTAAAAAGATGAAAACAATTGCGAAGATTATCAGAAGTAAAAGAAAAATGATTGCTCCTGCTGAAGCTTTTGAAATGTTGTATCCATAGAATGCGGTGTCGTACATGAGCACCGGTACAGTTGTAGTGGATACTCCTGGCCCCCCGCGTGTCATCATCCAGATTATGTCAAAAACATTTGAGGCCCAAAGTGTTCCCACAAGTCCAAGGACGGTAAGCGTAGGCAGCAGATTAGGGAATGTGATCGATTTGAACTGCAGCCACATTCCTGCTCCGTCTACTTTTGCAGCTTCATATTCTTCTTCAGGAACACTTGCCAGAGATGCAAGGAAAATTATGGTTAAAAAAGGTACGTATCTCCAAGAATTAACAAATGTAAGGCTGATGCCTGCAATTTCTGGATTGGCAAGAAAAAGCAGAGGTTTTTCTAACACACCCAGACCCATCATGGATGTGTTTATGATTCCTGAAGTAGCATCAAACATCCAGCGCCAGAGAATAGCAGTCACTGCTGCAGGTACTGCCCAGGGAAGTAAGATCCAAGTTCGCACAAAATTCTGTCCCCTGAAGGGCTGATTTATCAGCAATGCGATTAGAAGCGAGATGATAGTTTGGAATAATCCATTTGCAATGACCCAAACCGCACTTCGACCTAAAGAAGCGATGAAATTCTTGTCCCCAAAAAGGTCTAAATAATTCTTCAACCCCACCGTCTCAAACTCGCTCCCAACCACCCTTTGAGAAGTGAAGCTTATCTGAATTCCAGAAATAATAGGCAGTATCACCACCAAAATTACCAGAACTACAGCAGGAAGTATCAAGTACAGTCCAAGCCTTGCTTCACTATTACGGAAGTCATTTTGAGTCATAATCTAGAGCTGAATTAGTTCCAAAGAGAATGGCTTTGGATTCAGTAAAGGAAGGAAGGCAGATTGATTTATATCAACCTGCCCATAAAGCCTAATTGACGTTGAGCATCAATTCTTCAAGATATTGCACTGCTTCCTCTGGTGAAATGTCTTCCACAACCATTTTCTCCATTGCTTTTGCAGTGAAATTTTGTCCCTCAAATTGACCAACAGCAGGACAATAATTATTCTGCATGAAACCATACATTCCAGTATATGGTGCTTCATCTAAGGACATTTGGTGTTGTTTTTTAAATTTACTCAAAACCGGAGCTGAGAACATGATACGATTCGTTTTTGCATTATCTGTTACTGGAAGAAAAAGTCCGGGCTCTGAAGTGCCAAGCCATTCGCCATAGATTTCAGGACTAAGCCAAAAAGCCATGAACTTGGATATCCCTTCCTGTTTTTCAGGATCATCAGTCATAACCATGAACGCATTTGAATAAGAAAGGGAAAAGCGTTCGCCACTTCCGTCTGAAGGAACAGGGATTGGAGCCGCACCCAAGTCGTTTGCTGTCAATCCTGAATCATTGATCCAAGCATTCATAAAAGCGTTTTTGAAGGTAATCATTGACGCTTTACCTGAAACGAGAGCCCCTTCCACTTCAGCCCAGGCATAAGATCCAATATCTGGAGGGCTGTACTTGGCAAGCTCTTTTAGGAAGGCGTATGCACTTACATTTTGAGGATTGTTAACGATTGGTTTGCAGTTGTCGTCAAAGATTTTCTTTCCTCCAAAAGCTCCCATCCATGTATAGATGGATTGTGTACCAGCCAGCGTGTCACTAGCTGGAAGAGCAAAACCATATTGCCCTTTGCTTGGTATAGTCAATTTCTTTGCTGCCGCAAGAACTTCTTCAGTGGTTTTTGGAGGATGAGGAATTCCAGCTTCTTCAAAATGCTTCTTGTTATACATCAGGAGTTCTAACATTCCAAAAGCTGGAATGGCCCAAATTTCTCCATCTGCACGATACTGGTCAACGTAAGCCCCTATAAATTTTACTTCTTTGGCAACCTTGTTGAAAACTCCTGTAGCAGGTTGCACCCCACCAGTCTGCCTAATGGCAGTAAAAAAAGCCGGTATAGCTTGCTGGAGGTCGACTCCAACCCCTGCTTCAACCTGTGCGGAAACACGTGAATAAGCCTCACCCCAACCTACTACATTCTGTTTCATTCTATATTGAGGATATTTTGCATTGAATTTGTCTACTACAACTTGCATGGCTTCCACTCGGCTGGGTGGCTGTTCCATGTGCTGCATGGTAAGTTGAATCGTTTTCGCTTGTACGTTAATGCCTAGCAGACCTGCAGCAAATGTCATACTGAAGATCTTCATTAAACGACAGAAGTTTCCATAAATTCGATTATCCATTTATTCCTCTATGATTAAGGTTAATAAAAAAACTGACAAAGCAGCCATATAAAACTCGCATACTAATTCAAAATATTACATTTGTCAAGAAAAAAATTCGGCATTGTTAAATTAGTATAGATACAAGTCCATCATTCCACTTCTGCATTAGAAGCATCACAGAATATTGGAGCATCAGCTTACTTTTACTATAGCATTTAGTTTTTCTCCTTAGCCTTGCCAGAAAGTGGCGAAACAGACTGTTGTAACCTTCAACCGTAAAAGTTTCTTTTTTAGATCGGGTATGCAACTTCTCAGGAATGAACTCATTATAGGGATTCCAATAGTCACTCATAACATGTTGGATGTTGTCTTTTGAGACATATTCCCAGAGCTTTTTCCCATTTTCCGTTCCGCGGGAACCCAATACGCAGTGGAGAAATCGTTTCCCATGTCTATCAACAGCAATCCATATCCAGCAATAGTTTTTTTTGAACCGATAAAGGTGTGCAGTTCGTCCAACTCTACAACCTTAATATCTGATTGTGAACGAAGTTCGTGGACCGTAGATCCATAATTCTTAATCCAGTTGAAAACAGTAACGTGGCTGCATTTTAAAAAACGACCTATAGAACGAAATCCCAAGCCTTCAAGGTAAAGTTCCAGTGCTTGCCTTTTAATTTCTGGATTCTTACCTATATGTTTGACTGTATGCCTGTATCGACAACTCTTACATTGATAACGTTGCTTTCCTTTGACAATACCGTCTTTGACACAATGGGTATATCCGCATTTTGGGCAACTTGACATGATAATTCCTCCTAGATTATAATCTTAAAATAGGAAGTGTAACATATCTATACTAATTTAACAATACCAAAAATTCCTTTAGTAAAAATTAATTACTTATGTAACCAACTTTATCTAATTTCTGCATTAAAACACCCACTCTCTCATTTATTTTTTTGAAAGTTAGAAACGAAACAGTCTTTCGGCATTTCCTCCTTGAATTAGTTCCTGTTCCCCCTGACTTATGTCCGGAAGTAGTTTCCCAACTAGGTTCAACTGTTCTGCATAGCCGGGAATTACCATGGTCCAGGGGAAATCGGAGGCCCATAACAACCGTTCATATCCAAAGATTTTCAATAATCTTTGGGATACTGAAAGCATATCCGGGTAGGGATAAGGATCATGACTGAATGCATACTGCCCTGAAAAATGTACATATGTGTTCTTGTTCAAGGAAATTTTCTCGAGAAGATCCAAGGTTGGAGGAGGAATACTGACGTTGAAATGCGGTCGGGCATTCTTATCTATGGATAGATTATCGAGAGAGACCATGAATCCACAATGGTTAAAGACTGCTACCAATTCCGGAAACAATTTCAAAACCCTTTCAAACAACTCCACCTGAGGAGGTTCTGCATAAAACCATACTTTAAGTCCTCGCTCAGCCATTGCTTTAAATAATGGAAACATGGCGTATTTTTCTGGGTTGTCATCAGGGCTTGCTTGTTGATCGACATAACCTACACGGATTCCCTGGATGTTGCTTTCTTCAATTCGCTGGTCCAAATTGTCAGCTTGATTTGGTGCATCTTCGTCATAAATACCAACAGTTGCAAATTTACCTGGATACTCTTTTCTCAATTCTGAAATGTAATGATCCTCTGGACCAAGTGGTACAACTATAGCCTTATCCACTCCTGCCTTTTCCATTTCGACAATCAGTTCCTGTGCGAGCACCTCCCTGTCCTCATCTGCCAGTCCAGGATGAACTGGTCTTGGATAATGCTTTGAGTAAGCCTTGAAAAGATGCAGATGTGAATCGATGACGTTCATATTTTTTCTCGTGTGTAGTTTCTAACAGGCAGATACCCCATTATAAATCATTTTTTATGCATAACTTTGATCTTTTGACCCAACAAATATTTTTACATAAATCATTAGAATCAGATCTTGACAAGAAGTAGATTCCTGAACAGGTCCAATTCTATTCTTTTCTGTTCCTCCAGACCAGCGATAGTTTCTATATTTGGTATTGACCCTTTCAAATCAACGAAGATATTTCAAGTTATTGTCATATGGAAAGGAATACATATCAGCCAAATTAACTGGTATACTGAAATTACAGCAAATGATTCCAGAAATATTTTTATAAAATTATCTAAATGACGGAAACTGATTTTCAAAAGCAAGAAAAACTTCTCAATAAAGCCTTGATTATCTGTAATGGCAATCCTCCACCAGAAAGCTTACTCAGCCAATTATGGGAAAAAACTACATACCGTGTAGCTGCTGATGGAGGCGCAAACCAGCTGCTCAGAAACAATTATACACCAGATGCTGTAGTTGGCGATTTTGATTCACTTAAGCCGGAGACGCGGGAGAAAATGCCAAACTCAGAGTTCGTGCAGATTAAGGATCAAGACACTAATGATGCAGACAAGGCGGTCAGACATTGCCTGGAACTTGGAATCAAAGGAATTCATCTTCTTGGAGCTGATGGTGGACGTCAGGATCATTTTCTCTCCGGCTTGGAAATTCTTTTCAAATATTCTGAACAAGCACGTCTAATAACATGGACTCCCTTGGAGCGCCTGGAATTTATACAGCAGTCCTGGGAGGAAAATATTGCTCCCGGAACAACACTTTCTCTTCTCCCTGTTTTCGGAGGTGCCCAAGGTGTTGTCACACAAGGATTAAAATTTTCATTGAATAATCAGGATTTAATCCCAGGAGGAATACCTTCCGGAGTTTCAAATATAGTGGTTTCAAATCCTGTCTCAATTAAACTCAAATCGGGACGGTTATTACTTGTGGTTCAACACACAGAAACGTATTCATGAGCACCTTCATCAAATCAAAGTCAGTATAATCGTCAAAGTAACAATACTATAAAGAGTAGAAAAAAGAACGGTTGTTGTTACAAATTCAGGTATAAGTTTATACTCCAGTGCAATTATAGAGGCAAGCACAGCTGCGGGCATAGCAGCTTGCAGAATCCCCGTGTCCCTCTCAATCCCCTCAAGTCCAAAAAATGGTATCAAAATAATTGCCAATACGGGCCCTCCAATTAAACGCACTGTACTGGCAGCAAAAACATTAAAGTTAATTTTTATTTTGGCAATCTCTGCCATTTGCACACCAAGTGTGACAAGCATCACTGGGATCATAGCCTGTCCAAGTAATCCACTCATTCTTGACAGAAAAATCGGTACCCCAACACCTGACAAATTGAATGCCAAAGCTGGGATCACCGCTAGTAAGGCTGGAGTTTTAAATACAGAAAAAACTGCCGCCATTCCTCCACTTCTGGCCCAACTTGCCACACCCACACAAATCACGAAAGAAATAAAAATTGTTGCCAAAAAATAAATAGTAGCAGGAATCCGAGCTATCTCTCCAAACCTGAATTCGATTAAAGGCAGCCCAAAATTGCCTACATTGCCAAATGTTGCAATCAGTACAAATGCAGCAGTTATTTCCCTGGACTGCCGGAGTGCTTTGCCAACTAAAAAGCCCAATAATGCAACCGCCACCTGTGCCACCAATGTAAATCCAAGCATCATCATGGCTAATTCTGCTGCTATTTGGGCTTCGCTGATGATATTGAAAACAAAAGCAGGAACAAAAACAAAATAAGCAATTTTAGAAAGAGACCGTGCTTCAATTTTCAATAACGGACCTGTGAAATAACCTATGGCAACAAGGATAAAGACAGGAGTTACAACATTTAGAAAAACTAATAAAAGTGCCCCAGTATTTCCTGAAAAATCAGCTATATTCATATAGTCCTGAATGTATCGTCTGAATTAAATTATAAAATAATTACAAAAATGATTTATCTGGAAATTCACATTCATCAGCAATCACACAATTCGCGCATTCAGGTTTGCGTGACTTACAAACATAACGTCCGTGCAGAATGAGTAAATGGTGAGCATCTTTTTTCCATTTTGAAGGAATAACCGACATCAGTCTGTTTTCAACTTCCAGGACTGTTTTTCCGTGCGCAATCCCAGTACGGTTTGAAATCCGGAAAACGTGAGTATCCACCGCAATAACAGGTTTGCCAAATGCTGTGTTTAAAATTACATTCGCCGTTTTACGTCCTACTCCAGGCAGTGCTTCCAAATCTTCCCTGTTTTGTGGAACCTTACCCTGATGTTTTTTCACAAGCTCACCACATGCTGCGGCAATATTTTTTGATTTTGTTGGTGCAAGCCCGATACTTTTGATGTATGTAATTATCTCTTCTGCTCCTGCTTTTTGCATTTTTTCAGGCGTAGGAAAAGCCGAAAACAATTCCGGAGTGACTTTGTTCACTGAAACATCAGTGGCTTGAGCACTTAGAATTACTGAAATTAATAACTCAAATGGATTACCGTGTAAAAGCTCGGTTACAGGTTTGGGAATTGAGTCATTCAATTTCTTGAACAGAATGTCAATTGTTTTAGAATTCATGAACGATAGATTTGATTACTGCTTTGAAAATTCATATTTAACTGATTAATGACTTGGATTTAAAACATGGTTTTGTATAAAAATTAGTCACGTGTGCAATTCCTTGCCTGACTGTGTCATCCAGGTTAATCACTAAAGTACAACCACTTTTCCAAAATTATTGAACAGTTCCTGATTTAAGTTAAATTGACAATGAACAATAAAAAAATGACAATGTTCTTAAATATATGACTGTATAAAACTGATCGCTGTCTTTCAGCATGAATTTTTTAGCATAGATACTTTCATCATGAAACAAAGTAGTTTCCTGCCGCTCCGGATTGCTGTGCTTGTAGCTTCCGATACTCGTAACGAAACAACGGACACTTCCGGAAAGATACTTGTGGAACGTCTCACAAAAGCCGGTCACACACTTGCGGAAAAATGTATTGTTGCTGATAACGTTTATCAGATTCGTGCAGTATTATCGCGCTGGATAGCGGATCCTGACGTTGATATTGTAATTACATCCGGGGGCACCGGCCTCACCGGTCGTGACGGTACTCCTGAAGCAGCGACTGTCTTATTTGACAAGGAAATTGAAGGATTTGGAGAATTGTTCCGCTGGGTATCATATGAAGAAATTGCCACCTCCACAATACAATCCCGTGTAACAGCGGGAGTCGCAAACGGAACCTATATTTTCTGTCTCCCTGGATCTTCAGGAGCCTGCCGCACAGGTTGGGACAAAATTTTAGCAACACAGCTCGACATACGCAACAGTCCGTGCAACTTTGCAGAGTTGCTTCCAAGATTAACTGAAAAATAAATTCTCAGCAAAATTTTAGAAATCCATTTTTCTGCAAATCTGTCCTCAGGCAATTTGAATAATCAATTTGCAGCTTTGCTTTTCACTGCTTGTTCTGCAATGAATTGCTTTACTACAGGAACAAGACTCCCCATACCATCTTCCATTGGACATAACACAGGTAATCCTAGCTGTGCTTCAAGATTTTTTTGCTCAGTCCGTAATTCAGCTTTTGTGAGATTATAGCTATTAAGTGTTACAGCCAATGTTTTGGAACCATAAAGACGAATCAATTCCAGCTCCTCTTCTATCGCGGGAATGGGCCAAAGATTCCGCTCTTCGTCAGCCAAAAAATATTTCTGTTTTGGTGCATATTGTAAAATCACGCCTTTTGCCTGTGCACTGCAAAGATATTCTGAACCGCATGGTCCAGAAGGGTTTCTTAATGAAGATTGGCCTTCCAATAAAATCAAATCTGGTTGTTCCTCCTGATCACAGCGAATAATGGCAGATTCAAGTTCCCCACTGACAAAATCATTGAGAGTTGAATCCAGAATAAAACCATAGCGACCGCCCTGCAATTTGCCCGTCTGTCCGGTGTAAATCATTTCAGTGCGAATACCTGCCTCATTGCATGCATCCCTGAGCCAAAGACTGGTGGTGCGTTTGCCTATGGCACAGTCTGTACCAAACATAGCAATTCTGGGAGCACGAACATCCAAAATATTTCCAGTCCAAAACGCATGATCTTTTGCCTGCTTAGGTTTCCGTATGTCATGTAATTCAGCCTGAAAATTCTCAGCAGTCCGCACTAATTCCTGGTCATCGCTCAGATAGTGGTGCAGACCGTTGACGATATGCATCCCGTATGAAAGTGCTTCCAGCAACTCCTTGCGAAGCTCATCCGGAATGATTCCTCCTGGGGTAGCAACTCCTATAATTGCATGTAATCCTCGCCCGCATTTTCCCGAAGCAACGTTCAATTCAGTACTTCGATCCATAAGAAAATCGCTGATTGCAGCATGAACAGGAATCTTAAGATGTTTCCCTGTTACAATTTCACCGGCATCCTGTCCTGCATAATTATGATCAATAACTGCAAGAATCTCGTACTTTGCAGAATGTCTGATTAGCCCAAAAGCAGTTTTCGCATTGCGTGGATTAAACATTCCACTGGTGAGAATAATAGCAGGTTCATTCAAAGCGGCCTCATTTTGTAAAAGATTCAGGATTTATTGTTTCCGTATTTTGATAAGCATTAAGGTTAAAAAGATCCTCATTTAAGATGGTCTTTCTAATAAATTACAATACCTGCCAAAGTCAAACCATCCTCTCTGACTTCGTAAGCAATTCCAACAAAAGCGCTCAGTAGCATACATTATAAATTGTTTCCCTGATGTATCAATTATTACTGGAAATTCACTTCCGGATGACCAAGTGAATCTCACCTGCCATTAAAGACTGAATGAAGATGTATCCGGAAGATAATTGTTGTTGAATATTTCTATTTTTGTAACACATTTTGTCAAGCACAAGAGAAAAAATTATATAAGCGGAATCATTACCAACATTTCTTCTACAAAAGAAATAAGTAAATCCTCAAGTTATGATAGGTAAAAAATACGAGAAAAACATTAATACTCGAATCATATTCTGAAAAAGAACTTGAAAACTTATAGAAGTTCAGTTAAAAATGGTTGGTTAATTCATATTCGACAAAGAAAACTGGAAACTGATTGTCAAAGGGTGTTGGCAACAGTACATTTTCTTTATGATTCACCATGAAGCCTTTTTGTCCGGATCACCCACGGACACATAACCAAGCCATTTAAAAGGAGAAATTATGGCTGTCATTTCAATGAAAACCTTTCTAGAAGCCGGAGTCCACTTTGGGCACCAGACAAAACGCTGGCATCCCAACATGGCTCAATACATCTACGGGATAAAAAACGGGGTGCATGTCATAGATTTGCGCCAAACCTTATCAAAACTCAAAGTAGCCTATGAGTATGTGAAAGTATCTGCTGCAGAAGGACGAGTACCTCTCTTTGTCGGCACAAAGACTCAAATACAACGCATTGTAAAAGAAGAAGCTGACCGTTGCGGCAGTCCATACATCAATTTTCGTTGGCTGGGTGGGCTCCTGACAAACTTTGGTACAGTTAAACAGTCCATTGCTCGAATGAAAACCTTTGAAGAAATAGCGGGCGAAGATGGCAGCTACGAAGGGGTTATCAAAAAAGAAGCACTCATGATGGAGCGTAAGCGCGTGAAACTGGAACGTTCCCTGGGAGGAGTGCGAAATATGAAAAGCGTCCCCTCAATACTTTTTATCACAGATTGTCACAAAGAACAGCTTGCGTTGAAAGAAGCGCAAAAGCTGGGTATTCCTGTTATTGGCGTTGCTGATACAAACTGTGATCCCACCGGTATCGACTTTGTTATTCCAGGAAACGATGATTCCCCGCGAGCGGTTGCATTATACGCCAATGTTATTTCCACTGCAGTAATGGAGGGGTTGGCTGAATATAAGCAAAGCAGAATTCAAACCCCTCCTGTAGATAAGTCACCTGCAAAAAAACTTAAATCAAAAGCATCGGTTTCTGACAAAAAAGAAGTTGATGCAGATGTGAAAAGTCAGCAGACTGATCTAAAAGAAACTGCTACGGAAATTAAGCCGTCTGCAAAAAAACCAAAAGGAAAAGCCGAAGATTCTGACAAGAAAGAAAATGCTGATGACAAACAAAAACAGCAGACAGAATCAAAAGAAAAATCTGCTGAAATAAAAGCTGAAACTGATGCAAAGAAGGTTGCTGAGGAAAAAACCGCAGCTGAGGAAAAGAAGGTTGCTGAGGAAAAAACCGCAGCTGAGGAAAAGAAAGCTCCTGCTGTAAAGCCCAAATCTAAACTAAAAGCAAAAGCATCTGTTAAAACAGCTGAAGCTAAAGCAGAAAAGCCGACACTAAAAACAAAAAAACCACCAAAAAAGGAAGCTGTAAAAACAGATAAGCCAGTAGAAATTTCTCCAGCTGCTGAGGCAAAGAAAACGGCATCAACAAAAGCTAAAAAAGTTGAAGAGACTGAAACTGAAAAATAGCCTGAATCTTTCAGGACATTTTTATTTTTTTCAGAAAACCAAATAACCTAATAAAGCTATCATAAAAATAAATGCAAAAGACAACAATTACAGCATCAGCAGTAAAAGAGCTAAGAGAAATTACTGGGGTAGCAATGATGGATTGCAAAAAAGCCCTGGTTGAAACAAATGGTAATGTTGAAGAAGCAAAAGACTTCTTGCGAAAAAAAGGACAAGCAAAGGCATTAAAAAAATCAACTCGCGAGACGAGTGAAGGTGCGGTTAGCTTTTCAACAAGTGAGGATGGAAAATCTGCCGGCTTGGTCAAAGTTGCTTGTGAAACTGATTTTGTGGCCAGAAATGATAAATTTCAGGCTTTCATCAAAAAACTTGCAGAACAAGTTGCCGAGCAAGGCGAGAATGATGTTTTAAAACAGAACTTAGTTGATGGACAAGGTGATGTTGAAGGCATGATGACTGATACCATTGCTGAATTGGGCGAAAACATGCAAATTCTCAACAGTAGAAAATTTGAAATAAAACATGGTTCAATTGGTGGTTATATACACAGCAATGGCAAAATAGGGGTTGCAGTCCCACTTGAAACAGATCAGCCTTGTGAAGATGAACGTCTGAAAACACTGGCCCGCGACATTGCCATGCATATAGCGGCATTTCACGCTGAAGCTGTCAAAGAAGATCAGGTTTCTGAGGAAGTGCTTGACAAAGAAAAAGAAGTTTTTAGTGCCCAGGCCAGAGAATCCGGAAAGCCTGACAACATCATTGAAAAAATGATAGAAGGGCGTTTAATAAAATTCATCAAAGAAATATGTGTGGAAAGCCAGCCTTTTGTGAAAGATCCGCAGATTTCAGTAAGCCAGATGGTTCAGAATACCGCAAATGAGCTAGGCGTTAATATCAATTTTGACAGATTTGAAAAATACCAGTTCTAAACTGCTTGCATGACCCCAAAATACAAACGTATCCTGCTGAAATTGAGCGGTGAAACTCTGGGAGGAGATCGAGGTACCGGGTTTGAGTATGATACAATTAGAGGGCTTGCCGAAAGTGTGATTGCCGTACATAATCTTGATGTAGAAGTTGGGATTGTAGTCGGCGGTGGCAACATTTTTCGTGGCTCTAAGTCCACTGATGGCAATGTAGGACGGGTAGCAGGTGATCATATGGGAATGCTGGCCACTGTGATCAACAGTATTTGTCTTCAGGAAATGCTGGAACAGAGAGGCGTCTTAACCCGTGTCTTGTCTGCAATCGAGCTGAACGCAATCGCTGAACCTTATATCAAGCGCAGAGCTGATCGTCATCTGGAAAAAAAACGGGTAGTAATTTTCGCGGCTGGAACAGGGAATCCATTTTTTACCACTGATACGGCTGCGGTTCTTCGCGCGTCAGAAGTTGGTGCGGAAATTGTCATTAAGGCAACAAAAACTAATGGCGTATATGACAAAGACCCGATAACTCACTCAGATGCTGTTCGTTACACAAACTTAAATTATGATGAAGTTCTTAATAAAAATCTGCAGGTAATGGATGCTACTGCAATTGCTTTTTGTCGGGATAACAAACTGCCAATTTTGGTGCTTGATTACAGGGAATCTGAAACAATCCTCAAAGCAGTTTGCGGTGAATCAGTCGGAACATTGATCAACTAACAGAGATGTCACTGGAAAAAACACAGGAAGTTGAAGAATTAGTGGAACTGATGATGGACAGTACAATTGAGAGTCTCAAGCGGGATCTCAGTGGTATTCATGCCGGTCGTGTTTCTCCTGCAATGCTGGACAACATCAAGGTAGATTATTACGGATCCCCTACACCAATTAATCAGGTGGCAAACATATCCACTCCGGAACCTCAGATGTTAGCCATAAGTCCATGGGAAAAAAAGATGATCAAGGAAATAGAACGAAGCTTGCAGGCCGCAAACCTCGGTTTCAGTATTTCTAATGATGGAAATCTCATCCGTGCGGTGACTCCTCCCTTTACCGAGGAGAGACGTAAAGATTATGTTAAGCAGATTAAAAAAATAGGGGAAGATTCAAAGATTGCCGTACGTAATGCACGGAGGGAAGGAAATGATCAATTGAAGCAGATGGAGAAAGATAAGCTTATATCCCAGGATGAAGAAAAAATGGCACAGGAACATGTTCAGAAAATAACTGATAAGCATACTCACATGGTGGATGAGTTAATTGCTGCAAAGGAAAAAGAACTTATGACACTTTAGGAAAAAAATGCTGGCTGCACTTCTGCACTCTATTTGGCAATATCAGGTTTTTAAATCTGTCGTATTTCGAGGCGGAATGGCATTTTTGACAGCATATTTTCTAATTGTGTGGTTGATGCCCTATGTAATCCGAGTTTTCCGTAAAAAGGGAATTACTTCAGATTTCATTACTACACCTGCGGATTTAAAGCCTTATACCGGAGCACCTCCAATAATGGGGGGTATCGTGTTGATTTTGGGCATTTTAATTGGAGCAATTCTCTGGTGCAATCCAAATCAATATGTTGTTGCTCTTATGCTGATAATGCTTTCTTTTGGTATTATCGGCGCGGTAGATGATGTGGCAAAAGTTCTCAATAAGCGGCGTGTTGAGTCAGGACGTGAGGCCCGAAAAACATATAGCGAAAAAGCAGACGGAATCAGTGGAAAATGGAGACTTGCTGCACAATTTGCAGTTTCACTGCTGATAGTAACAGGCTTATATTTGTATGTAGATATTGACGGCCATTTGGTGGTGCCGCTCGTTCCGTTGAAAACTGCGTATCCTTACCTGCCTAAATATTTGTTTATTCCGCTGATGACCATCATCATCGTTGGCGGCGCAAATGCCGTTAACCTGACAGATGGTATGGATTCACTGGCAACTGTGCCTTTGATGACTTGTGCCATGTTTGTTGGAATTGTTGCCTATATTGGTGGGGACACGGAATTTGCGGCAAAACTGAAAATACCTAGTCTTTCGCATGACATCAAGGAGTTGGCAGTTTTGTCTTCATTAATAATTAGTGCCGGTATTGCCTTTCTTAAATACAATTCTCCTCCGGCATTGATATATATGGGGGACATGGGCGCGCTTGCATTGGGAAGCATGGTTTCTGCCATGTTTATTTTTGTAAAAGCAGAGCTGTTTTTGCCGATTGTTGGCGGAGTTTTTGTGTTCTCAGTTCTCTCCTCTATTATACAACGCTCATTTTTCAGATTTATATTATGGAGGAAAGGACGGAAAAAAGCTGAGAGGTATCGCTTTTTTTTGCGCTCTCCATATCACCACCACTTGCAACGCCTGTGGACCTATTCAGAAAAGGAGCAGGATATAGTATCAGTTTGGGTCATTTTGCTGAATAAGCTGGGTATTGATCCTGTTCCGGAAGAGAATAAACTTCTGACCCCTCAGGAAGTAAACAGCAGGGTTATTTGGCATATGCATCTTAAATCAATATGGCTGTTTGTGCTTACAATGATCATTTATTTTAAAGTCCGCTGAAATATTCCAGAAATTAAATCAGTTAATGATTAGTATTATTGTTCAGATGTACCTTTAAATTGTTATAAAAAACTTTAAAACAATGCCTCAATTTATTATCACTTATTTCGGCGGAAATAAGCCGTCCAGCCCGGAGGAAGGCAAGCAACAAATGTCTGAGTATAAATCATGGTTATCTTCATTAGGAAACTCAGTAGTGAGTCCTGCTAATCCACTTAAAGATACAAAAACAATTAATTCCGATGGTACTGTAACTGATAGTTGTGCATCATCAATGTCTGGTTACACAATTATTGAAGTTGACACAATTGATAAAGCAGTATCTATATCAAAAGAATGTCCTTTTCTCAAAACGGGTGGAACACTGGAAGTTTCAGAATTAATACCGATGCCAAATTTATCCTGATTGAAACGGCAAAACTTAAATATCAGTACAGCCCCAAGCAATTGAGTGAAAAAAGCGTTTACTCCTTTACTGAAAGCATGAAGCTTAATCGATGATACGACAGGAAAACATCAAATAACATTATGAATTTAAAAGGAAAAACAGCACTAATTACTGGAGCCGGAAGAGGAATAGGCAAAACCATTGCAGTCAAATTAGCAGAGTCCGGCTCTGATATCGCGGTTGCTGATATGAATCCTGTCAGTGATGATGTACTTAGCGAAATTGAAAAAAATGGTAGTAAGTGTCTGACTTTTCAGGTAGATGTTACTGACGTGGAGTCAGTTGATTCGATGGTGAAGCAGATTATCGATGCCGTCGGAGGCATACATATTTTAGTGAATAATGCAGGCATCACTCAGGACAATCTGTTTATGCGCATGAAACCCGAACAGTGGTCACAGGTTATTGATGTCAACCTCAACGGAGTGTTCCATGTGACAAAAGCTGTAATCCGGACAATGGTCAAACAGCATTCCGGAAAAATTATCAACATTTCTTCTGTAGTTGGTTTTTCAGGAAATCCCGGACAAGTCAATTACAGTTCAACCAAATCAGCTCTGCTCGGATTCACAAAATCTCTCTCTCGAGAAGTTGGCACACGCGGTATTACCGTAAATGCTGTGGCCCCAGGATTTATCAATACCGCAATGACACAAGCTCTTAATGAAAGTCAGCAGGAAGCAATTCTAAATCAAATTCCTTTGGGGCGTATGGGAGAGGCGGAGGATATTGCCAATGCTGTTGCTTTTTTAGCCTCTGATGAGGCCTCGTACATTACCGGAACGGTGCTTCATGTGAACGGCGGAATGTACTAAACTCTAAATTGAAGATCAAAATAATTGACTTTTATTTTTGTTTCTGACAATAAAAGTAGGCCCAATAAATTATTTTCAACCCTTTAACCAAACAATAATATGGAAGAAATACAATCAAAAGTTATCCAAATTATCAGTGAACAATTAGGCAAAGACGAGTCAGAGATTCAAATGAACTCTCATTTTATAGAAGATTTGGACGCAGATTCACTCGACACGGTAGAATTGGTGATGGCGCTTGAAGAAGAATTTGAAATAGATATCCCTGATGAAGCCGCTGAAAAAATCAGCACAGTCCAATCTGCCGTAGATTTTATAGTGGAAGCCAAAGCCTGAGCTTTGGGGCAAAACTTCATTCGGTTTTGATTCAATAAAAAGTGCCGGCGGTGTTATCGCTGCACGTTGTCATTCTAAAAAAGTATGGGAAATCGTGTTGTTGTTACGGGGCTTGGTTGCATATCTCCCCTAGGAAATGATGTCCCCACATCCTGGGATGCTTGCTCAAACGGGCAGTCCGGAATAGATAGGATCACTCATTTTGATCCTGAAGCACTTCGCTGCCAGATTGCAGGAGAGGTAAAGAATTTTCAGTTACCTGACATTATTCCCCCCAAAGAAGCGAAAAAAATGGACTTGTTTATTCAGTACTCCATTCAAGCCACACAGGAAGCATTGCTTGACGCAAATTTGGAGATTACTGAAGACCTGGAGGAAGAAATTGGTGTGTCAATGGGAGTAGGCATTGGCGGGCTGGGTTGTATAGAACGATACTCCAGAATTATCGAAGAGCATGGACCAAAACGCGTCAGCCCTTTTTTCATTCCCATGACCTTAAGTAACCTTGCTCCAGGATATGTCTCCCTCCTATTTCGTGCAAAAAGCTACACTGCCTGTTCCGTTTCAGCCTGTACATCTTCTAATCATGCAATAGGCACCGCTGCTCGAACTATTGAGCGTGGTGACGCAAAAGCAGTAATTGCGGGAGGAGCAGAATCAAGTGTGACTCCATTGGGAATTGCAGGCTTTGCGGCCATGCATGCATTGAGTACTCGAAATGATGATCCGCAGAGAGCAAGCCGTCCTTATGACAGGGACCGTGACGGATTTATTATGGGAGAAGGTTCAGGAATGATGATTTTAGAGGATTATGAGTTTGCAAAATCAAGAGGGGCTAAGATTTATTGTGAAATTACCGGTTATGGATTTAGTTCTGACGCACATCACATAACCGCGCCTTCCAAAGAAGGACCCGCAAGAGCAATGAAAATGACTCTTAAAGACTCAGGATTGGCTGCGGAAGAAATTGACTACATAAATGCTCATGGTACCTCAACACCTGCTGGCGACCTGAATGAGCTAAAAGCAATAAAAATGGCACTTGGAGAAAAGGCCGCAAATCAACTTTCCATAAGTTCAACCAAATCCATGACCGGTCATCTTCTGGGTGCAGCGGCAGCAATTGAGGCAATTTTCTCCATCAAAGCATTGCACCATAATTATGTTCCGCCCACCATCAATATTGAGAATCTTGATCCGGAATGTGATTTAGATGTAACACCAAACCAAGGGAAATCCAGAGATTTACGCGTGGCCATGTCTAATGCCTTCGGATTTGGTGGTACAAATGCGTCAGTGATATTTCAGAAAATCGACTGAGAATATTATTCCAGGAAATCCCACTTGAGGCATTTGGGATGAAAACCATTCAGAATTTTGAATTTCAATTCAAATTTTTTTCAGGATGACTGAAAGTACATGAGCAGCACTGAATATCTTGTTGACCGCAGAGAACTGCAATTTGTTGTAAACGAAACTTTACAAGCCGGAAAAATATGTGAACTTCCTGATTTTGCTGAGTTTGATGAAGAGATGTTTACAATGATCATCAATGAAGCCAGCACTTTTGCTGAACAAGTTCTTGCTCCCATCAACCAAAATGGTGACCGCCAAGGCTGCAGAGTTGAGAATGGCGCTGTGGTGACACCGGACGGTTTTGCTGATGCCTGGAAAAAGCTGGGAGAGGGAGGATGGTTGAGTATGAGTTTACCCACTGAATATGGAGGGCAGGGCATTCCTGAAGTAATTGCTGTGATCGGAAAAGAAACCCAAATGGCAGCTAACCAGGGATTTACCGTTGGTGCTTCGCTCACAACAGGTGCGGCAAATCTGATTTACAATTTTGGTTCAGATGTGCAGAAAAACGATTTTTGCCGAAAAATGTTCGGTGGCGAGTGGGCCGGTACAATGTGTTTGACTGAACCTCATGCCGGAAGCGCTGTAGGTGATGTCATCACCAGTGCTACAAGGCAGGAAGATGGACATTACCTGATCAAGGGCACCAAACAATTTATCACTAATGGCGACCACGACATGTCGGACAACATTGTCCACCTGTTGCTGGCCCGTACTCCAGACTCTCAGCAAGGTACTAAAGGCATCAGTCTTTTTATTGTTCCCAAAATACGGCTGGACGGTGTGCCAAATGATATAAAATTAGTCAGTATTGAACATAAAATGGGGATTAACGGATCCCCAACCTGCTTACTCTCATTTGGAGATAACGACGACTGCCATGGTTATTTGCTGGAAGCAGAAAACATGGGAATGGAACAAATGTTCAAACTCATGAATGAAGCTCGTTTGCTGGTGGGTTTGCAGGGACTTGCGGGAGCAAGTGCCGCTGTGCAAAACGCCTGGGACTATGCCAAAGAGCGTACACAAGGTCCATCTTCAATTCATCCCGGAAAGAAAGCGCCAATCATCGAATTCCCTGATGTACGCAGGATGCTGATGCATATGAAGGCTGTTACAGAAGGACTTCGAGCGCTGATGTATACAGCTGCATGGTACACAGATATGGCAAATCATGGACCTGAAGATGATCGTGAAAAATATCAGGATTTGCTTGATCTGCATATTCCTGTTTGCAAAGCATTTGGTACAGATCAGGGTTTTGATGTGGCAAGAATAGGCATCCAGGTATTAGGAGGGGTAGGTTTTACAAAAGATTTCCCGCTTGAACAAAATATACGTGATCAGAAAATTGCATCAATCTATGAAGGGACAAACGGAATTCAGGCACTGGATCTGGTTGGGCGTAAATTCACCGTCAAAAATGGTCAGCTGCTGAAGACTCTCGAAGAAGAGTTAAGCTGGTTTGATAACCGCAACTTGGAAGGTGAGCTCAATGGGTGGGTTGCCGAGTGGAAAAATTATCGGGCAGTTTTGATGGAAAGCATTGACTGTATGAAAAAAATTGGAGAAGCAAAGGGACAAGACGGTTACTTACTTTATGCCTCAAACATGATGGAGTTAATTGGTGATGTGCTCTGCTGTTTCCACCTGCTCAAACAAGCAGAGACTGCACAGCAAAAATGGAATACCATGCTTTCCGTGGTATCCTCTCAGGATGAATTACTTGAGGAAAATGAAGAAGCACAATTTTATTGGAATAAGCTGCGGACAATTGAATTTTATGTGTGGAGTATTTTACCTCGGACTCTATCAAACGCAAAAACAATTAAAAACGCGAACCTCTCCCCACTGAATGCTTGTTTGTAATTGAAAAAAAACTGTGCCTCCCTGTCGGAAAATAGACAATAAACCGTCTGTAATACCTCCCTCTTCACCAAACATACTGTAAACTTTCATTCTTTGTCCAAAGTATTTGATTTTCAGAATACTCACCAATAATACAGATCCAACTTTGAACCTCCACTTTGTCACCTCTAATCCCAATAAACTCAGCGAATTATCAGAACTTCTGGAGTGTGATTTAGCTTCGTTTGCTCTTGATTTGCAGGAAATCCAGACAACTGATCTGCATCAACTGGTAAAATACAAACTTCAGCAGGCATACGAGCATGTTCAGGCGCCGGTAATAGTTGAAGATACCTCACTCTATTTTGAAGCATGGAATGAGCTCCCAGGGCCTCTGGTCAAGTGGTTTCTAAAGAACCTTGGTTTGTCCGGACTGGTACGTGCTTTAGCTGAGTTTAACAACAACACAGCCAAGGCGGTCTGTTGTCTGGGATTCACAACAGACGGGGAAAAAATAAACCTGTTTGAAGGTAAAGTAGAAGGGGTTATTGTTGAGCCAAGGGGTTCACAGCATTTTGGCTGGGATGCAATTTTCCAGCCCTCAGGACATCAAAGGACTTTTGGTGAGATGTCTCCGCAAGAAAAACATCAAATTTCACCACGCGGTGCTGCCGCGACAAAATTTAAGCACTTCTTAGCACTGCAGGCAAAGCAAAAGTGACATCCTCCTGAACTATTTTAAGGTCGCGCACTTTACTTGAAGAAAACATTTTGCGAAGTCCGGAAACAATGCCTTGCACAATATTTTCAGGCGCAGAGGCCCCTGCTGTAATGCCTATGCTCCGGACTCGTTTAAACCACTCCGGATTCAATTCAGCTGCTGATTCAATTCGGCGTGCCTCAACTCCGGTCGCTTTGGCAACTTCCACCAAGCGCACTGAGTTAGAACTGTTAGGCGCCCCCACAACAAGCACAAGGTCCACTTCCTTGCTCAATGCTTTCACCGCATTCTGACGATTTTGTGTTGCATAACAAATATCGTCTTTTGCAGGTCCCTGAATTTTTGGGAATCGTTTTCTCAGAGCCTTTATAATTTCCGCTGTATCATCCAATGACAAAGTTGTTTGTGTGATATAACCAATCTTGTTTTCATCCGGAACCTCCAGTGTTTCCACCTCTTCCTGTGTGCCAACCACAACAATTCGCTCAGGGGCTACGCCTACCGTACCCTGAACCTCAACATGGTTATGGTGTCCGATCAGTATAATCGTGAAATCTTTCTGGGCATAACGCTGAGCTTCACCATGTACTTTTGTTACAAGAGGACAAGTGGCATCGAGTACATTTAATTTTCTTGTTTCTGCAGTTTTACGAACTGCCGGTGAAACTCCATGAGCTGAATATATTGCACGCGACCCCTCCGGAATTTCACTTATATTTTCCACAAAAATCGCGCCATCTTCCCTAAGCCGCTGAACAACATGTTTGTTGTGGACAATCTCGTGCTGAACATAAATTGGTGAACCGTACATTTGCAGTGCTTTTTCAACAATGGTTATGGCACGATCTACTCCGGCACAAAATCCCCGTGGGCTGGCCAGTACAAGCTCAATTGAATCGCTTGAGGTAATTGCAGTCATTTAATATCAAGAGAAAAAATATGGTTTGTATTTTGCTCTAATTAGTCTATAAAGGAATCAGAAACATTTCAATCTTTCAGCAGAACAAGAATTATAACATCAAGGTAAACCAAGAACAATGTCTGAAAAAAAAACCCGACGCAAAACTCGATGGAAACGCCTCGAAGGTACCACAAATTTTTATCCGACTTATGTGGACGGAAATCGAGATAAAGTCACACCTGCCGCTGCAACATTTAAAACACATTTTCAGACAGTCATTCCTCGTTACAATCTATCCATGACTGAAACCCGCAACGAAGGGACAGGACCAACTTTTCTGGAAACAGAATACCAACCTCACTCCGGACGTCAGGAAACTGTCAAAAAAACTGAGGAACAAAATCCAGAAACATCGGAGCCTTTGTTCAAACTGCCCCGCCATAAAAAAAAGAAAATCCGTACAGATTTCTGGGAATAAAACTCCTGCTGTAAAAGTATGCATAAATAGAAAATATAGCATCCAGGCATAAAACAACTCACCATCTCTCCAAAATTACAACTAAAAACCTGTAATTTCTGGTTATTACTGTTTGAAATTTCCAACAGCATCACAGGTTTTAAATCCCCCGGATACAGCAAAATAGTTTGACAAACATGCTATTGATCTGATCTAATTATTTGTTAACCATTTTTCAGATAGCATCAATGTTTGAGACTCTTTCAGAAAAATTAAGCGGCACTCTGCGCAAGGTACGCGGACAGGGACGTCTTACCGAGGAAAATCTAAGCCAGACTTTGAATGGTGTCAAAATGGCACTTCTGGAAGCTGATGTAAATTACAGGGTGGTCAAGGCTTTTCTGCGATCAGTCAAGGAAAGAGCCATTGGACAGGAGGTTCAGGGCAGCCTGACTCCGGGACAACAGTTTATCAAAATTGTCAACGAAGAGCTGACAGAAATGATGGGAGGAGCAAATTCAGGTTTAACTGAACCGACTGCAGCTCCCCTGACCGTAATGATGGTTGGACTGCAGGGGTCCGGAAAAACTTCATCCTCGGGAAAACTGGCAAGGCATTACCAGTCTGAAGGGAAACGTCCTTATTTAATCCCGGCAGATGTCTATCGTCCCGCTGCCATTGAACAGCTTCAGGTGCTGGCGGACACTTTAGACATTTCCTGCTACCCTTCACGCAAAGACCAGAATCCGCTGGACATAGTGTTAAATGGACTTCAGTCAGCAAAACAGCAGGAAGCAGATGTTGTGTTTATTGATACCGCTGGTCGTTTGCATATTGATGAGGAATTAATGGAAGAATTAAGCCGAATCAAATCAGCTATCACGCCTCATGAAATCCTTTTTGTAGCGGATGCCATGACTGGGCAGGAAGCAGTAAGTGTAGCAAAGGGTTTTAATGACCGCCTAGACATCTCCGGAGTGATGCTGACCAAAATGGATGGTGACGCAAGAGGAGGAGCCGCGCTGTCCATCAGGGCTATTACCCAAAAACCGATAAAATTTATTGCAGTTGGAGAAAAACTGGAAAATCTTGAAGCATTCCACCCGGAACGAATTGCTTCCAGAATTTTGGGAATGGGAGATATGCTCTCACTGATTGAAAAAGTAGAAGACTCATTCAGTGAACGTGAAGCCCTGCAAATGCAGAAAAAGCTTAAGCGCAATGAATTTACGATGGAAGACTTTAGAGATCAGCTGCGATCAATGCGTAAAATGGGATCAATGAAAGACGTATTAGGCATGTTGCCCGGGATGAATACAACATCCCTTCAGGACGCCAATATTGATGACAGGAAGCTGGTTCAGATAGATGCCATCATTTCATCAATGACTGTCAAAGAACGGCAAAATCACAAACTGATGAACGGCTCACGCAGGCTGAGGGTCGCCAAAGGAAGCGGCACAACTGTCAGTGAAATAAATCGATTGCTTAAACAATTCACCCAAATGCGTAAAATGATGCAAAAGCTCTCAAAAGTCTCCAATCCGGGCAAAGCCATGCGTATGATGCAGGATATGATGCCAGGTTGAGAATTGTGAACAATCTCCGGATGAAAACTGTTATTACAGGTAATCTCCCGGAAAAGTGCTGATACAATTAAAGATTAAACAGCTGAAATTAAAATTGCTGAATTTTATTCAGACTAAAACAGAAAACCCAAATCATAAAAATCATGGTTAGAATACGTCTCGCCAGAGGTGGCGCAAAAAAGAAACCATATTACCGTGTAGTCGTTGCTGACCAACGGTGCAAACGCGACGGCCGTTATCTTGAGCGTATTGGATTTTACAATCCGATGGTCAAGGATAATCGTGTTGAGATTGATCAAGAACGGCTCAAACACTGGATCTCCGTAGGAGCTCAACCCAGTGATCGTGTCAGTAAATTAATTAAGCTGGCAAATATCACAGTTTAAAAAGCTTACGGGGTTTATCGTTTCTTCGATAAAGGCCGAAATGACTGATTATGATGATTATGATGAGCATACATGGATTGCCACCATTATCGGGGCTCACGGCATCAAAGGAGCAGTAAGAGCTAAATATTTTACTGATACTCCGGATTATTATCTTAAATCAAAAGTTTTTTTTATTGAGAACGCGGGAAAACTTAGCGCGTTAAAAATAGTAAGAATTCATCAGTCAAAAAATTGCTGGATCATCCTCTTTGATGGAATTAATACCCGCAACGAAGCAGAAGGACTGAAAGGCTGCCGTTTGTTGCTGCCTGATGATCAGTTGAGACCTTTGGATTCCAATGAAGTGTTTGTGCATCAAATTATCGGCTGCAGCGTGGAAGATCAAAATGGCCGGGTTTTGGGTGAAATAACGGATTTTCTGGAAACCGGAGCAAACAATGTGTACGAGGTACGAAACGGAGATTCCGTGTTTCTTGTTCCGGACGTTCCTCATGTTGTGATTGAGCTGAATGTTGAAACACAGCGTATGATAATCGATCCAATACCAGGATTGCTTGGGAATTCCGCTGCAGAGAGTGATGCTGCGATTTGAAGTTTTGACATTATTCCCGGAAATATTTTCTTCATTCCTGGATGAAAGCCTGATTAAACGGGCAATTGAAAGGGGCCTGCTGGATGTAAATCTGGTAAATTTTCGAAAACACGGGCTGGGGAATCATCTTCAGGTAGATGATACACCTTACGGTGGCGGCCCGGGAATGATTTTGCGAATTGAGCCGATTGCCGATACACTTGAGGAGCAGAAGAAGTTTCATCAAAGTCAAGGGCATGAGACACATTCTATTTTAGTTACACCGCAGGGTACACCGTTTACGCAAAAAAAAGCGCGAGAACTCAGCCAGAAAAACTCTGTTTTGACCCTTGTTTGCGGACGATACGAAGGATTTGACGAAAGAATACGAAGCCTGGTTGATGAAGAAGTCTCAGGAGGAGATTTTATCTGCATGGGAGGTGAAGTGATCGCCATGACAATGATTGAATCAGTCAGCAGACTGATGCCTGGTTTGCTTGGTAATCAGGAATCATCTGAACAGGAGTCGTTCTCTGAATCACTGCTGGAATATCCTCAATTTACACGTCCGCCAAGTTATAAGGGCATGGATGTTCCGGAAGAGCTGCTGTCAGGAAACCATAAAAAAATTGCTCAATGGCGGGAACAGCAGGCTTTGTCAAGAACAAGAAAACGCCGTCCGGATTTGATTTGAGGGATTTGCTTCACTGATAGAAATTCCTGGAAAATGGAATGCCACCAAAATTCAGAGAGCTGATTAAGCAGCTGAAACAAAATGGTTTCATTAAAAAGAAAAGCAAAAATTACTTTTATATGTTTAACAACAGAAACTGGAAACTTTCATAAAAGAAGAAAATGGCTACTGCAATGGAAATAACGGAGCAATCGCAATTACGCAGCGAATTGCCGGAATTACGGGTTGGCTCAACTGTTAGGGTTAATTACCGGATAACCGAAGGAAATAAAGAGCGTATCCAGGCCTTTGAAGGTGTCATAATCGGCAAACATGGCGGTGCACGCAACAACAAGGCTACATTTACTGTGCGAAAAGTAACACAGGGATATGGCGTTGAACGAATTTTCCCACTTCATTCTCCAAGAATTGAAAGCATCAATGTCCTCAAGATCGGGAAAGTACGTCAGGCAAAGCTTTATTACTTGCGGGCACGCAAAGGAAAAGCGGCTCGTATTAAAGAACGCATTAATGCGCGTCCGGCAGAAGACATTAAGACCAACTCTTGAGCTTGAAGAAGCAGCTTTCCTTCGTGGATTCAGCAGGATTGCAGGTATTGATGAAGCTGGAAGAGGTCCTCTTGCCGGACCGGTAGTGGTTGCAGCAGTTGTTTTAGGTGAACATTGGAATGATAAATATCAGCTCAATGATTCAAAACAGCTTTCTGCTGAAAAAAGGCAAAAGCTGTTCGACTTGATTTGTGCTGAATCCTCAGCATTTAAGATAGTCTCAATTTCACAGCAGGAAATTGACAGGTTAAATATACTGCAGGCCACTCTTGTCGGGATGCTTTGCTGTCTGAATGAAATTGAGCCTACTCCGGATTATCTGCTGGTGGATGGCAACCATTATCCGGACACAAAAATTCAGGGTGAGGCAATTGTCAAAGGGGACTGTCTTTCAAAAAGTATTGCCGCAGCTTCAATTTTGGCAAAAGTGTCACGGGACAGGGCAATGGTCGAATATGGAAAAAAGTATCCCCAATGGGGCTTTGAGCGTCACATGGGATATCCGACCAAACAACACCGTGAGGCAATTACAAAATACGGACTGTCGCCATTACACCGGCGCTCCTTCAGGCTCAAACCGGAGCAGATGAGTTTACTGTGACAAAGGCACGTCAGCACACAGGATTGACCGGAGAACAGATTGCCTGTGATTTTCTGCAGGAACAGGGTTACAGCATAATTGAACGCAATCACCGCTCCAGGCTGGGTGAGATTGACATTGTCGCAAAATACAGAGAGTATCTTGTTTTTTGTGAAGTAAAAACCCGCAGGGGCAGCAACGGAATGCATCCGTCTTTGTCTGTCACAGCAAAAAAAATTGATAAACTGCGCCAGCTGGGTGAACATTATCTCAGCCGGAAGCACCTCATGCACCTGCAGCCACGATTTGACGTGATTGCTGTGCAGCTGGCGGTAAGGACACCGCCCAACATTGATCATTTTATAAACGCTTTTTAACATAAAAGGAAAAACTTATGGCACATCACAAATCAGCACTTAAACGAGTTCGACAAACAACCAAACGAACAGCACATAACCGCTCACTGCGGGCAGATCTTCGCACAGTCATAAAAAAATTTCGACTTCTAATGGAAAATGGAAATGTTGAACAGGCACGTGAGTCATATGCTTCTGTTCAAAAAAACATAGATAAAGCTGTCACTAAAGGTGTTCTGCATAAAAGTACAGGCGCACGCTACAAATCACGTCTTGCTTTATCCCTGTCTAAAACAGCCACAAGCTGACATCTCCCTGTCACATAACATTTATTTATTATACTGGGCTTCCTCGGCACTAGAAATATCCACTTTATAAATGGTCCTCATTCATGATATAGTGAGCACAGACTATTACATGATTTGTTCTACTTATGTTTTCAGTTGATATGTGATTTATGGACTCACATTTTCTTATGCGGCGCATACACAGTCTGACTGGTGTTGTGCCAGTTGGGTTGTTTCTAATTTACCACCTTTATCTGCAATTATATCTGCACTCAGGTGCTGAAATATATAACAATGAAGTCAACAGCTTCTATGACAGCCCTCTTGCAATCTGGACATTAGTCTTTGTTGTTTATATCCCGCTTTTCTTTCATTCATTCCTGGGAATTCTGCTGATTTTTGAGAGTACCGTCCAGCCTTCTTACACTTATTATTCACATCTGCTGTATTGGCTGCAGCGCATTAGTGGTATAGGAGTTCTGCTGTTCATTTTGGCGCATATCTGGAACACACAGCTTGGTCCATGGGTAGCAGGTACCTGGGGCACCCATTTTGAACATCTTTCAAACGGTTTTGCTGATCCTGATACAGGCATGCTGACAAAGACTGTTTACGTGCTTGGCGTACTTGGAGCTATCTTTCACTTTGCAAACGGCCTCAACACTTTTTGCATGACCTGGGGCATCGCTCTCACACCGAATTCCCAGAAAAGAGTACGTTCTTTCAGCATTATCCTTTTTGTGATATTAACTGCCAGCGCTTTATACGCGCTTGCAGCAATCTGGTAAACAGAGCAATAATGATGAGCAGTCAACGTGTAATAGTAGTTGGAGGAGGTTTAGCCGGACTGTCCGCCACAATGAAAATGGCGGAACTAGGAATGTCTGTGCTGCTGGTTTCATTTCTACCTGTTAAACGCTCACATTCAGTGTGTGCCCAAGGCGGTATAAACGGTGCGGTCAATATCAAAGGAGAAGGCGACTCTCCGGATATCCACTTTTATGACACGGTTAAAGGCGGAGACTTCCTGGCACATCAGCCCCTCTGCAAAGACATGTGTCACCATGCGCCATACGTCATCAACCTGATGGATCGACTTGGTGTAACATTCAACCGGACTCCGGAAGGAAATCTCGATTTCCGACGATTTGGAGGGACACTCTACCACCGTACCGCATTCGCGGGAGCAACCACAGGCCAGCAATTATTGTATGCATTAGACGAACAGGTACGTCACTTTGAGGTACAGGGTATCGTGGAAAAAATGGAGTGGCACGAATACCTGGGCGCGGTACTAAATGATGATGGACGCTGCGTCGGCGCAGTCATACACAATTTGCGAACCGGTGAAATTTCTGCTCTGAAAGGCGATGCCGTCATTTTAGCCACCGGTGGTCCCGGACTTGTTTACGGACGTACCACGAACTCCATGGTCTGTACCGGAACGGCCACTACTTCTGCATATCTGCAAGGTGCTAAATACGCCAACGGCGAGTTCATTCAAATCCATCCATCAGCCATTCCCGGACGTGACAAACTAAGATTAATGAGTGAGTCAGCCCGCGGTGAAGGAGGTCGAATCTGGGTGCCGCGAAAAGCAGGCGATTCCAGAACTCCACGAGATATTCCCGAAAACGAACGCTTTTATTTTCTAGAAGAGAAATATCCTCTTTTCGGTAATCTTGTTCCGCGTGATGTAGGTGCCCGTGAAATTTATGACATTTGCGTGAACGACGGACTGGGTGTGCATGGTGAAATGAAAGTTTATCTGGATTTGACCCATCATACTCCAGAATTCCTTGATCGGCGCCTGGGAGGAATTTTGGAGATCTATGAAAAATTCACCGGTGTTGATCCACGAGTAGAACCGATGGAAATTTTCCCTGCAGTGCATTATTCAATGGGTGGAATCTGGACTGATTACACACGTAGCGCGGAAGGCTTGATTGATCACCAGTCTCCAAAAAATCAAATGACCTCCATCACCGGTCTTTACGCGGCGGGAGAAGCCGACTATCAGTATCATGGCGGTAACAGACTTGGAGCAAATTCTCTGCTGAGCTGCATTTACACAGGGCTGATGATGAGTCCGGGAGTGATCAATTACGTCAAAAATCTTCCGGAAACCGCCGAGGATCACCCTGAGAGTGTGTTTAATGATGCCACAAGACAATGGCAGGAGAGATTTTCAACAATTAAAGAAATGAATGGAAAAGAAAATCCTTATGCCCTGCATCGTGAGCTTGCAGAGCAGATGATTAGCAATGTTCTGATTGTGCGCGAAAATTCCAAGCTGGAAGCAACTCTGGACAAAATCAATGAATTTGAGTCTCGCTGGAAAAACATAACCTGTCTGGACACTACTGACTGGTCCAATCCAGTCCCAAGTTTCATCAATCAGCTCTGGAACATGATTCAGCTTTCCAAGGTTATCACTAAAGGTGCCGTGATGAGGGATGAATTCCGTGGATCACACTATAAACCTGAGTTTGATCTTAAGCAGCCGGATGATTTCCAGCCTGAGACATACCTCGAATTTGAAAAGCAGAAAGCAGACGGCAATTTAAATGAAAGTGCCTTTAATGAGCAGCATTTAGCCTACATGAAACGATTTGCTGAAAACAATGAAAAGTGGCTCAAAACAACAATTGCCGAATATAAAAATGGAACTTCCGGTTCTGAAGGTGGTCCTGAAATTTCTTACGAGGATGTAGATACATCACTCATTACTCCACGTCCACGAAAATATAACTGAGGAATTCAAAATGTCGGATACTGTAACTTTCAAAATCAAGCGACAGAATACTGCTGAATCGAGTCCATACTGGGAAAATTTCGTCATTCCATATATTCCTAATTCCAATGTAATTTCTTGTTTGATGGACATTCAGACCAAACCGGAAAACTCGAAAGGAGAGAAGGTAACACCGGTTGTCTGGGAAAGCAACTGTCTGGAAGAAGTTTGCGGGTCCTGTACAATGGTAATAAACGGAAAGGTGCATCAGGCATGCAGTGCATTAATAGATAAATTGGAAAAACCAATAACATTAGAGCCAATGAGTAAATTTCCGGTAATAAGAGATTTAATCGTTGATCGTTCAAGAATGTTTGAGGCACTGAAGAAAGTACAGGCATGGGTCACCGCAGACGGCTATCATGACCTTGGTCCAGGAGACCGTGAATCACAAAGCATACAGGAGGTTGCCTACAAACTGTCTGAATGCATGACCTGCGGTTGCTGTGTGGAAGCCTGTCCGCAATATGGTATTAACAACGACTTCCTTGGCGCGGCGGCCATCAGCCAGGCACGTCTCTTCAACATGCATCACACCGCAAGGAACACAGCTGATGAACGGCTGGATACCCTCATGCAGGAAGGCGGGATTGCTGATTGCGGCAACGCCCAAAACTGTGTGGAAGCCTGTCCAAAATCAATTCCGCTCACAGAATCAATTGCCGAAATGGGTCGTCAGGTTTCAGGCAAACTATGGCGGAATATTTTTAAGGCGTAGAGCAGTTTTTAAGTAAAACATGAAAATGAATTCATGTCCCAAAAATCCTCCTTTAACTCCCATAAACGTTTCCTGCTGATCCGTACTGACCGGATTGGCGATACCATTCTGACTTTGCCTGCGGTAACGGCTTTACGCAATAATCACCCTGACGCGTTCATCTCATTTTTAGCACAGCCTTACACTGTTCCCCTGATTGAACAATATGAGGGAATTGACCTGCTGCTGAGTTATGAACCGGAAGGACGACACAGAGGATGGCGGGGAATCTTGAAACTAAGTCAACAGTTGCGGGAACTTAAGTTTGACGCGGCACTGCTGTTTTATCCACGACTGGAATTAGCCTTCGCTTTGCTCATGGCAAAAAT
>LUQO01000080.1 GCA_001627865.1 SAR324 cluster bacterium REDSEA-S27_B3
TTTTTAACACAGTAGAGACCAGCGTCTACTTTGGGTGACATTCCTCCAGTAATAACCTTGTTCTCGATCATTTTTTCTACTTCGCTTGATGTAAGCTGAGCACATAATTTACCTTTTTCAAGAACTCCGTCAACATCTGTCATGAAGATTATTTTGTATGCACCCAGAGAGACTGCAATTCGGGAGGCGGTTGTATCAGCATTAATGTTGTAGGTAACACCGTCTTTGCCGAGTCCGATCGGTGAAACAACTGGAAGAAAACCCTGCTTGAGCAAGACCATCAGCAGTTCCGGATTTACTTTTTTTATTTCCCCAACGAATCCCAGATCAATTCCGCCTTCATGGTTCTTTTTTCCAGCCTCAATTAAATGACCGTCCTTACCGCTGACTCCAACAGCTTTTCCTCCGAAAGTGTTAATGTGCGCAATTATTTCTTTGTTGATTGTTCCGGAAAGCACCATTTCTGCTACTTTGAGATTTTCTGAGCTTGTAACTCTCAGCCCGTCGATGAACGAGACTTCCTGTCCTAATTGTTCCATTGCTTTTGAAACTTCCGGCCCGCCGCCATGGACAATCACTGGAAGCATCCCGAGGGACTGAAGCAGGACAATATCCTGTGCAAAGTTTTGTTTGAGATGCTCCTCGATCATGGCGGCACCTCCATATTTAACTACCACTATTTTACCATTGAAGCGCTTAATGTATGAAAGCGCTTCTATGAGCAGATTTTTATTTTCTTCAGTAAACATTGTCATAAATGATTATCAACAGAATGTATTTCCTGATGAAATATATTCAGACTTGATTTTGATTAAATGCAGGAACTGACAAAGAGAATAGTCAGGGATACCTTTTATGAACGGTAAGGCACAATAAGTTTCTGGTTAGGACGCAGATGACTAGAGGACTTCAGCTCATTAAGCGCAACCAGTTTTTTCACAGTAGTACGGTACATTTTGGCAATTCCCCAGAGAGTATCGCCATTTCGAACACGGATAACCCTGTGTTTCCCTTTTATCACTTTTCTCGAAATGTTTTTTGCAAGCACAGTTTTTCCAGAATTTCTTACTGCTTTAGATGGAGGTTTTACATAAAATCTCATCCCTGCTCTTAACTGCCTTGAACTGGTCAATCCATTCCAGCGCATCAGGTTTTTAACGGAAGTTTTATAGCGCAACGCCAGATGTGAAAGAGTGGTGTTTTTAGGCACACGAATCACCCCGGCTTTCCCGGAAGACTTAACTTTTGAGGCATTGCGATAACCTACAACCAGTTTTTGGCCTGCCCGCACTGAGTTTGGACTTTTGAGCTTGTTCCACCGCATCAATTTACGGACACTCGTCCGGTATTTCCTGGCAATTTCAGAAAGTGTTCCTCCTCTTGGAACACGAATTCTCTGAGCAATTAATTTCGGACTTGAATAACTATAATTGCTGGCAACTTCCTGAAAAACACGCCAGGTAGGCACAAAAGTTTTAAGGCGCTGATTTACACGCAGCACAGATTTGGAGTTCAGTCTGTTCCATCTTGCCAGACGCCGTACGGAAGTTTTGTGTTTCCTTGCCAGGTCCCACAAATTATCACCGTACTTAACACGGAAATAAACCGGAGCCCCATATTTTTCAAGTATTCTTGTTACTCTTGATGAATTGCCAAGCAGAGTATTATATGACCGTCCCCATTGTTTTGACGGTTTCGGGTTTTGCTCCATGGAAGCCAGCAAGGCCTTGTGATGCAGTTGAGGAATATAGAAAGAATAACTCTTCTGCGTCATCGGGGGTACACCGAGATACAGAGCAGGGTTCATGTCACGCAATGTGCGGAATGACATTTTTGAGCGACGTGCCACTTCTTCAAGTGAAAAAGCCACAGATAAGCTTCCCTTGGTCTCATCCATCGGCCGCATTTTTTGCACATGACCTAAACCGTAACGCTCATAATTTTTGTAAATAACGGATAATGCCATGATGGCTGGCACGTAATTCCTGGTTTCACGTGGCAGCCGAAGGGATGAATAATTTTGTTTTTGTCCTTTCCTCTTTGCCAGTTTAATCGCACGTTTTACACGACCCTCGCCTGTATTGTAAGCGGCCATGGCCAGCTCCCAATCGCCGAAAAGCCCATAGAGATGTTTAAGATATGTGATCGCGGCTTTGGTTGACAAAACAGGATCACGCCGCTCATCAATCCAGCGATTGATTTTCAATCCATAAATTCTTCCTGTTGAGGCAATGAACTGCCATAATCCTACAGCGCTTTTGTTGGAACGCGCACGAACATTGAAATTGCTTTCCGCAGGTACCATGTAAACCAGGTCCAAAGGCATTCCTGCCTCACGCAGCATTTTTACCATCATCGGCATATATTTTCCTGAGCGTCGCAGTCCCTTGATAAGCTGCTTGCGTTTCTTTGTTGTTAGCCTCCGGATTATTCTTTTGACTTTTGAATTGTAACGGACAGGTATGTCAAAGGTCTTACCTTCAACTTTCCAGAATTTATTTCTGAAAAGAGTTCTTTTAAGAGGCGTGTTAATTTTCTGAGACTGAGTTTTTGACCGGGCAACCAGTTTAACTTCCTGGATGCCGCTTCTGCTTGCTTCAAGCAGCATCTCCTGATTCCGAAGCGGAGCTGGTTGGAAATCAGGGGAGGCTGCTTCCACCTGCATGACAAATGAACTAAGGAGAAGCAATGTCAATATTGATCTGATATGCATGGCTTTAGTTTTCATCAGTACTTTGCTCTGTCAGAAAAACTTATGCTTAAATTCCAGAAAATTAAAATGTTGATTATTAACCGAGTTGTGGAAAAATTTCAAGCTTAATAATTTGGGTCAAGCTTATTTGTTGTGCAAAGATCATGCATTGTAACACGGTCAGATAGTGTGGTTTACCAGTGAGAAAATAAGATTGACTATCTGTCATTTGATAAATAAAATTAGATTACTTTCCCTAAAGTGCGAGAATAGCTCAGCTGGTAGAGCGCAACCTTGCCAAGGTTGAGGTCGCGGGTTCGAACCCCGTTTCTCGCTCCATCTCTCACTCCTCTATTTGACTAATCAGATCAATCAACAAAAACAGCAGTTTAGAAATATTTGTTTGAATTAAAACTTCCTAGACCTTACCGATTTGAAGTCTTACTTAATTTACATTTAATTAATGCTGATGAAAGCACAATGAAATTGTATTAATATTTTCTTTCAGAAAGATAATTTGGGTGGGTAAATAATTACTGGAAGTAAGACCTATTTACATAAGTAGGCAAAAAGAACATTAAACTAAAACAGCCCAATTTGCCTGATTTAATATTCTAATGGCAATGTTAAGATTCTTTAAAAAATTTTGTCTATATGCTTGAATATATGAGAAAAGGATTACAAAATTAAGAATTATGAAACTTCATACATGGTTCCACAAATTTTCATGAAATAGCAACAGGTTGAATTAAATTGAATGTGCTGCTTTGCAAAGATTTTTCATCTTGTCAATAGCGAGTTGTCTGTTCAATAACCCGAGGCCACAATCTGGAGCAGCAATTAATCGGTGAGGGTCAATGTGGTTTAGACACTCTTGAATTCTATCTGTTATTTGATCAACCTCTTCCAATTTGCTTTTTGCCACATCAATTAAACCCAGGATAACTGATGTCTTTTTAAAGATTTCAAGTAGCTTCAGATCATTGGGGCGATGTGCATCTTCAATTGAAATTGCGTCCAGATCAGATTCATCAAGAGCTTCAGCAATACTAAAATAGGCAGAAGGTGATGCTTTAAGGTAGTTCTCTGAATCTAAAGCATTCGGGTAACCGCAGCACATATGAGCCATTTTGGTGACATTTTTAGGTACACCAGCAAAACATCTTTCAAGATTTTCAATTCCGTACTCTAACGCTTTTTCCGGTTTTCGGGCAAAAACTGGCTCATCAACCTGAATATTTTTGCAACCTGCCTCAACTAAATTCAAAATTTCAGAATTTAAAGCATTCCCAAGATCTATTCCCAGTTTCTTATCATTATTATAGTAATCGTCAGCAATGGAATCAGTAATTGTCATGGGGCCAGGTATTGTTATCTTCACAGGATTTGAACAGAATTTCTGGGCTGTGCGATAGTCATGACCTAACACTGGTTTACTAAGAGATACAGGACCAGTAATTGTGGGCAAATCAGCTTGGAACGCACCAGACCTAACACTCTTGTGTGTCACAGTATGAAAATCTATACCTGTAATTCTGCGACACTGGTAATAGATGTAATTTTCCCTGCGCACCTCTCCATCTGTGGGAATATCAATTCCTGACTTTACCTGATCATCAACTACTTCTTGAATGGCTTTAAGAAAGTCTTTTTCTGCATTTTCTCCAGCTTTTGCTATGTTTTCTTCATAATCATTTATGTTCCACCGTTGCAAGAGCCCCTTGTCTGCTCCCTTTGCTTCTTGATCTTCAGCGTCAGGGAACCAATCTCCAATCGGAGTACATGATGGCTTAGGATATGCTCCTATTGTAGTCGTTATTATTTTCATTTTTTTATATTAGTTTGTTATTTAAAGTTATTGTTCGGGGCAAAAAATAGTTTATTTCAAGAAACAGAGGTCTTTCTTAGAATGTATTTTTAAATTGTTGTAGAAAAATAAATGACCAGTCAAAGTAAAAATCCCTGACTGGCCATTTAATATTAAGAATCAAAATGATAAGTATTTATCATCAATTAGGAAGCATAGATGCAACCTCCTCAGCCAATTCCTGCTGAAGCGCTACCATATCATCTGAATCTCCTGTTACAATAGATTCAAGAGCATCGTAAATTACTTGAGTAATTGCCAAGCTGTTATCGCCTGGATAAGCAATCCAATCTCTAAGTAAACCTGCTTGTCGAACTGCTGTATGTTTATTTGGATTTTCCTTGTAAAAATCCCCCAGCATTTCATTAGCAGCTTTATTTGGAGGCATATATCCTGTGGTTTTTGCGACAACAGCAGCACCTTCTCCTGATGTACAAAATTTTACGAACTTCCACGCTGCATCAACTCTTTTTGAGTCTCCAGTAGAAACCATCATAACTGAATTTCCACCCGCAGGTAATCCCTTTGGAGGTCTCCCCATTCCAGGATATTCCGATGTTTTGTAAACAAAATCACCTTTTGCTCTTTCAATCGCCCCCACTGCTGAAGTTGACCAGAAGAACATAGCTACTTTGGCTGCATTAAAAGGCTTTGCAGCATCACCAGCTTGAAGGTTCTGCATTCTACATCCTCGGAACAATTTCTTCATGGTTTTAAGAGCATTTAAGCCAGCAGGACCATCAAAGTTCACCTTACCATTTTTAAGTATAGGTTCTCCTTGACTCCACATAAGTGCCTGGAAAAACCAGTTCCCAGTAATATTCCAACCCCAGAAAAGAGGGTTGTCATATCCAACTGCCCTTAGTTTATCGCAAGCATCAACTACTTCATCCCAAGTGGTAGGTAATTTTTTTATACCGGCTTTGTTCATTGCATCCATGTTGTAGTTACCAACAGGAAGAGAAACTGAAAAAGGCAATCCATATACTTCGCCATTAAATGTGCCTAGATCCAACATCGCCTTGTGATAGCCATCCTTAGCAAAATCAGCTTCTCTGGCTATAAAAGGTTCAAATGACTTAGCGATCCCTTTTTCAACGAACATGGCCTGTCTATTCAATCCCTGGAAAGTAACATCAGGTAGTTTGCCGGCCACAGATTCTCGTAGAATAGTGTTGGCTGCATCTTCATAGTTATCATAGGTCGCACGAAGCTTGACCTTAATCCCAGGGTGAGCTTTTTCGAACATTGGTACAATGTTGTCTTTAATTGTAACATCGAACAATGCTGAATATGGATACCCAACCTCAATTGTTATAGCAGAAGCAGCAGATGATACAAAAAGAACCAAAGCCGCGAAAACTGCAGAAAATAGAAATTTGATTTGCATAAATCAACTCCTTCTCATGAAGCCCCGTTAACAATGGACTACAGAATGAGGCTCCGCTAGTTCTGCAGTCCCAAAACGATGAAAAGCTCTAAGAGAAACCGATCTTTTAGAACAAACTCACCGTCATTTCATACCCGTAAGCGTTATTCCTTCAATGAATCTGCGTTGGGCCAATAAAAATGCAACCACTAAAGGTGCAACAATTACAGTTGCAGCGGCCATCATAGGTCCGTATTCATTACCATCCATATCAGATTTAAACATCCTGAGTCCTAATGGAGGTGTCATAAGATCTTGATCACCAGTGATTACAATTCTAGGCCAATAATAATCGTTCCAGTGAGCAACCACAGAAAAAATTGCAAAAGCAAGCAATGCAGGAATTGCAGTTGGAAGCATAACCTTCCAGACTATTGAGAACTCACTCATGCCATCCATTCGAGCAGCATTAATTAAATCATCAGGTACAGTCTTGAAAAACTGACGCATTAAAAAAATTCCGAATACAGATATAGTCCACGGAATAACAAGTGCGGCAAAGGTATTAGTTAAACCAAACTTAGCCAGCATCAGATATAGAGGAAGAGCTATGGCATGGACAGGAATTAGAAGACAAAAAATTACCAATCCAAAAACAACATCTCTGCCCCAAAAATTTAGTTTTGCTAAAGCGTATGCGCAAGGAAGAGCAATAATAACCTGAATTGCAAAAATAGATAAAGTTACTATTACACCGTTCAAAAGGTATCGTAATAAAGGTGCTTCTTTGAAAGCTGCTGTGTAGTTATATACTATTGGGAGCATGGTACATTCTTCTTCAGACCTCTCAGCCTTTAAACATTTGCGATCTGTCATCATCTCTTGTGCACCGAAAAAACCGCCTGAAATACTTTGTATTTCTGCAGGTGATTTGAATGAAAATGATAACATCAAGTAGAATGGTAATATAACAACTAATGCGCCTATAATTAAAATAATATGTTTCCCAACCTCTGACCCCAAATTAGTTCGTTTATTCATGAATAATGTACTTTCCTGTTAATGAAATAAACTTGCGTTAGAGTAAGTATAAGAACAAAGCCAAGAAAAACTATGGTTAGAGCTGATCCCATACCAATTAGATTTTGTTTTACCCCTTTTTCGAACATTGCATAAACCATCATATATGTAGACTTGCTAGGTCCTCCCCTGGTAAGTGCTTCAACAGTATCAAAGACTTGAAATGAACGAATTGATGTTATTGTAACTACGAATACATGAGTAGGCCCCAACATTGGCCAAGTAACAAGTTTAAACTTCTCCCATGTAGAATTTGCACCATCCATCTCAGCTGAAGCGTATAATTCTCGTGGTACTGAAGTTAAACCTGCCAAATAAAGGACCATATTGAAACCAAATGCCTGCCATATCCCTATAAATGAAATAGAACCCAACGCATACTTTTTGTTACCCAGCCAATTAGGCATTCGATCATTACAGAGTCCTCCATACCAACTTTCAGTAGGATTTATTCCAAGCCATGATCCTGTAAAAAATTTATAAAACCATCCAACACTACAACCATCATCAAGAAATTTATTTATAACTCCTATGACTGGATCAAGGGTAAATTCCCAAGCATATGCCATTGCTAATAGGGTTGCCATGACAGGCAAAAAGAAAACAGTTTTGTAGAATTCTCCTCCAAAACTTAATGAAGAGATAAGCATTGCAGAGCCTAATCCTAGAAGTACTGAAACAGGTACTACTATAACTACATAGGTTAAAGATGCTGTGAACATCTTTTTGTAACTGGAGAATTTACCCAGTGACTCATAATTCTTCCATCCAATCCACCTAAAGTCCTGACTTCCTAAATTGTAGTCGGTAAAAGAAAATGTTCCTGCAACAAATACCGGCAAAATCAGGATCACAACCATAAGTAATACGGCTGGACTAACGAACCAAATGTGAGATCGAGATTTTGTCATTATTTTTTCAGTATCTAAGTTAAATATTATTGCATTGTGATGTTTTCACCATCAACATCAAACGCCATAACTTTTTGCTCATCCCATCCAATCATAACTTGATCACCAACTGCGGTATTAATAACGTTGCTGGGCTCACTTCTTACAATTATTTTTTGTTCTCCTTCATTAACAGTTAGGTGAAGGAAAATATCAGATCCCAGATTTTCTCTATAAACAATTTTCCCTTTAATGACATTCTTATCCTTTGATGAAACCAGTTGCATGTGTTCAGGTCTTATTCCTACGGAAACATTCCCTTTTTGGGCAAGTTTAATGGAGTCAGTTATTTTAGTACCGAAACAGTTTAAATTACCTTTTTCATCACATTCTCCCTTTAGAATATTTATTTTAGGGCTTCCAACAAATTCAGCTACCCTGATAGTTGAAGGGTTGTTATAAATTTCATGTGGGGTATCAAGTTGGAGTATTTCTCCGTCCATCATGACAGCCATTCGATCAGACATGGTTAAAGCTTCCGCCTGATCATGAGTAACATAGATAAATGTCGTTTTGAGATCTCGGTGCAATTCTGAAATTTCTGCACGCATATGAACTCTCAGTCCTGCATCTAAATTGGAAAGTGGTTCATCCATCAGGAAAGCTACAGGTTCTCTGACCATTGCTCTTCCTACTGCTACCCTTTGCTGCTGGCCTCCAGAAAGCTGACCTGGTTTACGGTCCAAAAGGTGTGTTATTTGAAGAGTTTCTGATGCAGCTTGGACCTTGCTCACTATCTCATCTAACTTGGAACTACGGTTGGGCATAAACCATCCAATTATCGGGAAGCGTTCCAAAAAAGACAATCGACGTAGTTTTAGAGGTACCATCAAGTTCTGCTGAACTGTCAGATGAGGGTATAGAGCATAAGATTGAAAAACCATGGCTAAATCACGCTCACTGGCCCTGGTTTTATTTACGACATTACCATCTATTTCTACGTCACCTGTAGATTGATTCTCCAACCCTGCTATGATTCTCAATAGAGTAGATTTACCACATCCGGATGGTCCCACAATGGTAATGAACTCACCATTGGAAACTGAAAGGTCAAGTGACTTGATAACCTCAGTGGAACCAAACGATTTAGAGATACTTCTAAGTCCTATTTCAGCCATTATTTTATTAAAAATGAAATATCCTATTTGGATAATATTTACTTATAATTAAGTTTAAGTTAGAGAAATGTTAGAATTAAGCAAATCAAATTTGTTTTCAATATTTTCTACCAGCGCATGTTTACGTTTTTAATTTGAGTATAACTCATAAGTTCTTCAAAGCATTCTTCCTGTCCTATTCCACTTGCCTTCCATCCCCCATAGGGTGCTCCGAGATAACGTCCTGTTGAATTTATCCATACATAACCTGCTTCAACTCGTTCTGCAGTCTCCATGGCCAGTTTAAGATCATCTGTAATAATCATGGCAGTAAGTCCGTAGTCAAGACCATTAGCAACCGAAAGCATTTTCTCATAGTCATCCCATTTAAACACAGACATTACAGGCCCAAAAATTTCTTCTCTGCCAATCTTCATTTCAGGTTGAACTTGATCAAATATAGTTGGTTGGATAAAAAACCCATTCTTTAGTTCCTCCTCTTCAGGTGAACTTCCTCCAGTAATCAACTTTGCGCCTTCTTTTTGTGCAGATGAAATAAATTCCTTGATTTTCTTATACTGTATTTCAGAAACAACAGGGCCTAGCTCATTTTTTTCGATCCATGGTAAGCCTACTGGAAGCTGTTCGACTAATTGAACCATTTCTTCTAAAACCGCATCATGAAGGTCCTGGTGTACAATAACCCTGGATGTAGAACTGCAGGACTGTCCCTGGCGGTTCATATTCATCCCCTTGACTGCATAACTTGCCGCCTGTTTTGGGTTTGCATCAGGAAATATGATTATGGGGTTCTTTCCTCCCAATTCAAATGTAACATGAGTCAGATCTTCTGCTGCAGCTTTAGCAATTATTTTCCCAGTAGGAACGGAACCAACTACGCCTACACGTCTTACATCTGGATGACGGACCATTGCATCACCACAAATTTTATCACCAGTTAATACATTGACTACTCCTGGAGGGAGCACCTCTTCACAAATTTCAGCAAATCTTAAACTCGACAAAGGCGCCTGTTCTGAGGCCTTCACTATAACTGTGTTTCCTGCAGCAAGAGCAGCTGCTGATTTTTCTGCACAAAAGCGCAATGGATGATTGAAGGGATTGATCTTGGCAACTACACCATAAGGATGTCTCCTGGTAAAATTTAGGTGACCTGATTTTTCTGAATGGGTCTGCCCTTTGATTTCTGTAATAAGGCCTGCAAAAAATTTCAGCGAATCTGAAGACCAGTTTACATCGCCTTTCATTCCAGAGAGTGCATTGCCTGAGTCAATACAATCCATCATCCCCAACTCATCTATATTATCCATGAGTCTATCTGCGAGATTGATCAGAAATCCCGCACGTTCCCTGATAGGCATGCGGGACCAGTCCGGGAATGCTTTCTTTGCAGCATTTACAGCCTTGTTAACATCCTTTTCGTCAGCCAAAGGGACATCACCCAAATATTGCTGGTTTGAGGGATTTATGGTTTCGAATCTTTTACCATTTTCACTCTCTTCCCATTTCCCATCAATGAATAGTCCTTTTGGGGTGAACCCCAGTACTGGGGCATTATTGTTTTCAGAGATCATATTGGATTATAAATGCTTTGACTTTCAGGGTACTATTGCCGCCCGCAGAACGGAAAGGTCTGCAGCTTTTGCAAAGGCAGTGTCGATTTGATCTAGGGTAAATTTTGAGTCAACAATTTCTCTGAAGGGGAAACGGTCCTGGTTGCTCATTACAAAATCCAGAGCCTGAATCAGATGGCGTGGATGGTAATTATGTATACCCTTTATTGTCAACATTTTCTTGAGAATACTGTTACCGTCAAGTGTCAGCATTGCATCTGGATTGACAAGACCGCCGATAACGTAAACCCCTCCTGTAC
>LUQO01000009.1 GCA_001627865.1 SAR324 cluster bacterium REDSEA-S27_B3
GGGTAGAATGGTTTGGGACAACAGAAAAATAATCCTGAGGGAGATTATGATTCAAGCAAACATGCATTAGCAACAATACTGTATGCTAAAGCACACCATGTATTGCCACCTCATTGACGATGGTTTTCACCAGGCTAAGATTGGATTCCGCGTTTATGTCTTCAATGTACACATCGCCGGGCCATGATAGATTTGAACGAGGATTTCCTTTGAGGGCCAGAGATTTGGAAACAGTTTTGATGGCCTGTGCGTTCACAGCGGCTTGTTGTTTAAGTTCTTGATTTGCTGCTACATTGTCAGTAATGCTGTTTCGGTCGATGCGTGTTGCTCCTACTCCTAAATAAAGAGGTTTTTCACGAAGAATAGAATGTTCGATGTATATGGGAACCGGGGACTTGTCGGCGTCAAGTTTGATAATGAACTCCGGACAGAGACTCAGTTTGAAATCAATCATGTTATTGGGTTCATTTGCAACTGATTTTTCATCAATCTTATCAGAGATGATTTTAGATTTTGTTTCCACTTGTCGTTCTCTGGATCTGCGGCGACCATCCCCCCTGCGACGACTGTCCTCTACAGAGGATTTAGAAATCATGTCACCACGGTAATTTGCAACAAAAATTCGATTCCCCCAGGGAAAATCATTAATCAGTCTTTGCACTGGCCTGGCTGCAATTTTTTTGCAAAGATTTGGACTGATGAATAAGGGGGATCCGGAAGCATCTGAGAGTTCGAGCCAAATGTTCGGATATCGCTTTATCAGACGCTCACACCAAGGAACAAAAATTTTGTCTGTCAAATGGTCAAGAAATTCAACTATAAAATTCGGGTCTTGATTCAAGGCTGTGATCAGGTTTTCCTGCCCGAAAATATCTGCAGCAAGACTGTAAGGCGCCGGAAGATGAGCAACTGGTTCCAGCTTGGTCAGTTCTACAAAACAATCCAGCATTGATTCCACGACATGCGGTATTTCTTTTTCAAAATCAATGGATTCCAGTTCATACCAATTATTCCGGTCAATCAGTGGTAATCCTGGATCAGCACCTGGTGCATGCTGTTCTGGATACATTGTAAACTGTCCTAAAGCTTCTGCACCAAAAGCATAGACCGGCCATCCTAAAGTAAGCTTGCGGATTCCTAACAAACGCTGAGTCATTAAAGTCGTACGCACATATCGCTGTGGGTCGCCTTTATAGAACTCACTGGAATTCAGGCCGTAAAGATGATTCAAAATCGTCAGCGTCATTAAATGCAATGAGGTTGTCACACAAACTGAATCAGCAGGTGCCGGTTCTCGAAAAACGAAGTCAAACTGTCCTTCGATTACAGTATCAAACAGATCTCGCAGTTTTTTTTTGGCATCGTTGTCTCCGGCCTGCCAATTAGCAAGTAAATTGCAGCCTTCTGCAAATTTATGATCGTAAGTCAGTGTACTCATGATGCTTTAGGCAATTAATCACTCCAGATAATGGTTTGTGGAAGTGCAAATTTTCTCGATAAGTTTCGGATTACCCAGATTGAGCATATCTGCACCTGAATCAATGAGTTTCTTCAGTACACTCAGTTTGGAACCCATGTAAAATGGCATAGAAAGGATGTCTAATTCTTGACAATGTTCGAGTTCATCATGTGTGAATTTCAAACCGTTGAATTCAATGACTTGAGGACAGTGTCTTTCGATAGCATCTTTCAAAGTCGGAAAATCATAACGGCGTGCCATCAACCGGACATCCTTGTTGAGTAAGCGCAATAGATCCATCACCCTTATATCTTCACACCAGAAAAAACAGTCTCCAAGCATATCAAATCTTTGGACTAGCTCGAGCAGGATTTCAGGTTCTGCTTCTTTGATTTCGATGTAGACCTCTAAGTATCCTTTCACATGAGCCAAAACATCTTCCAATCGGGGAACTGGTTCTCCAGCAAAAAATGGATCAAACCAACTGCCGGCATCTAGTTTACAGACATCAGCATAATTCATTTTTTTGATCGCACCTCTCCCATTTGTAGTACGATTGGCCAAACTGTCATGCAAGACAACAGGAACACCATCTTTGGTTTGTCGGACATCGATTTCAACAATGTTGAAACCCAGACCTATGGCTAGATCAATAGCAGATAGAGTATTTTCTGGTGCAAATGTTTTAGCACCACGATGACAAACAATTTTTGGGTGTGGATGTTCTGAGTTAGAGAAAGTTTCTAACAATTCCGGCTGATTACTACAAATACCCAAAACCGGAAGTTGAAGAACATCTTCAAGTATTTCCTTACGTTTTTCAATCAACAGCACTTTTTCTGGTCCTAATGTTTCCAATTCCATTCTTTGGTCATATTTCAATATTCAAATTTGATCCTTTTCTTTGTCATTCAATTTCAATTCCATTTCGAGTCCTTCTACCTAACAGGTCACATTCTGCTAAGCGATTTCGTAAACACATTAAGGAAATACTACGACTAAGTCTTGTCCAGCTACGTAATCTACAACTAGACCGGAGCAGATAACCAAAATAATGATGTTTTAACCTAAATTGAGAGAGATTGTATGTTCATTGAAAACTGTGTATTCACTAGGAATCACAGTTCCTCCTTAAATTGAGAAGCTCAAGAAGGGGATAGTGAAATATGGTGTGAATATCGTGACTGAAGTGGACCCCAAGTCAAGGACAGTTTTTCTTATGAATTAAGGTGTACTATAGTTTGTTTTTTATTGTATTATTCATGCTGCCTTCCTACAAAAGTTCTTGATGAAAGGGAAGGGAGCCAATACTCAATCACATTACCTTCGTTGAAAAAATTGACCAACTCTGTTTCTTTATTTGAACTAAGACAGGCAGTCGAAAAATCCAAAGATGAATGTTAGATCCACTGCTTCACATCCATAGATAAGAATTTTTCAACGTCCATCCCACCGCTACCGACAAGCAGTACTTTTTCAGGTTTGAATGCCTTCACAAATGCATCCATGCCGGGCAGCGCTGTCTTATGCTTTTGACTTTTTACTTCAATAGCCTGTAAACGTCCACGATTACGGACAACAAAATCGACTTCTCTTCCTCGATCACGCCAATAAAACAACTCAAAACCATGCTCAATCGAATTATTGATCAGGTGCACACCAACAGCAGATTCAACCCAGTGTCCCCACAGTTCAGGGTTTGCTCTAACCTGTTCAAAGTTTTGGTTTACCACCGTTGACATTAGAGCCATGTTCATCACCTGAAACTTTGGACTTGAGCTTCGTCGGCGAACTTCCTGTCCGGCATATTTGTAAATGCCGCACAACATACCACCGCCTGCAAGCAGTTCCAGATAATGCGCCAAGGTTGTTGTATTACCTGCATCCTGCATCTGGCCAAGAATCTTTTGAAAGGAGAGAATTTGCCCTGAGTAATTACAGCCAAGATAAAACAGCTGCCGCAGCAGTGCGGGTTTATTCACTTGTGTCATCAGCAAAATATCCCGCGAGATGGTTGTCTCTATGAATGATTCCTGAAGATAACTCTGCCATCTATCTTCGTCACCAAATAACTCAGCTGCACCGGGGTAACCTCCAAAATAGATATACTCGTCCAATGAAATATTAAAGGCCTCCCTCATTTCACTTAATGACCAGTGTCTGATGTGGGTAACTTCAAAACGTCCGGCCAGGCTTTCATTAAGACCACGTTGAACCAGCAAGGGAGATGATCCCAGAATAATTACCTTGAGCGAGAGATTATTGAACGTATCCTCATCCCACAATGATTTCACAACTTCTGACCAACCGGGGACTTTCTGCACTTCATCCAGGAAAAGAACACAGGTATCAGATTTTCCGGCGGACAGTTTAAGTCGACTAATTTCCCATTGCTGTGCAATCCATTGCCGGTCTCCCGCTCCCATGGCATCAGCTGAGGCATAATGACATTCAAACGGCAATGAATTCATCAGTTGCCGGGCAAGTGTTGTCTTGCCTACTTGACGCGGTCCGGCCAATACTTGAATGAATCTGCGTGGTTCATTCATTCTTTTTTCAAGTTTTTTATAAACGGGACGATAAAACATATTCAATTCATTTTAACGAATTACTCAATACACTGAGTAATTTTACTCAATACACTGAGTAAATTGCAATAGGTTATTTAGTTATGAATTAATGATTGCTGTAATATGCTGATATTATTAATTAAGAGGTGTGATTTTAAACTTAGGGGAGAGATATGACCGAGAGCTGATATTGGCAGGATCCCTCACTTACGTTCGGGATGAAAGTACAATTGATACGATCGGGATGATGATATTAATAATGTGAATTAACTGGGAAAAATTCAAAGGAAGGCCGAAAGTGAATTGGTCGAGGTGAGAGGATTTGAACCTCCGGCCTCTTCGTCCCGAACGAAGCGCGCTACCAGACTGCGCCACACCTCGATTGTGTGGGGCATTTTAACACTTTATGGGGGAAATGGCAACGGAGGATTTAGCGTGTCACCTAACGCAGGATGCTTTGCAGAGAGGCAATTTTCTGCTGCTGATCCTGGGTAGAAGCATAACGTTCGGCGTGTACCAGCTGCGCCAGTAATTCCTTATTCATCTCCGGATCAGCTTTTGTTCCTTCCTGATCAAGCTTCTTGGCCAGAATTGTCATCTGCACATTTCTGATAATCAGCTTGGGCATGGCGCGCAGCAGGATGTCACGCTGCTTCAAAGCCTGGGCGATCTGGATATCACGCTCTGCTGACAAGGCAGCATTTTTGAGGGCATCCAGTGCTTTGAAATAAGCTTTGATCCTGAGGTGTGTGTTCATCTGCTCCTGTGCCGCCCGTATCATGCTGACTGCTTCAAGGTATTTAGTTTCAAATTCTGTCTCAAGCTGATCCGGCGTGAAAACCGAGCGCGGCAATTCTCCCGCGGAGCGCATCACAGGCAAGTCCGGAGGCTGTGTCAGGCTCTGGTCTGTGGAACTGAAAAAATTGACTACAACAGAATTGCGGTCTGTGACCTCAACAAAAGGCGGCAGGTCCAGAGCGTCCGGATTTACCATGGCCCGCAGAATTACTCGTTTCTGATGCTCCACATCTGTGTTGATCTCAACATGACGCAGATATTCATGATTCTTAAAACCTTTTACATCACTTATTTTTTCCGCGTTTGGAAAAACTATTTGCAGGAAAAACTGGGCCCTGTACTGTCCTGTTTCCGGATCTCTCATTTTTAATTCAACCACCTGATACGGGAAGCGGTCAGGGCTTGTCATAACAGATCCGTCAAAAACAACTTCAATTCCGAAACGCCAGATATCACGCAGCTCGTCTTCCAGCTGAAGCGGGATTTTTTTCATTTCACGTACTTTATAAGACCTCCGTAAAACATTGACGTTTTCCGGAACTTCCTCCAGAAAGGCTGATCTCTGCATAAGCACAAAAGCATCAGTGTAAGTCAAATACTCGCGGGAGCCGTTTTCCAGTTCCAGCACATAACGATAGCGGTCGCCGTATTTATTTGTTTTTAAATATTTGCTGTCCTCTTCCTGCAGTATTCGAAAGCGCAGGATTCCCAGCACAAGGCTCTTTCCTTCAAGGATGTCATGTTTACCGAAAGTTTTGACAAACGCGGTGGCATTCAAAACGGTGCGGTAAAAGTCATTTTTTTCCAGCACGCCGAAATCAGTACTTTCAGGTGACGGAAAAACAAGCGCCCGATTATTGCTGAGGATCAGTTCATCTGTCTGGGTCCACTGGCGGATACGGTCAATCAGCCACTTGCGGCTGGAGCCGTCATCAAGTATGGCCTGCAGGTAATAGTCGTCTTCCCCTTTGTTTTTGACAAAAACTGAAGAAATCTTTATGGATTTTAAATATCCCTTATCCAGCACCCCTGCCAGTTTGAGCGCTTTCTGTCTCGAAGTATATTCCGGAAAAGCAAAGGCCGGCGTGCTGACGCCCGCAAGCAGGAACACAGTCGAAAGTGTTAAAATGAGAACTGTTTTATTCAAAATTCTTCCCCACAAAAATTTCCACATCAGTTGCCAGTTTTGCTGCTCTTGCGGCAGGAACAGGTTCAAGCACCTGTTCTCCCGGCAAAACCTGGGCCAGTTTCAGGGCTTCCTTCAGTAAATTGGCATGAAAGTAAATTTTGGTTTTGGGCAGGATTTCCTGCTCACGTACCGAAGAAATATTGACGATTTTCAACTTCATGCCCATCCGTTTTTCGATGTCACGTTTATGCCGCTTGCTCAGCATCGCGGCCATGCGCTGCGCGCCATTGCGTTTTGGCGAGGCGTTAAGGATGGCAACATTCAGTTGATCAAATTGACGGTATGACATCAGAGCCGTTACAGGATGCAGGAGCATTTCTTCACGCGGACTGACCACACGTGGGCTCAACGCATCAGTTTTAACTTCTTTGACAGTGTGATCTTCCTCATCCTCTTCCTCAACAATTGTGGTCACAACCTTTTTCTTTGGTTTACGCAGGGCAAAGGTCAAACGTCGCGAGTCTGATTTTTCAGAATCAATGAATGTGTTGGGAAGTATGACCGAGGTTTCAGATTTTTTATTTCCTGGAATGATCTGGATATTAGGAAATTGTCCCGGATCGAAATAGCCCTCAAAGGATAAAAAAGGAGTCCGCTTGTCCGGAATCAATTTGAAACGGTCAAGCATGTGTCCGGATTTAACGGAAAGCGTCGATGCTGCTGTAAAAAAAATAAGCAGCAGACTGAGAATAATAAATTGGAAAAACTGCTTCATGACGCGAAGATTAATCTGCAAAATGTGGGTCTGCCGCAAGTTCAGCAGCGGCAGAGACACCGACTTATAAATGCAGAAAATGAGCCACTAAAGCAAAGCGCTCATGATTCGGTGGAATCATCTTCGGCAGGCTGGACTTGCGGTTCTTCAGGGTTCTTTTCCCCCACAGAGTTTTCAGGCGCGGCTGCTGTTACAGAATCCGCGGAATTGTCCGGAACATCAGAATTCTGCTGTTCAGCTTCAATCTCTTCATCTTCTTCGTCTTCAATCACCGGGGCAATTCCGATCACCTGTTCATCCTGTTCAAGATGAATCAGCCGATTTCCCTGCGTGACACGGCCGATTGTACGGATATTTTCCACAGGAATCCGGATCAGTTTACCCAGCTGTGTGATCAGGAAAAGCTGGAAATGCTCCTCAACTTCCAGCACATTTACAACCGGACCATTTGTGTCAGTAATCCGGATTGTACGCATTCCGTAGTTGCCCCTGTTTTTTGCGAGTGTGTAATCTTCGATCGGAGTCTTTTTGCCGTAACCGCCTTCCGTAACAGTGAGCAGTTCTCCGGAACCTGAAAGCGCCAGCGCGGAAACAACCCTGTCGCCTTTACGCAGCCTGACTCCACGCACACCGCGGGCCTGACGTCCCATCGGGCGCAGTGTTGTTTCGTTAACACGCAATCCCATGCCGTCACGGGTGGCAAAAAACAGCTCCTGTTCTCCGTCTGTAAGCTGGACAGAAATCACAGAGTCACCCTCATCAAGTGTGATTACACGCAGGCCGCTGACACGGATTTTGGCGCAGTCCAGCATCGGCGTCTTTTTGGCAACACCGCCCTCGGTGCAGAGGAAGATATATTTGTTTTCAGCTTCTTTGGGTACATTCAGACAGGCGCAGATACTTTCGCCTTCACGCAAGGGCAGCAGATTGATTACCGCTTTTCCTTTTCCGGTTGGTCCGGCCTGAGGAAGCTCAAACACTATTTTGCGGAAAACCTGTCCCTTGTTGGTGAAAAAGAGCAGATAATCATGTGTGTTTGCCACAAACAGCTGTTCAACAAAATCTTCATCTTTGGTGCCCATCCCGAGGCGTCCCTTGCCGCCGCGACGCTGAAGCCTGTATTCACTGACGGAACTGCGCTTGATGTAACACTCACGTGAGATGGTAACCACCATATCCTCTTCATTGATCAGTTCCTCAATCATGATGGAACTGTCACCTTCAATTATTTCTGTGCGGCGTTCGTCTCCATATTTGTCACGAATTTCGATGCTCTCATCACGGATGATCTTAATCACGCGCTCATCTTTTGCCAGGATGTCCTTGTAGTCAGCAATGGCTTTACCGACTTCCTCGTGGTCAGAACGGATTTTATCCTGTTCCATTCCAGTCAGACGCTGCAGTTTCATCTCCAGAATTCCATGCGCCTGACGCTTGGAAAGACCATATCGGTCAACCAGAGCTTCTTCAGCAGTCGCTCCGCTTTGCGCTTTGCGAATAATTTCCAGCACATCATCCAGGTTCTGGAGGGCGATCATCAGGCCTTCCAGCAGGTGCATCTTGTTTTCTGCTTGTCGCAGTTCGTATTGTGTCCGGCGGGTTACAACTTCAATACGGTGCTGCAGAAAGCACTCCAGCATTTGCGGCAAAGTCAGCACCTTGGGCTGCTTTTCCACAATGGCCAGCATGATGATGCCGAAACTTGACTGCATTGAGGTGTGCTTGTAAAGATTGCTCAAAACAACATCCGGATTTTCTCCGCGCTTGAGCTGGATGTAAACACGCATGCCCTTGCGGTCTGATTCATCGCGTAAATCCGCAATTCCTTCCAGCTTTTTCTGACGTACCAGGTCAGCTATTTTTTCCAGCAGAGTTGCCTTATTTACCATGAAGGGGAGTTCGGTAACAATGATCAGGTCACGTCCGTCTTTAGTCTGTTCAAAATGAGTTTTGGCACGGATGCGTACAATTCCGCGTCCATTGCTGTAAGCCTCATAAATTCCGCTTTTGCCGATGATTGTTCCTCCGGTGGGAAAGTCAGGTCCAGGAACAAACTGCATCAGTTCCTGCACAGTGGCAGTGTAGCGATGATCTATGTAGTACAGCAGTGCGTCCATCACCTCCTTGAGATTATGCGGAGGAATGTTGCTGGCCATGCCTACAGCAATTCCAGTGGAACCGTTGGTCAGCAGATTCGGAATCCGTGAAGGTAGAACGGAGGGTTCCTTGAGCGAATCATCGTAGTTTGGCGTAAAATCAACGGTGTCCTTGTCCAGGTCGGCCAGCAGTTCATGCGCGATCCTCCGCATTCGTACTTCTGTGTAGCGCATTGCCGCGGGTGAATCGCCATCCACTGAGCCGAAATTACCCTGTCCGTCAATCAGCTGATATCGCATTGAAAAATTTTGAGAGAGACGCACCACTGTGTCGTAAATCGCGGCATCGCCATGAGGATGATATTTACCCATTACATCACCGACCACATTGGCTGATTTGCGATAGGGTTTGTTGAAATCATTACCCTGCTCGTTCATGGAGAAAAGCACACGCCTGTGCACCGGTTTCAAACCGTCCCTCACATCCGGAAGCGCACGTCCTACAATTACGCTCATGGCGTATTCCATGTAGGAATCCCGCATTTCGTGGACTATGTCTGCCTCAAATATTGATTCGCTCATGATTTAATTTGCTGCTGTTTCTTTTTGATGGTTTCGTAAAATAATTGTCATTCTCGCGCACGCGGGAATCCAGAAACTTGTAAGTATCTGCAATAATAGAACCTGGTATTCGCCGGAAGGACAAACGAAGTAATTAGTAAAACTTTTTAAGCATGCATCATGGTTAATATCTCTTTTTTTTTAATCTTTTTTTCAAAGCGTTTCCACTTTATATTCATGATCACGTTTCTGCAGCACCAGCATTTTTTCAATCAGATCACCCTGCTGAATCTGATTGACCGCTTCCATGCCTGAGATCACTTTTCCGAAAACAGTATGCTTGCCGTCAAGATGAGGCTGTGCCTCATGCGTTATGAAGAACTGACTTCCGTTTGTGCCCGGACCTGCATTGGCCATTGACAGAACTCCCGGACCATCGTGCCTGCGTTCCGGAGTGCATTCGTCGTCAAAGCGGTAGCCCGGACCTCCTGTTCCAGTGCCATGGGGACATCCGCACTGAATCATGAAATTCGGGATCACTCTGTGAAATTTCAGTCCGTTATAAAAGTCCTGCTCTGTCAGGGATATCATGTTGGCTACTGTGTTTGGCGCTTCATCTTCAAACAGTTCAATACTGATATGGCCGCGATCAGTTTGTATTTGAATTTGTGGAAGTGCTTCAGAAATTTGTGTTTCGCTCATAGATCATGGTCTGGTAAAAAAGGTGTGATTCCTGCGAAAGCGGGAATCCAGGAACTTGTAAGTAGCTGAAATAATAAATTCCCGCGAAAGCAGGAATGATTGATAAGTGTGGAATTTTGACTTTTCAGGAATGCATCATGAATTAAATTAATTATAAAAGGTGCATTCATTTTTTGGAGCCGGAAGCATCTTTATTGTCATCAGCAGACAAATCAGAAAGGTTATCAAGTCCAAGGGAAGAAAAATCGAAGTTGGAAATTGAAGATAAGGTTTCAGCGTCCATCCAGCGGTCATTTTCATAAAGGATCAGCTTGGCCACTCCACGAAACGGAGTGAAAATTTTAAGGTAGGATTCTTCATCTTCGCCCTCGAGAGTCAGGTGAGTTTCGGTCTCATCAACAATTTTACCGGAATACTTGACTGATAACGATTTTGGAAAAGTTACTTGTTTATCATCAATTTTCATGTCGGGCGTTGTCAGGCAATGTGGGAAAGAGATTATTCTGGGACTAAGGTTTCAAGACGTGCAATGGCGTGAACCGGAGCATTGCTTCCGGCCATCAGCTCATTCAAGGCCGCATAGACGAGACGCTGTTTGTCGAGGGTGCGCTTTCCTTCAAACGCCGGTGACACAACCTGTATTTCAAAATGCCGACCGTCACCGCCTACTTCCGCGGTGGAGTCCGGAATATGGGATTCGATTGCCTGCTTGATCTGATCTTCAATTGTCAGCGTACTGACTGCGTCACTCATAACTTCTCCTGAAATATTACATCCAACTTGGTTTAAACGATTCTTCCTGCTCAGGCGGTTCAAACATGAATGAAGTCTTGCAGCCGCATGAACCTTTTGCGGAAGGGTTATTGAACTTGAGCCCGCGGTCCATTAAATTGTAACTCCAGTCTATTTCTGTGCCCTTGATGTAAAGATGGCTTTTTTTGTCAACCAGAATTTTTATGTTCTGTGATTCAAATTCCAGGTCAAACTTTGATTTTTTTGAATCAAAATCCAGCGTATATGTAAATCCGGAACAGCCGCCACCCTTTACGCCGACGCGCAGACAGACTTCTTCAGTCAATTCGCTTTCCAGCATAATTTTCTGGATTTCCTTAGCCGCGTTTTCAGTCAGTGATATCATGGATTCCCCGTTTGTCAATGAGCTTCGCTGACCAGGTTTCGATTCCATTCCGGTATTTCAACTACAATGCCCTGAGAACCGTCAGGCACACATTGGCAGGCCAGCCGTGACTGAGGCTCAAGACCGGGAGCTAAATCCAGCATGTCCTCCTCATCTTCAGTGGCCTCGTTGCAGCTGTCCATTCCCTGCCTTACAATGATATGACAGGTTGAACAGGCACAAACGCCTCCACAGGAATGTTCCATATCAATTCCGGCAGCAAGTGCTATGTTGAGAATTGATCCCGGAAGGCCGTCTCCTTCTGTGGAAATATCTCCGTACAAAACCTCAACGTTTTTCTTCATTGGAAGAAATGTGATTTGATAGTTTTCTCTGGGTAATTCGAATTCCTGTTTTTCAATATATGGATTGATTCCGGACATTGTAAATTTGGAAAATTTCTGGAAAACTTAAACTACTGATTATACTGAAATCAGTGTAAAAAATCAATTTAAGAATAACTTCTGCAGTCTTTAATCAGTCAAGTCTGGAATTCATGAAATCAAATAATTCCGGACTGGCCCAGTCACGTATTCCCAGAGCTCTTCCAATGATAACTCCATACGGATCAATCAGATAAGTGACAGGAATACTTTTGACTCCGTACAGGCGGGTTATATCCATCTTTGGATCTGCAACCATAGGGAAAGTTAATCCATGCTTTTCGGCAAACTTGAGGCTGCTGCTTTTGTCTTCGCCCATTCCCACAGCCAGCACAATCAGCTTTTTCGGACCCATTTGCTGATATGCTTTTTCCAGGTCAGGCATTTCTTTCACGCAAGGAACACACCATGTTGCCCAGAAATTCAGCAGTACAAAACGGTGATGATAGTCCTTCAGGTTTACAGTGCTGCCGTCCTGCAGTTCTCCTGCGAAATCATGGGCTTCGATCCACATTGATGGCGGAGTGATGCGCAAACTGTTCAGAATTTTACGCTCTTCATCTGTTAAGTCAACCTTTTTGCTGTGTGCTGCAGCAGAATTAAAAGCAAACAAAGCCAACAAAATAATGAAACTGCTCCAGGATATTTTTAGAAAAATCAATTTGAAGCTACTCATAAAAAACTGAAATAAAAATATATTTTTATGAAGACGTTAATATTTGTCATTCCCCCTCACCTAAATCAACTCTGATTAAGTGAGGGGGGATCCAGGCACGACGAATCTCGGAACCTGCAATAGTCCGAGTATTTGGATACCCGCTCCCCGATCAGGTCGGGGACAAGCTTTGCGGGCATGACAAACCTGGCAAGCCAGGGGGGATTAAACCCAAAAAAGAATTAAATCTCTTTGAAAGATATATTCCTGATCATTTTACTTGAAAACTAGCGGCTTATCAAACAATGGTGTCGTTATCAGACATTATCGGCAGACGCAGGAGGCCAGTTATAAATCACGCGCACATAATCACGGTTTTCAACAAATCTCAGTTTACGCAGTAATTCGGCAAATGCTCTTTGTCCTTCGGAATCACCAATGGCAAGTATTACCAATGCGTCCCTGAATTTATCCAGGAATTCCGCCGGAGGCAAATCAGTGAAACCCCAGGCGGGCCATGATTTTACCAGACGGTCCGGAGGCCCGGGACGATTATCCACAAATCCGAGGATATTAATTCCACGTTTGGCGAAACTGTGTGCGGCCTGTCGTCCGGTGGGACCTGAGCCCGCAATCAGCACACCACGGCGTTTGTTGAGAAAACCAAGTTCAAGCAGGTAATGTGCTTTTGCCTCAAACATGGCAGGACGCTTATATATGGATTCAATTCGGGAGAGACGACCGGAAGCATGAAATTTTCTCACCAGTTTTTCCGGATGCTTGGCAAACTTTGCTCCTGTTCCGTAGGCTCTTAAAATTAAATCATAATCCTCGGCCCAGGGATTCGGAGAATAACCATCAAGCTTATTGAGCAAGTCGCGGGTGGCAAAAAATGTGGGATGCGCAATAGGACATTCGGCGAACAAATCGATTTCAATTTGTTCATGGGAAATCAGGGAATTGCTCCATGACTGGTACTTTTCAATGCTTTCGGTAATTCTCCCTGAATCAGTGAAACCCTCCATCCTGCAGCCGATCAGTTCCAGTTCTGGATCACTTGTCATCAATTCCAGCTGCTTTACCAGTCGAGTATTAACCATCCTGTCATCCGCGTCAATGCGGGCGATGTACTTACCTTTGCATTCAGCCAGTCCTGTATTTAACGCCGAAATTATTCCCCGGGGCTTTGTGCGGATAACGCGGATTCTGGAATCCCTGTTTGATGCTCGCTTTAGCAGTTCAGGTGTTTCGTCTGATGAGCCATCATCAACAATAACAATTTCTATTTCGCTGACAGTTTGTGATTGAATATCCTCAAGACAGTCCGGCAGCATTGCAGCATCGCTCCGCACCGGCATCAGCACGGAAATAAGCGGTTTTGATTTCAAAATCAGAAGCTGGAAAAATCTGTTGCCAGCAGAATATCACGGATTTTTTCGCGATGATTTTTTTGCTGATTCAGCAGTATCACAAAATACAGCGGCCTGTTGGAGGACAGATATCCTGCTATGCTGTAAATGCCACGCAGCGTACCGGTTTTATATAAAATCCCTTTTTCTCTGGGAAGCAGATGCTGAAATGGCACAAAGGCTTTGAGCAGACGCACAACCGCGTCCGCAGTCATACGGTTTTTTCTGGAGATTCCGGAACCTTCTGCAACACGGAATTGATCCCCGGAAATACCCAGTTCCTTTCCCAGATATTCTTCAACCGCAAGTCTGCCTTTTCTGATTGTGGCAGGAGCTCCGAAACGCTTCATGCCCGCGGTGAGGAAAAGCTGATTGGCAGTGAAGTTGTTTGAATACAGCATCATCCCCGCAATCACATCCTGAAGTGTCTGTATATTGGCGTGGGTGTAAACCAGACGATCAGTCGCGCTGACTCGGCGCAAGGCAACTTTGTTGCTGCTAAAGGAAAATCCATGTCTGCGAAAAAATCTATGCAGCAGTTCACCTGCGTACGTAAAACCGGAATCCGGAGATATGCTTATGCGGTGAATTCCTGGAGAAAGTTTTTTGCCTAACTTTTTTGCAAACGGAGTCAAAGGTGTCTGCTCTTCGGCAGAAGTCACAACTCCCTTTGAGTCAACTTTCAAATAAACCGTGTTAAAATTCACAACCAATGCTCCGTTGCGGGCATCATAGGGATTCAAGGAATATTTGATTCCGGGAATTTGTATGTTTTTGTCAAAAAGTGATGTGTCAAAATAAAGCCCTTGGAGCTTTTTTGTCACAGCTGGCAGACGACTGAGCTGTTCAGAAATTCTCTGCCATTCCTCGGAAACTAAAAAGGGATCCCCATGTCCTCGTATGCCCAGTTCGTAATTTTTATCCAAATAAAATTCTGTGCTGAATCTGAATAGAGAACCAAACACATGCAAAGCTGTCAGCGCTGTGGCGTATTTTTGCACTGATGCCGGCACCAGCAGTGGATGTTTATTTGGCGGGAAACGATAGAGAACACGCTGATCGTCAGCAACAACTACACTGCCATGCTCTACCAGCTTTCTCAGCTGGTTGTCGAGCATAGTTTTATCCGGTGTTGCTGCCAGCAAAACACCTGGGAACAAACACAGAATGACTGCTGCAAATTTCAGTAAAAGTAATTTTTCTTGCATAAGCCGCAGTGTCTCATTACGATAAAATGTCATAAATAGATTAAAACGTAAAATGTTGTCATTCCCGCGAAAGCTGGAATCCAGAAACTTGTAAGTGTCTGAAATGCTTGTTCCCCAATCAAGTTGAGGACAGGCCCTCGACCCGATCGGGGAATGGATTCCCGCTCGATTGAAAATGACAAGCGAGTTCATCATTTTGATTTTTTATGTCTTCAACTTAATTAATAATCAAACTGGAATAAAAACAATGACCACAAAGAAAATTCTTATTACGCCTGGCGACGGGATTGGTCCCGAGGTAACAGAACAGGCTGTTCAGATTTTAAAAAAAGTTGCGCCCATTTTTGACCTGCAGCTTGAATTAACTGAAAAACCTGTAGGCGGAACCGCCTATGATTTAACAGGCACACCTCTTCCGGATGAAACACTGGATGCCGCGAAAAATTCTGATGCAGTACTGCTCGGCGCGGTAGGCGGCCCTAAGTGGGAACCGCTTGATTTTTCAGTACGTCCGGAACGAGGATTATTGAAGCTGCGTTCCGAACTGGAATTGTACGCAAATTTAAGGCCTGCTGCAATATACGGTGATCTGGTGAATGCTTCAACACTTAAACCGGAAGTTGTGGATGGCGCGGACCTGATGGTGGTGCGTGAATTAACCGGAGGGATTTATTTTGGCAAGCCGCGCGGAGTGGAAGAACGCAACGGTGAGCGGGTTGGTTTCAACACTCTTGTTTATTCAGAATCAGAAATCAGACGAATTGCAAAAGTGGGTTTTGAGATTGCCATGAAACGACGCCGAAAACTGACTTCTGTGGACAAGGCTAATGTACTCGAATCTACTGAATTCTGGCGTGAAATTGTAACGGAAGTTGGAAAGGATTTTCCGGATGCGGAGCTGAGTCACATGTATGCGGACAATGCTGCCATGCAAATTATTCGAGATCCAAAGCAGTTTGATACAATGGTTACAACAAACATGTTCGGCGATATACTCAGTGATGCTGCCGCAATGATGACAGGCTCACTGGGTATGCTTCCGTCTGCCAGCATCGGTGGATCAGTCGGCATGTATGAACCTGTACACGGCTCTGCCCCTGACATAGCAGGAGAGGACAAGGCTAATCCGCTGGCAATGATTCTCTCAGTGGGCATGATGATGCGCTATTCCTTTGATCTCACTGAAGCAGATGAAATGATAATAAATGCAGTTGTGGAAACACTGGAAAAATACCGCACGGTCGATATTATGGCTGAGGGGAAAACACAGATTGGCTGCCGGGAAATGGGAGAAAAGGTTCTTCAATCTCTGGAACAAAATAATTCTTGAATTCTGTTGTCAGAAACATAAATATTTTTTTGTTCAGGATCCGATACCAGGGGATTCGACTTTGGCTGCACTGTGGCAGAACATTCGATTACATACTGGAATTCCTGATCAGGCTCTGGCTGCTGAAAGGTGATTCGCTGCATGATTTTGTAAACAAATCCCAACCTTTTCTGCAACAGCAAAAACAAGCAGTTATTGACAGGAGTAAGGAGCGGACAGTAATTATTTTCACTTTCCGTACTCTACATTTCCTGGACTGGTTTGCTCCCATTCATTTGGCTCTGGACAGATTATATCCGGAAAAATTTGAAGTATTTTACATCAATTTTGCCACCACTCTTCATCGGATTGGGGCAGGTTTTGAGTATCTAAATTATCACCGGCAGGTTGAAGAACGTCTGCTGCTGCTGGGAGTTTCCCCTTTGTTTCACTTTTCACATCAGGAACTGGCAGCATATTCATCTTTTCCGGAAGCCGAGGTACATCTGACCTGCGAATCAATCAGGCAGGAAACTTTTGCTGCAACGGAAAGAATTTATCTTCCTCACTACGCGCTTCCTAAGGCAATTGACATTGTACTGCCGGAAAATATTCGTTTCAATCATGTATTCCTGCCCACTCGTCCTCCTTACACTTATCAGCAGCTGAATCAAAAGTTTCCTGAGCATGTCACAGTCCATTCTGTGGGATATCCAAAACTGCATGCGGCTCATAACAATGTGCGATGTTTTCCTGGTGAGGAACTCCCTGTGATTATTTATGCTCCTTCACTGGAAATTAAATTATTGTTTGATGCCCTGGACAAAGGACTGCTGGAAATATTCAAAAGATTAACTCAATACCTGTTTGTGATTAAACTGCATCCCTCACTGGCATCCAGGAGGCACTATGTCACATCGTTTATCAGCCGACAGCTTAAAGATGCGGAAAACATAAGCTTTAATGATCTGGCAGGAATCCAGGAACTGGTGGAAGAATCATCGATCATGATCACAGATTTTGGCAGTGTCGGAGGGGAATACCGGATGGGGTTTAACCGTCGCGTAATTTGCCTGAAGGTTCCCACCGAATATGAAGGAGGGGCGGATTTGCTTTTCAGAGATGATTTCGCTGACGCGGTTTGTGATGTGGAGGAGTTGGAGGAAACGATTGAATCTGTGCTGATCAGAGGGAAACTTTCTGAAACAGAACTCCGGAAAATGCGTGAACAGGTACTCAGTTTTCCGGATGCAGCTGATGAAGAAGCAGCCAGAACAATCAATCAAATCTGTTCAGGCGCTTGAGATATCTTCCCTGTTAACCAATTCCGGAGAAAAAGCAGGCATGCAGACTGACCAGTATTCTGCCTCTTCCTCAAATGGATTTGAGTATTGCACTCGCGCGCCTTTCCTCACCAGCAGTGATTCACCGGCACTAAGCGTAACGGTTTCTCCATCAATTTCTATTTGCTTGCTCCCACGTACCATCATGGTGTATTCATCAAATTCCGGATTCTGATGCGGTTCACTCCAGCCTGGAGGTGCAACCATGTGTGCCACACTTAACTTGGTGTCATTACTGGATGCAAGTCCAACATGCTCTTCAATCAGTTTGCCGTCTGTAGTTGGAACAACAAACGGTGTCTGCTGTAAAACGTAAGAATCACTCATGATATTTTCTGTATAGGTTATTGAATATGATTTAGTAAATAGTTGTCATTCCCAAGAAAGCAGGAATCTATTATTGTTTAGTTAATCTGGGATATATTTCCTTCAGCGCCCTGTCATAATGAGATTGATCATCGATCTCAGTCCATACTAAATCCCCAACTCTCAAAAAAGGAATTTCAATCTTTGAGCTTACATCAGATATGCATTCTTCGTAATGATTGCTGCAAGGGAATTCAAGATTCACTTCATGATGTGCGCACATCAGTTTCAATAATTCCGGGGAAATTTTTGAAATTCCAACCAGCTCTCCCTGAACAGATAATCCAGGACGAGGCTGTTTTGAAATAGCAGCAATCTTCCCGCTGACAACACTGCCGGATGTTTTGTATCCGGATTGTTGATCCTGATTTTCTCCATAAATGTAAACCTCATCATTGGAACCGGTTTTTCCGGAAGCCAAAACCACGTCAGGTCCCTTAAAATTAATCACAGCAGGCAAAGCACGGGATTCGTACAGCAGGTCTGACTCCAGCAATAGAAAATCTTCCTGCAATAATTCCTGTGCCACAAATAGTGAATGCATGCTTCCGCTCTCCGAGAATTGTGGACTGTGAACAAATTCAAGCTTTGGGAAGCTGGCTTGAGGCGTAAGATTTTCATGATACATTGATTCCTGGTAACCGGTTACAATCACCACCCGTTCAATGCCTTCGTTTTTCAAACTCTCCAGAGAACGCGCGATCAGTGATTTCCCACCAATCTGCAGCAATCCTTTTGGAAGCATGCCGGTCACGTTTCGCAGCCGAATACCCATTCCTGCCGCCAGGATAACAGCAGTGCTGATTTTTGATAATGAGTCAGTCATGCATTATCAGGAGACAAGTCGTTCTTTTGAATCTTCCGATATCTGTTCTTCAGGCTGGTTCTTGAACTGCATCTCATAAAGCTGCTGGTAACGTCCTCCGTTCAGCAGGAGATCATCATGGTTGCCTTGCTCTACAATCTGACCATTTTCCATCACACAAATCCTGTCAGCGCTCCTGATTGTGGAAAGTCTGTGCGCGATTACAACGGTGGTACGGTTTTCCATCAGGTGTTCGATTGCCTGCTGCACTTCAATTTCTGACTCTGAATCAAGCGCCGAAGTTGCTTCGTCCAGAATAAGTATAGGCGCGTCTTTTACTAAAGCACGGGCAATAGAAAGCCTTTGTCTCTGTCCTCCGGATAGACGTGAACCTTTCTCACCAATTAAAGTCTCATAACTTTCAGGCTGTTCTGTAATGAATTTGTGGGCATTGGCTGCACGTGCCGCAGCATACATTCTCTCCTTTGAACAATCAGGCTGTCCGTACGTAATGTTGCTGGCAATGGTGTCGTTGAAAAGAATGGTATCCTGGGTCACAATTGCGATCAATTTGCGCAGTGAAATGGGATCCAGGTCACGCAGGTCATGACCGTCAATGGTGATTGCTCCCCGCGTGATGTCATAGAAACGTGGGATTAAATTGGCAATGGTAGTTTTGCCCGCACCGCTGCTGCCGACCAGGGCAACCGCTTCACCTTTCTTCAGAGTGAGCTTAAAATCCCTGATGGCAGGCTCTTCTTTTTCCGGATAGTGGAATGCCTTGATGTTGAGATCAATTTCCTTTTCAAAACCGGTCAGCTTTTTGGCATTTGGCGAAATGGCAATATCATCCTTTACATCAAGTATATTAAATATCCTTCGGACTGCGGCAAAGCCTTCCTGCAGTTTTAAGTTGAAACCGTTCAGTTTTTTTACAGGCTCATTCAGCATAAAAAAACTGATCAGAAATGAAGTAAAATCACCAGGTGTGATTTGTCCATTGATGATAAAATATCCCCCAAAAGCAACGATAGTCGCCCCTGCAGTCGCACCAACAATTTCAATAATCGGATAGGAATATGAATCAATCATGATCGAGCGCATGTGATTTTTATAGAGATCATCGTTAGCGCTTTTGAACCGCTTGCTTTCGTATTTTTCCATACCAAAAGCTTTCACCACCCGCACTCCGGTGATTGTCTCCACCAGGAGGCTGCTTAAACCGCCAAAACTAATCTGCCTTTTACTGACCGCAATCTTATTGCGTTGGCCGAAGTTCTGAATAAACAGGATTGCCACCGGAATGATAATCATCGTCACAAGCGCCAGCTGCCAGCTGCGCATGAACATGATTCCCAGCAGTAAAAAAAACTGTGGAATGTCACGGAAAGGTCCGGCCACACCAACCTGCAGCATGTTCTGAACCGCGTGCAGATCGTTTGTGAAACGTGAGATCAGGTCGCCTGTCTTTGAGCGATTAAAAAAGGTGAGGGAAAGATTAACGAGGTGGTCAAACAGTTTTTGTCTGAGCCTGAGGATCAGGCTCTGGACAAGGTGACCCACACAGTAGCTGTGACCGAAAAAGAATAAGCCCTTGACAGCAAAAACGATCACCAATCCCAAACCAACCAGAAAATACTGTTTCAGTTCCGGATTGTCTCCATAAACTATTGCGTCAACAATATCTTTGGCATAATAGGCAGGTGCGGCTGTGAAGATATTATAACCTGCCATGCAGACAATGCTTAATATGACCCAGCCTTTGAGGGGAGAAATAAGAGCAAACAGCCGCAAGGCAACATGTAGGGATTTTTCTTCTTTCATTCCAGAAAAAATTTTTCTGTTTCAGGGAGCATACTTTTGCTAATTTTTATCTGCAATTTCCCATATTGTGCCTTCAGGTGAGTCCTTGAACACAATTCCGATTTTTTGCAGTTGATCCCGGATAAGGTCTGCGCTTTCAAAATCCATGTTGTTACGGAAATTCGCACGCAGCTCCACCAGAATTTCCATTAGCTCATTCATATTATGTTCAGACTGACGGGTCTCAAGAGACTCAGGTATGATGCCCAGGACATTTCCTCCTAGAGTTGAAAACAGATGTTCTGCGTCAGCAATTGCTTCAGGATCAGGATTTTTTTCTGCCAGCAAATTGTTTGCTTCACGATTTAAGTCAAATAATGCGGCTAATGCCAGAGGTGTTGAAAAATCGTCATCCATCGCCTGACAGAAACGTCTGCGGAATTCTTCAAACTTCTTTCCTGACGGTCTCACACCATCCGGTTTTCGTTCCCGCAGATTACGTACAGTTTGATGCAGTCGTTTAAGAGAAACTTCTGCCGCTGACAGAACGCTTTCATTGAAATCAACTACTGAACGGTAATGGCTTGCTGCGATGAAATAACGCACCATCATGGGATCAAATTTTTCAAATACATCAAACAGTGTAATGAAATTTCCGCTGGATTTACTCATTTTTTGCCCGTCAATTGTCAGCATATTCGTATGCATCCAGTTTCGGGCAAATGGTTTATTAAGTCCTCTGGCCTGAGCAATTTCACATTCATGATGAGGAAATTTTATATCCATTCCTCCCCCGTGAATATCAAACTCATCACCCAGATAGCGTACGCTCATTACCACACATTCTGTGTGCCATCCGGGATACCCCCAGCCACTGAATGGATCACGCCAGCGCATCAGGTGTCCGGGTTCAGCTCTTTTCCAAAGAGCAAAATCTCCGGGGTGACGTTTTTCCATCCGGACTTCAACACGCGCGCCTCCTTGCATCTGGTCAATTTGCCGGTTGGAGAGTTCACCATATTTTGGGTCTTTACTGATTTCATAGTAGACTGAACCGTTTGATTCATAAGCAAGTCCCTGTTTAATAAGTTGCTCAATTGCCTCCAGCTGTTCCGGAATATGTCCTGTGGCTCTTGGGCTGATGTCCGGACGAATTACTTCCAGCCTGTCCATGACATCAAAATGTCTGCGGGAAAAATATTCTGCAACAGCCATCGGCTCCTGCTCCAGTTCACTCGCACGTTTAAGTAGTTTATCCTCACCATCATCGTCATCACCCATCAGGTGGCCGACATCGGTGATGTTTTGCACATAAAAAGTTTTATATCCGCAATAACGCAGATATCTCAGAATTATGTCAAAACTAACATAGGATTTGGCGTGGCCAAGGTGACTGTCACAGTAAACTGTGGGACCGCAAACGTAAAGCGAGGCCTGTCCTTCGCGAACAGGATTAAAAGATTCTTTTTTTCCGGATAAAGTATTGTAAATTTGAAGAGGCATTTCCCTATTCCATTACTCATCCAGATTCCATACAAGGAATTTTTCCAATCCGGGGCTCTCTGCTTCATCCTGTGCAAAGCGCGGCTCCTGGGATTTGATCAGCTGGATGTAATGGTTGATGCTGACTTCGATGCGATCAAAGAAAGGCTGAGGATAGACACCAAGGAAGATGGTCCAGAAGACAAGGGGAAGCAGGACAACAACTTCACGTGGTGTGAAATCATGAAGACGTTTGACCATCTCTTTGTTAAGCGGTCCAAATACCACGCGCTGAACCATCCATAACATGTAAATTGCCGCAATCAGTACACCTACTGCTGCAAGGATTCCATACCAGATGTTGATCCTTGCCGCACCGACCATTGCCAGAATTTCTCCGACAAATCCATTCAGTCCGGGCAGCCCTACAGACGCCATTGAAAAGAAGACAAGGAATGCTGCGAATTTCGGCATTGTATGCGCGACTCCACCGTATTCTGAAATCTCCTGCGTGTGTGTACGCTCATAAATCATGCCGACAACCAGGAAAAGTGCTCCGGTGACAATTGCGTGGTTTATCATTTGAATCCAGCTGCCATAAAGGCCCTGGATGTTGAGCGCGAATAAACCGAGCACAATATACCCCATGTGGGCTACTGAAGAGTAAGCGATAAGCCTTTTCATTTGCGGCTGCACCATTGCGACCAATCCGCCGTATAATATACCGATTAAGGCCAGCACCATAAAAACAGGTGCGAGATCATACACTGCCGCTGGAAAAACCGGCATGGCAAAACGCAGGAATCCATAGGGACCAAACTTCAGCAGCACTGCGGCAAGCTGCACTGAACCGGCGGTGGGTGCTTCATAGTGCGCGTCCGGAAGCCAGGTGTGAAAAGGGAAAAGAGGGATTTTTACTGCAAAGGCCACAGCAAATCCTATGAACAGCCAGTATTGAGTGTCAGCAGGAATGTCCATGCCATACCAATCCAGAACGCTGAATGACCAAACCCCATTTAAATCCAGGTAAATATTTGCTGTGTAGAGCAGAGCCACCAGCATCAGCAAAGAACCGAGCAGTGTGTACAGGAAGAATTTAATGGTGGCATAAAGCCTGTTTGATCCGCCCCAGATGCCGATCAGCAAATACATCGGAACAAGCATAACCTCAAAGAACACATAAAACAAAACCACATCAATTGCGGCAAAACAGCCAAGCATACCGATCTGCAGCAGCAGCATTTGGATCTGAAATTGCCAGTTGCTTTTCTGGACATTCCATGAACCCAACAGCGCCAGAGGAGTGATGAAATTTATAATCAGGAAAAAGAACAGATTCAGTCCGTCCAGTCCCATGAAATATTCAATGTTGAATTGACTTATCCATGAAACACGCTCAACCAATTGCAAGTCAGCTGTAGCTGAATCAAAATTAAACCAGAGATACAGGCTTAAGATAAAAGTAATTACGCTGCTGATCAGAGCTCCTACCCTGGCCGGGATGCCGTTAGCTTCTTCCCTGAAGATGCCTGCCAGGGCAATACCCAGCAATGGTGAGAAAACGATGATCGAAAGAATTGGAAATGTTGAAATGGTCACCTGAAACGGCTGGAGAATTTTAAGGAGTTGATCCCGGAATAAGCATGCATAATGCCGTACTTATCACAGGTTGTTTTTTTGATAATTCAATCTGACAAAAAATTTCTAATGTAAAACTGCATATAAAATTAAGATAATTAAGCACTTAAAGCAAGTTCAAACTGAGTAGAGTCAGCATATATATGTGTAAGTATTTTGAACTTCACACACCCAAACGGGATAATAAAGGTTTCATCAACTGACCAACCGTTTGATTTTCACTGAAACTCCATTCCAATCCAAGCAGCAGGTCCAGCGGATGCACACCTTCACTATTTTCATCCACGCAGCGTCCGCTCGTAAAGGCGCTGGTGTTTGCCGAATGCACGATTTCATTATCAAGGAGACCAATCTTCAACCAGTTACTCTTGAATTCAGCAAGATACTCTACTTGTTCGAAGCTGCCGAAACAAATCATTCCATTGATAAAACTTAATGCAGTAAATGTCAGGAACAAACCCGGACAGAGAGTTCCGTTTTTTATCTCCTTGATCACGTTTTCCTGTGTTAGCTTCAGCTCATAATTCTGACTGTTAAGATAGTTACCATTTATCACAACCGGTTCCTGTCGCAATTTATTTTTGTGGTGAACATCAACTGTGAATAATGTCGTCTCAGCAGGAAACACAGAAAATACGGATTCACGGGTTTTTTGATCAAACATCAGCTGAAATATCGGATGACTTGAATCCGAAATTACTTCAATTAAATAATTCCGAATTACTTCGTTCAGGTCAAAGTAAATAATTGATTTATCCGGAAAGATTTTACTTAGTTGATTAGTGCAAAACCGAGAAGCCCATTTTGTAAAATCATCACCGGATTTTGCGCTCAGGGAAATGTCCCTTATTTGCTCAGTAAAATGAGGCATCAGACTTTCCATTTTTTCCGGAATTCTGCTTTGAAAAACACGAACATCTCTCATATTTCCCGGAATTAAAGAAATACGCCGTTCAGAAGAATCACGCACTCGATCATTATCCGCGCGTTTTAAATCAGCATATCCCGGCGCTTGCGTGTCTATCAATGATTCAAGTTCAAAGCGGTTGCTGAAATTAAGACATCCTGACCAGGCCGGGTTTGCAAAGGGAACCCCGGAAAAGGCTCCCACGAAATAAGTTTCATCCGGAGGCATTCCAAGCAAAGCCAAATGATGCAGTGCCAAAAAAGTTGGTCCTTCAGACGCAGTCAGGTGCGTTGCTGTCTGCATTACACATGTTTTTTCCAGTGCGGCGGATAAGTCTTTTGCTTCTTTTTCAGTGTAACCGGTTCTGCTAAATTCTGTTTCAAATGCATTTCGCAATTCTGTTTCCATTGGAGGTGCAGCAGCATTTTTTTGCCACAGTTGTCCGGCATATTCGGTAATCGGCATATTCCACGCTCCGGATAATATTTTGGCCAGTTCCGGACGCTTTGCTTTTTGTAACGCACTCTGAATTGAATTTGCGTCAGCTGGCATTTTTCAGAACTTGAAGTTTAGTTTTCATCTTCATAGACTCGGTACACTCACACATAATTGCTGGAATCCGGACCAGGATTGTTTAATTTCTGTTACTACCATGAAGTGTCCTGCATAATCGGTAGTGATACTTAAATGGAAATCTGTCATTTATTTTCTCAGAAGCAAAAATAGTTGAATCAAGAAGCGTTGTTAAAAATATGCTGTCATTTTGACGGCATGCCGGTTCCCAGTCGTGGTTATCCGACAGACGTGGGGATTGATCTGACGGCCATGGCTGTTGAGCAAAAAAGTCATGGGGTGTTTTTGTTTGATTCAGGCATTTCAATTCAGGTAAGTGATGGATATTATGTAGAAATAGTACCGCGTTCAAGCATTATCAAAACTGATTTCCAAATGGCAAACAGCGTTGGTATCATTGATCCGGAATACCGTGGACGCATCCTGCTGCCGTTCCGTTACATTGGTGACAGAGACGGAATGCTGGCCGCGGAGAGTCTGCTGCAGCAGCGAATTGCTCAAATGCTGGTACGCAAACTTGAAGCATGTAAAATTGAAGTAGTTGACTCACTCGATGATACAGTACGCGGTAAGGGAGGATTCGGCAGCACAGGACAATGAACAGCCACTGTAAAACTAATTATCTCCTTCACCTAACTGTTTCACTTCGATATCAAATACTTCCCAGCCTGGCGGATTTTTTCGAAAAGTTAATGTAACGATCACCAGTTTACCTGTTTCCTCATTGCCCACACGGGCACGCACCACAGAAGGACTTTCAGCATTTTTGCGCAGATCCAGATGCATTTCGGGATCCTCAATCTCCGGATACTGATCTATAATGGACATTAGTGGTTCATGTGAACGAATAGCCTTTTCTGCAGTTTGATAAGCAGCTGTTTTTTCAATTCCGGTGCGCTGAAAAATAATTGCAATTGAAAAAAAACCAAACAAAACTATGTTTCCAAGCAGTATTCTTAAGGTTCCTCTTAGGGCATTTTTATCATCAAGTACAACTGTGCCCCACCATTTATCAGCAAGCCGTCTTGCGTAGCCATCACGCAGGATAACCACACCTTCCACAGGAAACAGCAGCATCAGCACGTTCCTTTTTAAAAGTACGATAGGAGACGGTTTTTGTTCCAGGTTATTGATTTTTCGAATTGTCATTCCCAGCAGAATTTTCCCCAGGCTGCGTCCAAAAATGTCCTTAAACAATAACACTAACGCGATGCTTCCATAAAAAGGTAACAAACCGTATAAATCACTTGTCTGTGTAACGATGTCCCAATGCTCTTCACGAAATACCTGTATAAATGTATTTGCCAGAAGGAGGGCGAAAATAAAATCCAGCAACAAAGCAAACAAGCGTTTCCCGGTGGAAGACACTTTAAGCCGGCTGTCATCTGCCGGATTTTCTGATTCTGATTTTAGATTTGATTCAGAACTCATGGTTTCTCGGAAAGATCTTGTAGAAACTCACGTATTACAGCAGCAATAGGTTCCGGATTATCAAGATGTAAATGGTGACCGCCGGCAACAGTTTGATACCGCATGTGTTTCAGGTGAGGTATTCGTTTTTGAAAAAGTTCATACCAGTGATCTTTCTCAGTATTCTCTGCTTCAATCAGCAAAACCGGAGCTGTTATTTGCTTTATAAATGCACATGCCTGCTCTTCCGTTAAATAATGACGGGACTTCATTTTCAAATTGGGGTCGCTCCGCCAGGTATAACCGCCATTTACAGGCTTCAGACCTCGGTCAACTAATGACCTTACTGAAGACTCTGAAATGCCTCCCACTTGATAACGTGCCTTGACTGCGCTTTCAACGTCAGGATAAACAGGCAGTTTCTTCTGAGTGCGCCTCAGCCATTGAGTTGCTACTTCCCGTAAATTTTCCGGCATTTTCTCAGCTTCCTGCACTATTGACCCAAGACCTTCAATTAAGATTACATTCTCTATTTTTTCCTGAATTGTGCCTGCCAAATATGAAGCAACACCTGCTCCCATTGAATGCCCCAGCAAAGAAAAACGCTCCAAGCCTAAAACATCAGCTGCTTCAATCACATCCATTACCATGTCTATGAAATAATATGCTGACCCCGGAGGACGGTGATCAGAATACCCGTGTCCAGCCAGGTCTATTGACAACAGCCTTAATTCCGGCAGCAGGGGCGCCAAATTATCAAAGGTGGCAGCATTATCAAGCCAGCCGTGAAAACCCAGCACCGGCATACCATCTGGATTCCCCCAGCATTTTGCTGCTAAACGTATGGAAGAAGTTTGGATTTCCAATTCTTCCGGATGATTAACTGATTGAAGGGATAAACCGCTGTTAATGTTTTTCATACTTATCAACTATCAATTTTTTTGGAAGTAAGCCGATTTGCTGATTTTAAGGTCAGTAATGATCTAACCATGGAATTATTCACTACACCATCACATCATAGTCCGGCTGTTTGCTCAACTAAAACTCTAAATCAATCAGTTACACGTTTAGCAGCAGTAATTGTAAATCAGTTTAATCTTACAGAACTCACTGCATCCAATGCAGTAGCATAGTTCCAAGGCATCAGTTAAAATAATGAAAACGTAAATCTTCACACTAAAAACAATTGAATATGGAACCGTACGCAAAATTAATCATCGGAGCAATTTATTCCGACCCAAACTGGCTGATGAAAGCAGAAACAGAAATGCAAAAACAGTCATGGGAAATTCAGCGTCAATCTCAGGAATTACCTTTTGACCTGACTGATTATTATGCCCCAGAAATGGGCACCGGCCTGAAACGCTGTTTTCTGAGCATGAAGGGTTTACAATCAATTGAAGATTCTGTTGACTGGAAAATTAAAACTTCAGAAATTGAAAAAAAGTTAAGTTATAAAGGCAAAAGAAGAATCAATCTTGATCCAGGATATCTGGATTTTTCGCGTGTAGTTTTGCTTTCCGGAAAAGAAGGTTCGCATAAAATCTATCTGCGCGATGGTGTTTGGGCTGATCTTGTATTGATAAAGGACAAAGGGGGTTACAGGAGTTTTCCCTGGACATTTCCTGATTTACGTAATGGCTGCTACAATGACTTTTTTCTGCAGGTGCGTGCAGAATTCAAGTCAGAAAGATCTTTCAGTACAGAAATTTCATGATGCAATTTCTTTCTTGAATGATGTCAGGATGGACTATGGATAAATCTGAAAAAATTGTTGTTGTAGCTGGGCCAACTGCCAGCGGGAAAAGTGATCTGGCTCTTCGTATAGCACAGGAATTTGACGGTGAACTTGTATGCTCTGATTCAATGCAGGTTTACCGGAAAATGGATATTGGGACAGCCAAGCCTACTTTGCAGCAGCAAAACACAATTCCACATCATCAGCTGGACCTTGTTAATCCGGATGAAAAATATTCTGCAGGTCAGTACGAACGTGATGCTGCAAAAATAATTCAGCAAATTCGAAAACGAGGCCGTTTACCGATACTGGTTGGAGGCACAGGTTTGTATTACAGGGCACTCATGTACGGAATCAGTAAAATTCCGGAAATTCCTGAAAGTCTGCGTAAAGAAGTAATCGGCTGGAAGCAGCAACAAGGTACGGATTATTGCTACCAGCTGCTGCAAAAATATGATCCTGAAGGCGCGAATCTTCTTCATCCAAATGATACATCAAGAATTTTACGCAGCCTTGAAGTAGTGCTGTCCACAGGCAAAACATTATCCTCATATCAGCAGGAGCAGCCATTCGGGGCGGCACGCTATATTTCACATGCGGTTGCCCTTAATTGGGAACGAAACGAACTTTATCAGCGTATTAATAATCGTACTCATAGCATGCTGGACTCAGGATGGATTGCAGAAGTTGAAATGCTTTTGAGCGATAATTCACCGGAGCTTAAACCTATGCAGTCGGTTGGATACAGGGAAATTGTCCAATACCTTCAAAACAAAATAAATAAGGACACTATGGTGGAGGAAATCCAAAAACGGACTCGTCAATTCGCAAAAAGGCAAACGACATGGTTCCGCCTGTGAAAAACTATACGGTTGATCATCAAAATTACCATATTTTTAAAGCTGAATCCGGAACTGAAAACCAGTTTGTTCATTTTCAATGGGGGAAGTTTGACTTTCGTATGACATTTTCAAGTACTGAAATTGATGACAGCAGGATAAACTCAAAAAAAACTTTTTCCTCACAAAATGGCAGCAAATTTATCGCGGATAAATTCGAAGTGCTGTATCACAATGAGTGGTATGAATATGTAAAACCAACCGCCCATGGGATGCAGTTTGAGGAAACCCTCTGGCGTAGTAATGGACGTGATTATTATGTGGAATTCCCCCGGGACCTCAGGAATGTAGCACAAAGTATTTCCGCAGAAGAACTTGGACTGAGCAGTCTTTAGTTCAGATGACTACTAATGTACGGGATTAAAACAACAATGATGACTGCGTTTCAAATTTAATATTTTAAGACCTTGATGAAAAGCTGCACACAAAACACTGAAGACGGAAAAAAAGTTTTCATCCAGACCTACGGTTGTCAAATGAATGAATATGACACCGATAAAATGTTTGAGGTTCTGAGGCAGGAGAATTATTTCCATACAGACTCACAGGAAGATGCTGATCTGATTATTTTGAACACTTGCTCTATCCGCGAAAAAGCAGAGCATAAGGTTTATAGCGAATTAGGACGATTAAGGAATCTAAAATCGGCAAATCCGGAATTAAAAATCGGGGTGGGCGGTTGTGTGGCACAGCAGGAAGGTGAAGCTATTTTACGCCGTGATGCTAACGTCGATTTTGTGTTTGGCACAGACAATTTGTTTGAACTGCCCCGGATGCTGAGAAAAGTTCACAATGGGGAAAAAATCACTCAAACCGGACGTCATGACCGGCAGAAGGTGCGGAATTTTATTCCGGAATATGCTTTTCAGCAAATCAGTAAATCCGGAATCAAAGCACATCTGACCATCACCAAAGGCTGCAATAATCATTGCTCATTCTGCGTTGTGCCTTTGACTCGAGGACTGGAAGTAAGCCGGGAACCTGAACATATTGTTGCAGAAGCAGAGAAACTTGTTTCAACAGGAACAAGGGAAATATGCCTGCTGGGTCAAAATGTGAATTCATATAAGGCCAACGGTGTGGATTTTGTGGAGCTTCTGAATCGCCTGGATAAAATTGATGGATTGCAGCGACTGCGTTTTACTTCTCCGCATCCCAAAGATTTTCATGAAAAACTGGCAGACGCCATTGCCTCTTTGCCCTCCCTTTGTGAACATTTGCATCTTCCGCTGCAGTCCGGATCAAACCGAATTCTGCGTAGAATGAGACGCTGGTATACTATCGATACTTTTTATGAAAAAGTTGCAATGCTCAGGGATCGACTCCCCAAGGCTGCCATTTCAACAGATTTGATTGTGGGTTTCCCCGGTGAAACTGATGAAGAGTTTGAAATGACAATGGAGGCAGTTAGAAATGTGGGCTTCGATTTAATTTACTCATTCAAATATTCACCGCGTCCCGGCACTCGTGCAACTGAATATCCGGAGCATATTTCTGAAAGCATTAAGTCAGAACGTTTAAGGATTTTGCTGGAAACACAGGAAAAAATTGTTCAGGAAAAATATCAGGTCCTCGTCGGAACTGAGCAGGAAGTTCTAATTGAAGGGAACCATCACCGTAAAGCAAACACTGTAACAGGACGTACGCGAGGGAACCATCCTGTGTCCATTCACAACTCCACCGAAAAAGCAGGTGAACTATTGTCTGTCCTCATCACCAGGGCGAATCCTAATTCTCTGGAGGCAGAACCATCATCTGCAATCTCCTTTGCAGGGATATAATCCTCAAAAATATTGTCAATTGTATTTTCTGCAGTTTGTATTGCAGACCGACTTAATTATTCGGTGTCTGTGGACGGGTCTGTGGATTTGGGGCTTTTCGAGGAGATAATTTACGTCCGCACAAATCATGATCAGTGTAATTTATGACTCTTTGTAAAGGAGGTTTCTCAGAGGTGTTGATGCAGCTGTCTCCATAATTTTTCCAACTTGAATTATTCCAGCCTGGCCCACTGCATCCTGCCAGCTCAGATACAATTCCTGCCACAAAAGCTGTTATCACCAATAATCTTATAACAGCTGCGAGCCTCTTTAGAAGTGAATTATTGTCTGGTGTAAACATAAATGAACAAATACACAATCAGTGCTATCTTGTGGTTTTACAAGGCTTAGGTCAAACTTTTGTCATAATTTTAATTTACAATAAAACAACCCATGTTTTAACCCGGTGTACTTTATCAAGAGCAATCCGGGTGCCAAGTTATCTTTAACTGATATTTGTGAAAAGCAGTGAACCGTATTGGGGTAGGAGTATCAAAAAAAACAAATCCTGAAGCTGCCATAGCAGAAGTACTGAACTCAGCAGTTAAAAAAGCACAGCTTCCTGAAGTGCATTGGGTGATGATATTTTTTACTTCAGATCATTTTGTTCATGCTGGGCGCTTACATGAAATAATCCGGGAATACACAAATTGTGAATGTATCGCGGGCTGCAGCGGAATGGGGGTGCTTTCCGGCGAAGGTGAAATCACTCAGGGTCCGGGATTGGTATTGATGGCAGGATTTACTCCGGAACTGCGTCTTCAGGCCCTGGCAAAATATCAGGAGCTTGAGTACAGTGCTGGAGTAGCACAGCAACTCCGGGAAGCACTGGAAAGTTATGGCGAACAGAATCCGCTATTTTTCTTCTTTCCGGATATATTCCAGCATCCACCTCACAATTTCATCAATATGTTCAATTATCTTAAAATCAATCCATCGGTATTTGGTGGAGGCTCCTGTAATGACGGCAGTCAGGAAACTTCAATTCAGTTTGGGCCAAATATTGTTACTCTAAATGGTGCCGGAGGTCTGGCATTATCCGGTGTGTCTGAATTTCACGCGGGAGTGACGCAATCCTGTGCCACTTTAGGGGAGCCGATGTTTGTCACTGAAACCAAAGATGATCTGATTCTTTCACTTGATGGAAAACCTGCTCTGGAAGTGTTTACAGAAGTTGCAAAGGAATTTCAGTTCAAGAATATGGAAGAAGCGGCAAATCAGTTATTGCTCAGCTTTCCGCTGGTTCCGGAAAAACCTGTTTTTACCGGAGAAGGGGCAATGGCTCGTCATGTAACAGGGGTTGATGTGACTTCACAGGGTATCACCACATCACAAATTGTTCATCAGGGAGGAGTTGTCTCCTTTGCATATCGCAACCATAAATCTGCTGAAATTGACATCAGGGCAATGCTTACACGCTTGAAGAACAAAAATGATAAATTACCCAGTTTCGGAGTCTATTTTAACTGCTCCTCGCGTGGAGAAGCACTTTACGGGCGAACAAATGTTGACACACAAATTATCAGGGAAATCCTGGGTGAGTTCCCACTGATAGGTTTTTTTGGTGGGTATGAGTTGGCGCAGATGCCACAGGGAGTGCAGTTATACACATATACTGGCGTATTGGTGCTGGTATATTTATAACATTCAGCATATTCTCATCAAAACATTGAAAAATTGTTAGTTTATTGTTTCTGACACAATACCTGAACTTTGTTAACCAGTTTACAAATTGCTATCAAGCACAATAATTTATTCTGATCAGCACAATCTCATTACGTGGGTATCTTACAAAACTTTCTGAATAGCGGTCAGGAATTTAAGGGGAAAATTACTGCACCATTTTATTTTTTTGCGGTTATTTCATTGTTGTTGCTAACCTCCTCTTGTGGTTATGTAATTGAAGGGAGCAATCCTATGTTGCCCAATAATGCCAAAACTCTGGCAGTTCCTCCCATCCAGAATCAGACTTTTCAAGCAGGACTTGAAACCGATTTGGCTGAGCAGTTCAAAAGCTTACTGCATTCAAACAGCTCTGTCAAAATCCTGCCAACTGGACAAGCTGATCTTAAACTGAGCATTACTTTGACCAAACTGCAAACAGCATCCTCTGGATTGAGCAAAGATCAGATTTCAACAGGATTGAAAGCAAGCCTGAAGGGTCAGGCCATTTTGGAAGACAGACGAACCGGCAACAAAGTATGGGAGGAAAAATCGATTGAGGTTAAACTTACTGAGTCTGGAGAAAATCAAATCATAAATGTTTCAAGTTTAACACTCCCAGGGAATTTACGTGAATTGATAGAGCGATTTGCAAAAAAACTTTATGACCGAATCTTTACTAATTTCTAGTGCTGATAAAAAATTTATAACACAAAAAAATAATCTTTTCTGATCTGAAAAAATAATGTAAAATAGTCCAGAAATTTTATAAAAGTATAAAGCATTTACAGGAGGGAAACAGGATTGAGAAAAAAACAGCTGGAAAAGATTAAAGTCCGTTTGGAGGAAATGCAAGCTGAGATACTTGGCGAGTCTGAAGAAACAGTACATGGTATGCAGGAAGAAAGTACTCTCTATCCTGACCCCAATGACCGCGCTTCACTGGAAACTGAACACATCAACAATTTACGAATTCGTGATCGGGAGCGAAAACTTCTTACAAAGGTTGAAGAAGCCCTGGAGCGAGTGGAAAATAATACTTATGGAAATTGTGAGGAATGTGGACAGGAAATAGGCGAGGAACGTTTGCTAATTCGTCCTGTGACAACTTTTTGCATTGTCTGCAAAGAATCATTGGAAGCTGTAGAAGATAAAATCTAAATCAGTCCGCAACTCCTGTAAGGAACAAAATCCTTAAAAAACTCCCCAAAAAAATAAAGGCGGGTCAACTCTGAGAGATGGCCCGCCTTTTTTATATTCAGGGTTCTGAATGGACTACATCATTCCACCCATTCCGCCCATTCCACCCATATCCGGTGCTGCAGGCATACCTGCTGCAGGTTTTTCTTCCGGAATATCGTGAACTCCTGCTTCAGTGGTCAGCAGCAAACTGGCTACAGATGCCGCGTTCTCAAGAGCAGTTCTAACGACTTTGGTAGGATCAATGATACCTGCTGACATCATATCAGCATAGGTTTCATCCTGGGCATCAAAGCCTTCATTTGTGCTGCTTGCTTTTACCTTATCGACAATCAATGCGCCTTCCAGTCCAGCATTGGCCACAATCTGCCGCAGTGGAACTTCAAGTGCCTTAAGAACAATTTCAGCACCAACTTTCTGGTCTGCTTGCTTGATTTCTTTTACAGTCTTAGTAACACTGTCTATTGTACGAAGCAAAGCAACACCGCCTCCTGGAACAATACCTTCCTCAACCGCAGCTCTGGTTGCATGTAAAGCATCTTCCACTCGGGCTTTCTTTTCCTTCATTTCGATTTCAGTTGCGGCACCAACATTAATGACTGCAACACCGCCGGCCAGTTTAGCTAAACGCTCCTGGAGTTTTTCACGATCATAATCAGAAGTTGTGTCTTCGATTTGGGCGCGAATTTGACCAATGCGGGCCTTAATGCTTTCAGCATCACCGCCACCGTCGATAACAGTGGTATTATCTTTGTCGATAACAACAGATTTAGCCTGTCCAAGTTTTGCAAGTGTCAGATCTTCGAGTTTCATTCCCATATCTTCAGAAACTACTACACCACCGGTTAGGATGGCGAGGTCTTCCAGCATTGCTTTACGTCGGTCACCAAAACCTGGAGCCTTGACAGCAGCACATTTCAGAGTTCCGCGTATTTTATTGACAACAAGGGTTGCCAAAGCTTCACCTTCAATGTCTTCTGCTACCAGCAGGAATGGATTACCTGTTTTAGCGATTTGCTCTATTGCAGGAAGAATGTCCTTCATATTGCTGACTTTCTTTTCCACAAGAATGATGTATGGATCTTCGAGGGCCACTTCCATTCTTTCTGAATCAGTAACGAAATAAGGAGAAAGGTAGCCGCGATCAAATTGCATGCCCTCAACTACTTCCAGACTGGTCTCGGCGCTTTTTGCCTCTTCAATGGTAATTACACCGTCTTTACCAACTTTTTCCATTGACTCAGCAATAATATCACCAATTGCGGAATCATTATTTGCTGAAATTGTACCCACCTGAGCGATTTCTGTGGAACCGGTAACTGATTTTGAAATGCTGTGCAATTGCTTTGTTGAAGCAGAAACAGCCTGTTCAATTCCACGCTTGAGATCCATTGGGTTTGCACCAGCGGCCAGATTTCTATGACCTTCTGTAACAATTGCTTGTGCTAAAACAGTAGCTGTGGTCGTTCCGTCACCGGCGACGTCAGAAGTTTTAGACGCAACTTCCTTAACCATCTGTGCGCCCATATTTTCCAGTTTGTCTTCCAGTTCAATATCTTTTGCGACTGTTACACCGTCCTTGGTAACAAGTGGAGCGCCAAAGGATTTATCCAGTAATACATTCCTTCCTTTTGGTCCCAATGTTACCTTCACTGCATTTGAAAGGGCATTTACCCCTTTAAGCAGCTTTTCACGGTTTTCTGCCGCAAAAATAACTTGTTTTGCCATACCTTTTCTCTAATTTAATGTTAAATGGTTATTGTGTTTGGAGTTAAGCTAATACGCCGAGGATGTCGTCTTCACGCATGATCAAATAGTCCTCGCCGTCAACTTTCACATCTGTTCCTCCATATTTACTAAACAAAATTTTATCGCCTTTTTTAAGTCCCATCTCCTGAACGGAACCATTATCAAGGCGCTTGCCAGGTCCTACTGCGACCACTTCACCTTCTTGAGGCTTTTCTTTGGCAGTGTCCGGAATAATTATACCGGCTGCTGTTGTTTCTTCGGCTTCGACGCGCTTAACCAGCACGCGGTCCTGTAAGGGACGAATCATATATCTCCTTCTATAGGAATAATTAATTAAATAAATTGAGCTTCAACATCAATAAGCGTATGCTGAGCGGTTTAAGTGAATCAGAAATTACGAATATTCTTCACGAATTGATTCAGGCTGTTTATGATAAAGCAAAAAGTATTTCAGTGCAAGAAAAAAATAGCACTCAATGAAGAGTAGTGCTAATTATGTTAAAATATTTTAAAAACTGTTACAAAAATAAAATTAGAAAATTAGCTTAACTTACTGATATATTTAAATAAGTATCTTTAATTTATTAAGAACCCATGGATGAAAAAGTAGATCAGTTACAAATCAGACTGGTGAAGCTGGAAAAAATACGTGAACTGGGGGCAGAGCCTTTTCCATACTCATTTCAGCAAAGTCACACACTCATAGAGATATTAGAGCAGGCAGAGGAACTGCTTGAAAATCAGCAAAATGTATCAATTGCCGGACGCCTGCTTGCAGTCAGGGGTAAAGGCAAGACCAGTTTCTGCAACATTCAGGCACAGCACAAACGCCTGCAGATCTATGTGCGACAGGACGCTATCGGCGAATCTGCATTCGAAATGTTTAATTTGTGCGACATTGGTGACCATCTTGGTGTTTCCGGGACTTTAATGCGGACCAAAACCGGAGAACTTACTTTACGCGCAAGCGCAATCGAATTACTGTCTAAATCTATTCGACCCCTGCCAATTCCAAAGGTTCAGGAAAAAGATGGTCAGCGTATTGTATTCGATGAAGTTACAGACAAGGAATTTCGTTATCGTCAGCGCTATGTTGATTTAATCTTAAATCCCCATGTAGCTGAAGTTTTCCGGAAACGCGCCCTGATATTTCAAACCATTCGGGACTATTTGCTGGAACAGAATTTTTTGGAAGTAGAAACTCCCACACTGCAGTCAGTGTATGGAGGAGCAAATGCCACCCCTTTTGTTACACATCACAAGGCGCTTGATCAAAAATTTTTTCTGCGTATTTCCAATGAACTATTCCTGAAACGCCTGATTGCAGGCGGGTTTGATGCGGTTTTTGAATTTGTTAAGGATTTCAGGAATGAAGGTATTGACCGTACACACAATCCGGAATTTTCTGCGCTGGAATTTTATCAGGCCTATGTTGATTACACTCAGATAATGCGTCACACAGAAAATATTTGTGAACGCTGCGCAATTGCGGTGAATGGTAAAACAGAATTTGAATATGAAGGTCAGACTTTTGATATGAAAGCTCCCTGGCCGCGTTTGACCATGCTGGAAGCAATTGAGACTTTAGGCGGGATTTCGTTGGAAACAATGAGTGATTCCGAAGTGAAAAATCTGCTCAATCAAAATGGCTGGGAACTTGATGGAGAATACAACCGGGGACTGGCAACTCAGCTGGTGTTTGAAGAAACCTGTGAAGATCAGCTTTTGCAGCCGACTTTCATCACCGATCATCCCAAAGAAACAAGTCCGCTCTGCAAACAAAATCGCCAAAATCCTGAGTTAATTGAGCGCTTTGAAGCGTTCATCAACGGCTGGGAAGTTGCCAACGCGTATTCAGAACTCAATGATCCTGTAATTCAACGTAGTTTAATGGAGGAACAGGTTGAACGCGGACGTGGAGGAGAAAAAGAAACACAACCGCTTGACGAAGATTTTTTGAGGGCGATGGAGTACGGCATGCCGCCTATGGGAGGTGTTGGATTTGGAATCGACCGCCTGGTTATGCTGCTTACAGGACAGTCCACAATTCGTGATGTAATTTTCTTTCCGACTATGCGGACTGAATTTTGAGGAAATCAAATGTCAGACAAAGTGTTTGAAAAATCTGATGGAAAAAATGACATTCTGTCAGTTTCAGATTTAGATTTTGAAAAATATTCCGGACTGCTTCCGGTGATCGCACAGGATGAAAATTCCGGCGAAGTTTTGATGCTGGCTTATGCCAACAGGGAAGCAGTGCAAAAAACCCAGCAAACCGGATACGCTCACTACTGGTCACGCTCCCGGAATACTCTCTGGAAAAAAGGTGAAAGTTCCGGTCATGTTCAGGAAATTTCGGAGGTACTTGTGGATTGTGATGAAGATACTCTGCTGTATAAAGTCCATCAAACAGGGCCTGCATGTCATACCGGTGCCCCAACCTGCTTTTTCAGGAAATTGAACACCAAAACAAGTGGTAAATAATCATGAACTGGGATATTCAAATCAATGAAGAAGTAGATTTACTGCGCGAAACGGTACGCCAGTTTGCTGAAAAGCACATAGTTCCGATTGCCGATGAAATTGATCGCAACAACGAATTCCCTCAGCATCTCTGGATTGAACTTGGGAACTTGGGACTTTTAGGGATTACTGTTCCAGAACATTACGGTGGTTCCGGAATGTCTTATTTAGCCCATGTAGTTGCGGTGGAGGAAATTTCAAGAGCGTCTGCATCAGTTGGCTTGTCGTATGGCGCGCATTCAAATTTGTGTGTGAATCAATTAAAGCTGAATGGGAATGATAAGCAGAAAAAAAAATTTCTTCCAAAGCTCTGCAGCGGTGAAAATGTAGGCGCGCTGGCAATGTCTGAAGCGCAAGCAGGCTCTGATGTGGTTGGATCAATGGCATGTTACGCCGAAAAACATGGAGACTGCTGGATTGCCAACGGCACAAAAATGTGGATTACAAACGGTCCTGATGCTGATGTGCTGATTGTGTATATGCGTACGGCACCCAAAGATCAGGGATCAAGAGCAATGACCGCTTTCATCATTGAAAAATCCATGAAAGGGTTTTCAACCTCAAAGAAACTGGACAAACTCGGGATGAGAGGTTCCAATACTTGCGAGCTTGTTTTCGAAGATTGTGAAATTCCTGATGAAAATGTAATCCGTGAAGTTAACCAGGGTGTCCAGGTGCTGATGAGCGGGCTTAATTTCGAAAGGATTGTGCTTTCCGGAGGGCCGATTGGAATCATGCAGGCAGCAATGGATTTAGTGCTGCCTTACCTGCATGAGCGCAAACAATTTGACAGGCCGATTGGCACGTTTGAACTGATGCAGGGAAAAATTGCTGACATGTACACTGCACTGCAATCCTCACGGGCCTTTTGTTATCACGTCGCGGAAAAATGCAGCAAGGACCAGGTTTCACGCATGGACACCGCCGCCTGCCTGTTATTTGCCTCAGAAAACGCAGTTAAAGTTGCACTAGAGGCAATACAGTCCCTGGGTGGAAATGGTTACATAAATGATTATCCTGCAGGCAGGCTGCTTCGTGACGCTAAACTTTACGATATTGGTGCGGGTACAAATGAAATCAGGAGGATGCTGATCGGACGCGAGCTATTTGATGCTTCATTTACTTAGTACATCTTGTAATTTATTGATCTGATATGTTAATTGTGCCTAAGACAAATGACATTGCTTTTAAGGAATGTATAAATTATGTAAATTTGCAGATTTATAAGAAACTTAAGTTGTAACCTTACAAGAGGAACACCAAGAAGGAGCGAACCATGTCAAATATAAAAGCGGAACGTAAGGTAACAGTCATCCTGGCGACGGACGTCGTCGGCTACAGCACGAAGATGGAGATGGACGAGAACCAGACGCTCAAGAACCTCGCCGCCTGCCGCAGCATCGTTGACAGCCTGATCGAGGCGCACCACGGACGCATCTTCAACACCGCCGGGGACTCGGTGCTGGCGGAGTTCCCCAGCGCGGTCGAGGCGGTGTTCTGCGCCCGCGAGTTCCAGGACTCGATCCGGGAGCGCAACCGCACGGTTGACGAAGCGGAGCAACTGGAGTTCCGGGTGGGGATCAACATGGGGGATGTCGTGGTCGAGGGAGAGAACCTGCTGGGCGAGGGGGTCAACGTGGCGGCGCGGCTGGAAGCATTGGCCCAGGTCGGCGGCATCTGCGTCTCCAAGAACATCCACGAAGCGGTTCACAAGAAGATGGAACTGGAGTTCAACGACCTCGGGCAGCAGAAGGTCAAGAACACCGTGATGCACGCCGTGGACATCTCGCTGGAGGGCATCTCCAAGCGCAAGCCCCCAAAGCCTCCGGCCTCGCCGTGGCAGAAAATCGCGGCGGCCATTGTGATCACCACGATCATCGTCGGCGGCGGGGTCTGGTGGTGGCAGCGTCCCGACTTCCAGCCCGCGGATCAGTCCAAGTTCGCCTTCAAGCTTCCGGACAAGCCCTCAATCGCGGTGCTGCCCTTCAACAACATGTCCGGCGACGCCTCGCAGGACTACATCGCGGACGGGCTTTCCGAGAACATCATCACCGTGCTGGCCACCTCCCCGGACCTGTTCGTGATCGCCCGCAACTCCAGCTTCACCTACAAGGGCAAGGCCGTCAAGGTGCAGGAGGTCGCCGAGCAGCTGGGGGTGCGCTACGTGCTGGAGGGCAGCGTCCAGCAGTCCGGGAAGAAGCTGAGGGTCACGGCGCAGTTGGTGGACGCCGTGGACGGCAAGCACCTCTGGGCCGACCGCTACGACCGCACGCTCGACGACCTCTTTGCCGTGCAGGACGAGATCACCGAAAAGATCTTCTTTCAGATGCAGGTCCAGCTAACTTCCGGGGCACGGGGAAGGATTTACCAAAAATATTCTGGAGGTGTTGACGATATGCGCTTATACAAACAGGGAATGAAGCATTTTTATGCCTACTCCCCCGCTGGCCACAAGGAGGCGGAACGGCTCTGGGGTGAGTTGTATGAAAAAAACCCGGAAGGCGGTATGGCAAATGCTGCCCTGGGAATCCTGTACTGGCAGAAGGTGTGGATCCGGCTGTCCAAGAATCCCAAGGAGGATTTTGCCATGTCCCAAAAGTATTTTGAGAAGGCGCACTCCATCATGGGGGACGGGGGTTCCCTGACCTTTCTGGCCTTCCTCGACTCGATGAGTGGGAACTGCGAATCCTCGATTGAAAAGGTCGAACGCGCGGTGCAAATTGACCCTTCTGGTGGAGGTGACAAAGCGATTGGGGGCAGTACGTTGCTGAATTGCGGAAAGCCTGCCAGAGCGGTTGAACTGCTCAAGCAGGCCATGCGCCTGCAACCCTACTACCCTGAATGGTATGCAAATACCACGGGAACCGCCCTGCTGTCCCTGGGAAAGCACAAGGAAGCCGAGGAACTGCTCACCGCCGTGCTTCAATCCGAGAGCGTCTCCAAGCGGGATCAGGCACGGGCCTTGACGGGGCTGGCCGTCTCGTTCGCCGTCCGTGATGATCCGGAAACCGCGAAAAAGTACGTCGGCCAGTTGCTGGAGCTTGATCCGGGGTTCAACATGACCAAGGCAAAAACGTACAACCTCTACAAAGGGAAGATGACGGATCAGGATTTCGTGAAACTCTACGTGGAGGCGCTGCGTCAGGCAGGGGTTCCGGAGCAATCGACGTCAGGCTGATGATAATTGCAGGTACTGGTGTTCGTCAACTAAGTACTGTCAGAGCCACACATACACTTTTGTCGTGGCTTTTTGACTTTGCTGGCAGTGCTTATTTCACATTGCCAAAAGTAACTGCCTGGTTTATAAGCAAGTGTGATTATATTTCAGCAAAAATTAATTGCCATCGATCCTGCTGTTAAATTCCGTAATCAATTCATCAATTTTTTCTGCACTGGAAAAGATGTTTTTCCAATATGATTGATGATCGTGCCACTGCCGGTTTAACTCTTCCAGTTCCCTTCCCTGCTGTTCAATCCAGGTGAAATATTTCAGGTTATGAATTCGTTTCTTTTCATAATGAGTCAGCTCAAGCATGTTTTCGATACTAGTGTCCATCAGCAATTGAAAGTCTTTGTGTGCGTCAATTTCGCTGTAAGCACCACGCTCAGCCGTCAGCTCTTCAAGACGCGAGCCGTAAAGTTCCATTGAATCAGTGAGAATTGTTACCACGTAATCATCTTCAGTCAGTTCAAAATATTTTGTGTATTTGATGGCGCTGATTATATTTGCGATACCTGAAATTCCAAGTAAATCTAATTGATTCGCAAATTCCGGATCAACCCCATAATGTGCCAGGCAGTCCCTGCCAACGGCTTCATTAAACAGTCTCAGCATCCTCACAGCAACTTCATCATCAATGGCCATCACCAGGTCTGTGTTTTTGCAATCATGTATCCAAGGCACATGCTTGTCACCAATGCCTTCAATGCGATGATCACCAAATCCATTGTTCAGCAATGTTGGACACTGCAGGGCTTCGGAAACTGCCATCTTTGAGTTTGTAAATTTATTTTTCAGATAATATGCAAATGCCATTGATCCCGCTGAGCCTGATGTGCAAATTGCACCGGCAACTCTGCTATTAGGCCCCATTTCCTTCTTAAGCACTTCTTCCGCGGCAGGTCCGGTCACCATGTAATGCCATAGGGGATTGCCGAACTCTTCAAACTGATTGAAGATCAGTATGTCATTCCTGGTATTATTCAACTCGATGCACTTGTCAAAGATTTCCTTCACATTACTTTCACTTCCCGGGGTAGTGATTATTTCTCCGGCGATATTCTTCAACCACTCAAAACGCTCACGTGACATGTTTTCAGGTAAAATAGCAATTGAATCACAGCCCAGCAGAGAAGAAACATAGGCGCCGCCTCTGCAGTAATTTCCAGTGGACGGCCATACAGCTTTGGTTTCTCCCGGACAGAATTGTCCTGTGGTTAAAGCAGGAACAAGGCATCCGTATGTTGCTCCAACTTTGTGAGCGCCTGTGGGAAACCACTTACCTACAAGTGCAATTATTTTGGCTTTTACTCCGGATAATTCACTGGGAATTAACATATAATTCACATTTCCAAATCCACCTCCTTTGGAAACAGGTGCATTTTTCCAGGTGATTCTGAATAAATTATTTGGATCAGTTTCCCACAAACTGATGTTTTTTAATTTACCCTTAATTTCATCAGGAATTGTTTCCGGATTCTGCATTTGTGCGAATGTAGGAAGTTTTATGTTACGCTCCCTGCAATGCTGTATGTTTTGATTTATTTTTTCTTCATTTTTTGTTAGGTCAATCATGTTTCTTTTGAAAGTTAGGAAGTTAGCAGATGAATTCTATGTAAGTTCATCAAGCGAATTTATGGCTTTGTCGGGGGTAACAACATTTTTTGAGGCAGAGTTAATATCCTTCAGCCCATTACCTGTCAGCAGAACTACACAGGATGCGCTTGATTCCAGAAAAGGTTTCTGTTTAAGAAAACCGGCATAGGCTGTTGCCGCCGCGGGCTCAGCAAAAAGTCCGCAGTCAGATGATAATTCTTTTTGCGCGGAGAGAATTTCTTCGTCTGTCACTGTAAGACAATGCCCTCCGTATGCTTTAAGATTTTTTACAGCAAGTAACCCGTTGCTTGGTGTATCAACAGAAATTGAGTCGGCTACAGTTTGTGCATTCTGTAAATCATATACTCCGGAATCCATTGCCCTGCAAATCGCATTACTTCCGGAGGCCTGTATTGCGTGAATCACAGGAATTCCTGGAATCTGTTTAAGCTGATGCAGATCCCGAAATCCTTTGTATAGTCCTGACAAAATTACTCCATCTCCGGCACTGACAAATACATGATCAGGCGCTTTGCCTAGTTGATTGAAAATTTCAATTGATACGGTTTTTTTCCCTTCAATCGTCATTGGATTGTAGGCAGTGTTGCGATTCATACCTCCTCGGATTTTTGAATACTGCAGTGAGAGTGAAAATGCATGATCATAATTTTTCTCTGCAAGTACCAGATCCGCGCCATATTGCAGGGACTGTATCATCTTGGCCGGAGGGGCAGTCTTTGGCAAAAATAGCTTAACTTTCAGTCCTGCCGCTGCGCCTACTCCTGCCATAGAAGAACCGGCGTTTCCGGTAGAAGCAACAACTACTTCATTAATGTCATGTTTACGTGCAAATGCTGCAACAAGGAATGAGGCCCTGTCCTTGAAAGAGCCTGTTGGATTGAGACCATCATCTTTTAAAAACAACTCAGGAAAACCATGTTTTCCCAGAAGTCTTTCGGGGCTCCACAGAGGAGTGTTCCCAACTGGAATATCCGGAAAATACTTTCGTTCTACCGGAAGAAGATCAAGAGGATCATTGCTGTCTGGATTTCCATTCAATTCCACTTCCAACACCCCATTCAGAGGCTGTCCGATTTCTTGACTGGCCTCGCAGTCAGGACACAGCATTAGCTCTGGAGAGATTTCATATCTCGTGTCACACAGACTGCATTTGTAGTTAAATGTCAGCAAAGATTCTAGTTTGGATCTGATGTTTACTTGTGATTTATTCAGTGAGAATTGCGAATATAGCTTATTAAATTAATTCTCAAATAACGAGGTTATAATAGGACATGGATTCAAGGGACAAATTACTGAAGCTTGCCTGGTGAAGAATAACTAAATTCCAATTGTTGCTCAGGAAGAAGTTCCTCCAGTTCTTCAATCAATTCCGGAGTAAAATCAATTTTCTCTTCCGGAGTGATGGTTACTGAAGTGTCTTCCGGTGTCTGAATTGAAAATGTAAAAGACTTGTCTCCGGAGTATTTTTGCATTGTGTTACGCAGTAAACTTATTGACTCCTGTTTTAATGGTTCCGGACCAATTTTTATCCGCATACTTTTTGCTTCAGCTTCTCTGATCTCGCTTAAGGGACGCACATTTTCCGTGTACAGACTTACTTCTTCATCGCGGTAATTAACCCTTCCTGTGATCAGCAAAGGTTCATCTCTTTCAAGCAATTCACCATCCTTTTCATAAACATTTGCGAAAACCGGGAACTCGATTGTTCCTCTCGTATCTTCCAAAGTGACGATGGCGAACTTTTCATTCTTTTGATTCATGCGTATGATATTGTTGACAATAATTCCTATCAAGGAAACTTTTTCTTTTTCCTCGTGAGCACCATCTTTTAATTTAGCAGTTGTAGTTGCCAGATTATTCATTTCTGAGTTATAACTGTCAAGGGGGTGCCCTGAAACATAAAAACCCAATGCTGCTTTTTCCTGATTCAGGCGCTCACGTTTAGGCCAGTTCCGGACTTGTGGGAATTCAAGTCTGGTTTCGGTTGCTTTTACGTCACCTGTATCCAATAATTCAAACAAAGAAATTTGTGAAGCATCCTCCGCACGCTGAAATTCCTGGGCCAAATGGAAAGCACCTTCAAGCGCGGCAGCAAGCTGAGCGCGGTTTTCATGTAGAGAATTAAATGCCCCGCATTTGATTAGTGTCTCAAACATTCTTTTGTTGATTTCAGTTAAATTAACTTTCTTCATGAATTCCATAAAGTCAGTTATTTCTCCATGATCACTGCGTACTTTCATTATCGCATCAACCGCTTTGCTGCTGACATTTTTTACAGCATTCAATCCGAAACGTATGCCTTCAACTCTGGCTTCCTGACGTAACCATACGGTAAATGGAGATTCTGGACTTAAATCCAGCGATTGTGGAGCAATGTCTGAAGATTCTGTATTTTTGACCAGAACTTTTAAAAACTCTGCCTCTTCCTTAAAAATTTGATTTTTGAGATGCTTCATTGAATCCCTCAGTGGGACCAGGCATTCTGAAGGGATAGTTTCCGCTACAGTTTTTGTGCCCGTAAAGTCACGTTCAAAATGCGCCATTGTTCTTGAGGAAATCCTGTAATCTGTGGCTGTTACAGTAAAATTCTTTGTACTGTAATTAACATCGGGAGGAAGCACCCTGATACCCATTGCCTTGCATTCACTGATGTAATTGATGATGTTGTCCTGGTTACTGATTGAGCCGTTAAACAACGCGGCCATCAATTGCACGGGGTAGTGTGCTTTGAGATAAGCAGTTTGATAAGAAATTAATCCGTATGCCACACTGTGAGATTTGTTAAAACCATATCCGGAAAAATAATATATTGTGTCAAATATCTCGTTTGCTTTCTCTTCAGGTGTGCTGGATTGTGGGCACAACTCTACAAAATTTGAGTTTTTCAGGCATCCCTCCACAAACTGAGCTCTTTGTTCTGCCAGAATTTCAGGTGACTTTTTGCCGATAGCCCGGCGCAGTAAATCCGCCTGTCCCAATGAGAATCCTGCAAGTACCTGTACACACTGGATGATTTGCTCCTGATAAACAAGCACACCGTATGTTTCTCTCAAAATGTCTTCCATCAGTGGGTGGGGATACACGACCCTTTTACGCCCATGCTTACACTGGACATAATCCTCAACCATTCCGGAACCTAAAGGTCCTGGGCGATAAAGTGCCAGGATTGCCACAATGTCTTCAAATGATGAGGGCTGCATGTTTGCCACAAGCCGTTTCATGCCTGAAGATTCAAGCTGGAAAACACCTACTGTGTCCGCGCTGCACAGCAAATCGAAGGTTAACTTATCATCAATTGGAATGTGAGTGATATCAATTACATGTGAATCCGGACGGCTTTTGCTGATTAAATCAAGGGTATTGTCTATGGTGGAAAGGTTTTGCAAACCAAGGAAATCAAACTTGACCGCTCCCTGGTCTTCGGCATATTTCATCGGATACATTGACTGCAAAGTGCCGTCTTTCCCTGTACAGACAGGCATCACTTCACGTATATCCTGGTCCATGATTATCACTCCCGCGGCATGTGTTCCCAAATGAGTGTTTAAATCCTCAAGTTGTCTGCTGAACTTTATCAATCGCTGCTCATTATCACTTCCCTCTGTTGCAAGCGAAGCCAGCTCAGGCACTTTGTCAATTGCGTCATCAAGTGTAATATTCAAATCATTTGGAACTAATTTGGCGATTTTATCTGCCTGGGAATATGGGAAATCCAGTACTCTTGCCACACCTCTTACAACAGCTTTTGCTTTCAGGGAACCAAAAGTAGAAATCTGGCAGACATTTTTTTCACCATATTTCTCTCGAACATGTTCGATCACTTTTTCTCTGCCTTCCACATCAAAATCAATGTCAAAGTCCGGAAGACTGACACGGAAAGGATTCAGGAAACGCTCAAAAAGCAAACCGTGCCGCAGTGGATCAATGTCAGTAATTAGCAATGCATAGGCGACCAGTGAACCTGCTCCGGAACCGCGTCCAGGACCCACTGTGACATCGTTCTCCTTTGACCATTTTATGAACTCTGAAACAATCAAAAAATATCCCGGAAATTCCATCTGGATTATTACATCCAGCTCAAAAAGTAAGCGTTCATCGTATGGTTTTCTAAATTCCTCAAATGAACATTCAGGTGCGTACTGCTCGAACAGTTTTTCCAGGCGTATTTCCAGTCCTTTTAAAGCATCATTGCGCAGCTTTGAGTCAAGTGTTTCATACTCCTTTGTTGGGATTTGCGGCAGAAAAATTTTATTATTTTCAAGCGACAGTTCACATTGTTCTGCAATTTTACTGGTATTTTCCAGGGCATTAAGTGGAAGCTCAGAAAATGCAGACAGCATTTCATCTGAACTTTTTAAATATCGCTGATTCCCTTGCTGAGCAGGGACACCTTCATCGGTTACTCTACGCTGCATGCCCATCAGCCACAGCATGTATTGTGCTTCTGCTTCTTCCTCAGTGAGATAAAAACAGTCGTTGGTTCCTGCGTAAGGAATGTCAAGCTCGTCTCCAAGCGTAACTAACTGATTATTCAGTTCTGTCTGTTCCGGAAGTCCGGTATTTTGCAGCTCAATATAGTAACGATCACCAAATACGTTCCGGTACCAGCGTGCAACACGACGTGCGTCTACCGAACATCCGTCAAGCAAATACCGGTTTATTTGGCTGTTCATTCCACCACTCAACGCAATCAAACCATCATTATATTTCCTCAGTAATTGATGATTTATGCACGGGATTCCATTGACTTTCCCTTCAGTATAACTGAGGCTCACCAACATACCGAGATTGTGATAGCCCTCACGATTCTGACAAAGTAATTGAATCTGTCCCGGCGAAGTTATATTTCTAGCGGAACCGTTTGTCTCGAATTCTGAGTCTTCTTCAATCACTGACGCGCCAACACCGATAATCGGCTTCAAGTCTGCTGTTTTCAAAGTGTGATAAAATTCGATTGCGCCAAACATGTTTCCATGATCGGTAATGGCACAGGATTCAAAGCCACCTTCTTTTAGTGCTGGTACAAGATCTTTTATGCGGATTGCTCCTTCAAGCAGGGAATATTGTGTGTGCAGGTGCAGGTGGGTAAACATGAATTTGCAGACTAATTTTGGTAGCTTCAATTGCTTGCATACTACAGGATATTATTTTTTCCGGCAAGGAGTTATAGCCGAAAAAATTGGAATTATGTCCGGTATTGAAAATTTATTATTTAGTCAGCATCACAGTTGTAAATCAAACGAGTCTGATTTTACAATCTGTCAATTTAAAGTTGTTAAATCAGCCCTCTTGATGTACCCTGTGCGGCAGGTAAAAACACACTATGTATATAACAATTAAAGGATTTTTTTCAGAACTGATTACATTAACTTTTGCAAATGCTAGATTATTATCGACCAGACAATCTTAATGACGGACTTGTTGCTTTGAGTGAGTATCCCTGGACTTTACTGGCAGGAGGAACAGATTTTTATCCGGCACGAGTTGGTAAACATCTCAATGAAAAAGTCATGGATTTGACAGGTATCAGGGAATTACGTTCCATCAGGGAAACCGGAGACGAGATACATCTGGGGGCGTTGACAACATGGACTGATGTTGTTAAGGCAAAACTGCCCAGGGCGTTTGACGGGTTGAAAAAAGCAGTGAAAACAATTGGAGGAGTCCAAACCCAAAATGCAGGAACAATTTGTGGTAATATCTGTAATGCCTCTCCTGCAGCTGACAGCGTTCCCAATCTGATGGCTCTTGATGCAAAAGTTGAGTTGATGTCTGTAAATGAAACAAGAACACTTCCCCTGAAAGAGTTTATTCTTGGGAACAGGAAAACTGCCAGAAAAAATGATGAGTTTGTTACCGGAATTTTGATTCCACATCCTGGCAAAGACGCGCATGGAAATTTTGAAAAACTGGGGTCCCGCGCATTTCTGGTAATTTCAATTGTTATGGTTGGAGTGGTTGCAGAATTGAACGAACCAGGGGAAATTGTGAAGCTGAATGTTGCAGTAGGTGCATGCTCCGCGGTTTCTCAAAGACTGAGCTTGTTGGAAAAGGAAGCTCAAGGTCAAAAGCTCAAGGATCTGGAAATCAAGCCTGCGTATCTGGATACATTGGAGCCTATTGATGATGTCCGCGGATCTGCGGCATACCGAAACGCCGTAATCCCGGAATTGGTTCTTCGCGCTGTAAAAGGAGTTGTATAAAAAATGAGTACAGCAGAAAACAAAAAAGTATCATTTGTTCTGAATAACAACCCTCAAACTATTAACTCAAATCAATTACGCAGGGTTTCTGACGTTCTTCGTGAAGATTTAGGATTGACTGGAACAAAGGTGGGGTGTGACGCTGGAGATTGCGGTGCCTGCACCATCCTGATAGATGGAGAGCAGCGTTATGCCTGTTTGACTGCAGCAGGACAGCTGGAAGGCTGTAATGTCCGTACTGTTGAAGGTCTTTCAAGAAATGGTGAACTGACGCCACTTCAACAGTCATTCCTGGATGAAGGGGCGGCGCAGTGCGGCATCTGTACACCAGGGATGCTGATGGCGGCACAGTCATTATTGGATCAGGTATCTAACCCCTCTGAAGAGCAGGTACTTGAAGCATTAAGCGGTGTTTTGTGCCGCTGTACAGGATATACAAAAATCGTTAAGGCTGTGATCAATTCCGGAAAAAATAAGAATCTTATTTCCGTTCCGGAAACAGGAAATGCTGTAGGTTCACGCATGGTGAAAGTCGATGGTCACAAAAAACTTACAGGAGAGGAAATCTTTGGAGCAGATACTGCTCCGGAAGACTCCCTTTGGCTCCGCGCAATCCGTTCTCCTCATGCGCGCGCGCGTTTCTCGCTCAATCATCCGGAACAGGTGTTGAAGAAATATCCGGGGCTGGTCAAGGTGCTTACCGCGGATGATGTACCTGGCAACAATGGTTTCGGAATTTATCCTGACATCAAGGATCAGCCGGTATTAGCAAAGGATCATGTGCGCTACAGGGGAGAGGCAGTGGTCGCGTTAGTCGGTGATCGCGCAAGCGTGGAGGCGGTTAGCGAACAGGACTTAGGCTTGGTTTGGCATCCGACTGAAGCAGTACGCGGTTTGGATGGTGCTCTTGCGGGGAACCTGGATCCTGTACAGGATCAATTTCCTGACAATACTTTGTCGAGGGGCTTTGTTAAAAAAGGTGATGTTGAAAAAGGAATTTCAGGCTCACATGCTGTAGCAGAAGGTCTTTGGACTACTTCGGCAATTGAACACGGTTACATTGAGCCTGAAGCAGGATATGCACGCAGAATCGGTGATCGGCTTGAATTATTCGTCTGCACGCAAACACCATACATGGACCTGACAGAAGTAGCACATGTACTTGGAATTGATGAACAACAAATTCGAATTATTCCGTCTGCTGTAGGTGGGGGGTTTGGAGGCAAGCTGGATATGTCAGTTCAGCCTCTGGTGGCAGTTGCGGCATGGATTCTGGACCGGCCTGTAAGATGCGTTTACACACGTCCTGAATCACTGGCTTCCACCACAAAAAGACATCCGGTGCGCATCAGGGCAAAAGCCGGTTGCAGCAGTGAAGGAAAATTGACCGCCTTTGAATTTCATGGAGATTTTAATACCGGAGCATATGCTTCATGGGGGCCTACTGTCGCGGACAGGGTTCCTATACATTGCACAGGACCTTATTTTGTGCCGAATGTGCTTTCCAAAACACGAGCCCTGTTCACCAACGAATCACCTTCCGGGGCTTTCCGTGGTTTTGGCACCCCACAGGCTGCTATTGCTCATGAAGCATTGATGGACACCCTTTCGGAAAAGATTGGGATGGACCCGCTTGAGTTCAGGATAAAAAACGCGCTCAGGAAAGGTGACCGTACAAACACAGGACAGCTTCTGGAAAACAGCGTCGGGCAGGTTGAGTGCCTGGAGTCACTGAAGAACCGCTGGACAGAATGGCGTGAGTCTGCGGAGAAGCTTAATCAAAAATCCACTGTGATCAAAAGAGGTGTCGGCAGTGGATCTGTCTGGTATGGATGCGGTAACACTTCAATGTCTAATCCATCCACTATCAGGGTTGGAATTAATGCAGA